>NZ_JACJDP010000006.1:0-174884 GCF_014163575.1 Psychromonas sp. SR45-3
GAAAGAGTTGTTGCCACTGTGCGCTTGTTCTGTAAGTTTGCATTATCTGATCCGAATTTATTATTGAGCAGATATTTTTAAACAATCAGAAAGTCGATACTAGGTGTGCTTTGCTAGACGCTTACGTTGTAAGCAGCTGTCCTCAATTTTAATATTTATTCTTCGACTTACTAGGCTTAATAAAGCTAGTTCAATATCTGAATCCTTTGTTCAACTTTTTTACAAATACGGAATAAAGTACCAAGAACGAAGAATGGATTCTCTCCCCAAACTATATTAATGACTCATTATATTAGTAAATAATATTGATGAGTAATCCATTGAGCAATGAAGTATAGCGTAGAGTATGCATGGGGTGATTGCCGGAAAAACCAGTTGACGAGAAACCTTAATCTAGCTTGATGATGCTTGTTAGACGGAGGATGTGGATTATAAAGATCAGCAAATAGAAATGCTTCTAACAGTGTTGTTTTACCATGTTTTTACTGGCTAAAGGGGGAAGTAGTGGGAATATACGCTCAGTCACTTAAGTAAAACAACGTATACCCCAAAAATTCAATTCACTTACAATGAATAGTGACCATTCCAAACAATATTTTGGTAGCTAACCGGGTTAGTATCTCCTTCAGTACTAAATACAAGTACTACTGACTCTTCATTTAACCCTAATTCTTTTGCTTGTTCTTTACCCGTTTTTGATTGTGCTAAAGCATAAAGTAAGCCTAGTGTTATAGCGCCTGACTCACCACTAGTGATAGCTTTATCACCTGGAAGTGGATTGGCTAAAACACGCATCCCCGTTGCACTGACATTATCACTAACACTAACAAAGTATTTACTGCAGTCTTTAAGAATGGGCCATGTAACAGGATTTGGTTCTCCGCAAGCAAGACCTGCCATGATGCTATTTAAGTCCCCACTAACGGCTTTTATTTCACCATCAGAGCTTGTGCCAGAAAGGTAAATACAGGCTACATTCTCGGGTTCAACAATAATTGAAGTGATATTGTCAGCGCCTAATGCATCTGCATAATACCCTAAAATCCCTCCGGCCATTGCACCAACACCTGCTTGTAATAAAAGATGAGTTGGTTTTATACCGTCAAGCTGAGTTAGTGCTTCAGCTGCCATTGTCATGTAGCCTTGTGATATCCATGTCGGAATTTGTTCATACCCATCCCAAGCCGTATCTTGTACTAAATCCCAATTATTGTTTTCTGCTGTTTGATTAGCAATCCGTACCGTATCGTCATAATTAACGTCAGTAACGATACACTCTGCGCCTAAACTGCGAATTCTATCAACACTTGCTTGTGCTGCGCCTTTAGGCATGTAAACCACTGCTTTTTGGCCCATTTCTCGAGCTGCCCAAGCGACACCTGTACCGTGATTACCCGCCGTAGCAGTGGTAAAAACCATTGGAGAGTCAAACTTTGACGCAACTGTTTTGAGGTCAATCTCTGAAATAGGGATATTGAGTTTGTCAGCAAGTAACTGACCTAATGCGTAAGAGCCACCAAGTACTTTAAAAGCATTAAGTCCAAAACGATGTGATTCATCTTTAACTAAAATATTTTTTAGTCCAAGTGATTTAGCAAGATCCTCTAACGAGATTAAAGGTGTTGGGGTATATCCTTCAATTTTCTGATGGAATGATTTAGCTTGCTCTGCTATTTCCTGGGTAAATAATTTAGAAGGTTGCGCATTAAAAAATGAGTTTGCACTTATTTTGATCATAGGTTACCTACAGAGATAATAAAAATGAAATTGATAATTAAACAGGCGATGGATATAACACTTTTTTCATACTGACTTAATTCAGTATAAAATTTATTAATTAAATCTTATAGGCAATAGCTTCAACTTCAATTAGTGCATCTTTTGGCAAACGAGCCGCTTCTACACATGAGCGAGCAGGTGCATTTTCAGCAAAGAACTCAGCATAAACTTCATTAAATGCAGTAAAGTCATTCATGTCCGCAATAAAACATGTTGTTTTAATTACTGTATCAGTAGATGCCCCAGCTGCTTCAAGCACAGTTACAAGGTTCTTTAGCACTTGGTAAGACTGCTCCTTGATGCCTCCTTCTACAAATGCCATGGAATCTACATCTAAACCTAGTTGGCCAGATGTAAATACAAGTTCACCAAATGTATTTGCTTGCGAGTAAGGGCCAATGGCTGCTGGTGCTTTTGCTGTATTGATGATTTTTTTCATAATCTTTTCCTAGGATTTAAATTCACGAATGTATTTATAAATTGCATGTTTTGATATTTTGAGTTCAAGAGCAACAAGTTGAGTTGCTTCTTTTAATTCAAAAACACCGTTTTCGAATAATCTACGTGTTATTTCTTTATTTCTTTGTTTAAGCATTACGTCTTTGTCGTTGTCGACATCAATAACGGTTTTCTTAAGAGATTCGTTAATAACATCACTAGCATTGGAGCTAAATAATTCTTGTACAGGAGGGGTATTAACACTTGGTAGAAATGCTTTTAGCACTTCATTAAAAGGCGCGGATAGATTTATATTCATACAAAATAAGCCTATCGGCTGCCCTTTTAAGCCTGTAATTACAAAGGTCGCTGATTTTAGTTCATCACCATTTGCATTTTTGGCAAAATATCCTTCTTGGACTTGGTTTTTATTTTTTTCATATTGCGCAAGCATTTTCAGTCCCAAGTCAGTAATGGGACTGCCGACTTTACGCCCTGTAATACTGCCATTTGAAATTTTAACAACAGAACGCTCTAATTCATCTAGGGAATGAATAACAATTTCACAGTGCTCTCCAATTAAAGAAGCAATGGTATCTGCCAGAGGAAAATAACTTTCTAGCTTTTTTTTATCTTCTTTACTCAGTTTTTTTGAGGTTATGTTCAAAATTATATCATCCGTTTGCTATTTTCAGTTAACAATAGGTTACTGTAAGGTTATCTTACTTTTATAATTATTTTCTGTAAAGCAATTATTTAATGAGCGTATTTTTTCTATTAGTTAGCTATTTTGACGGGAGCAACTTAAATAGAAAGTGCTTTTGTAAATATGTGAACTTGATTGGATGTCAGTTGTTTACTTTGTTTTGTGGCGGGTTTTTGGTTGGGTGACGAAATTGAAATAATAAAGTAGAGCGAAAAAATCTTTTGCTTGATTAAGTCATTTATTCTTGTCATGTTCTGTTTGTTATATTAATGTTAAGTCAACATAATTTAACTGTCTTGTTTGTAAAACAAGGTGATTTTTATTTTCAAATGGATAGCGTGGTATCTCATATGTTAAAAGAACAAATTACACAATGGCGTCACCAAATACACCAAAAACCAGAGTTTGGCTTTGACGAGCATGAAACTTCAGCCTTTGTTGCGCAAAAACTAGAAGAATTTGGAATAGAAGTGCACCGGAACATTGGACAAACAGGTGTAGTTGGTATTTTAAAGTGTGGTAGTAGTAATAAAAGCATTGGATTACGTGCGGATATGGATGCTCTTAAAATCAATGAAAAAAATGAGTTTAAGCACGCATCAAAGAATGAAGGTCTTATGCATGCCTGTGGGCATGATGGTCATACAAGCATGTTGCTCGGTGCTGCGAAGGTACTTTCAGAAAGTAAAATTTTTAATGGCACTATTTATTTTATTTTCCAGCCTTGTGAAGAGCATGGTTTAGGTGCAAAAGCGATGATAGCTGACGGCTTATTCACTCGTTGGAATATCGATGCTGTTTATGCAATGCATAATTTACCGGGAATAGAAGCAGGCTCATTTGCAACTACTTCTGGTTCTATCATGGCCAGTGAAAGTAACTTTGAAATTGAAGTCATTGCAACAGGAGGCCACGCTGCTATGCCATATATGGGGACAGATCCGATTGTTGTTGCCTCACAAATAGTCTGTGCATTACAAACAATTACTTCCCGTAATCTTGATTCTATCAAAGAACCTGCCGTTATTTCAGTTACTGAATTTGCAACAAACGGCACGGTAAACGTGATCCCATCACGAGTCACGATTAAAGGTGACACGCGTAGTTTTACTGATGAAGTATTGAAAAAAATTGAAAAAGCAATTGAACGTGTGACGGCAGGTTGTTGCATGGCTGCAGGTGTTGATTATAAATATGACTTTAATAATTCCTTTTTATCCACAATAAATACCGAAGCTGAAGCCCTAAATGCGGTTGCGGCTGCACAAACTGTGGTCGGAGAAGATAGAGTGAATGGTAGTTGTCATCCGTTTACGATAAGTGAAGACTTTTCATTTATGCAACGCGAAGTACCTAGTTGTTATATTTTGATCGGTAATGGTATTGGTGAAGTCGGCGGCTGTGCATTACATAATGCTTTATATGATTTTAATGATGAAGTGTTATTAATTGGTGTGGAGTTTTGGAAAGTATTGGTTGAGCAACAATTGAAAATATAACCATTATCTTTTGTTGTCACTCTCGGTTGATTGTTTATCTTTATTTTTGTATTAGCACGAGCTTAAAACTAACTCGTACTGCCCCTTGGTCTTGATATACAGTTATGTCTCGTATTTCAACTTTGTAATCAGTTACTTGTTGATTGCGTTTAAAAAGTCCTCTAAACACTAGGGGTATATAGTTTTGAGCATCGATCTATTAATAATTGATGAGTGAGTTAATGATAAATTTTTAGTTATTCATAGAGATATAAACCAGTTCAGGAATATTTCGGATAATAGTTAATATTAAGTGATTTTGTTGTTTTGAAAGTATCTAAAAGGAAGTTTAGTTATGTCTAGTCATCTTGAACGCGGTTTTACATTGGCAGAATTTGAACATAGAACCGCTCGTGCACAGCGAGTGATGCATGAAAAGAAATTGGATGCGATGCTCTTCACAACAGAGCCTAACGTTCGTTATTTTTCTGGGTTTCAAACTCAGTTTTGGCATAGCCCAACACGTCCTTGGTTTCTAGTTATTCCTGCAGAGGGAAAACCCATTGCGGTTATTCCTGAAATTGGTGCGAGCGGTATGGCGGGGACTTGGATTGATAACATTATTACGTGGGCATCACCTTGTCCTGAAGACGATGGTGTTAGCTTATTAGCAAATGTCTTAAATGGTATAGCAAGTAGGTATGGGCGTATTGGCGTTACAATGGGTATTGAGTCACATTTACGTATGCCTATTAATAACTTTTTAGAATTAAGGGGGCGCGTTAAAAAAGAGTTTGTAGATATTTCTTTGGCTACACATGAACTTCGTCAAATTAAATCCCAAGCAGAAATTGAGAAAATACGCGAAATCTGTCGCATTACTAATGTAGGCTTTGCAAACTTACCTAATTACGCTCAAGTGGGAATGTCTGAGAGAGAAATTTGTAAAAGGTTCCGTATTGACCTGTTACAAGAGGGCGCTGATGAGTGCCCATATATCATTAGTGGCTCTGGCGCAGATGGTTACGACAGTATTATTATGGGTCCAACTGATCGTGTTATTCAGGAGGGGGATGTGTTGATTATTGATACTGGTGCTGTTCGAGATGGTTACTTTTCTGACTTTGATCGAAATTGGGCATTTGGACATGTGAGTGAAGAAACTAAAGCAGCCTATCGAGCTACATATGAGGCAACAACCAAAGGTTTTGAAGCTGCTAAACCTGGAGCGACAACGACCGATATATACAATGCGATGTGGAGTGTATTAGAAGCAAATGGGGCATTAGGTAACGATGTTGGACGCCTTGGTCACGGTTTAGGGATAGAGTTAACGGAGCGCCCATCAAATACTGCAACTGATAATAGTGTATTAAAACCGGGTATGGTAATGACGCTTGAACCTGGAATGGTTTACGCCCCTGGTAAGTCAATGGTACATGAAGAGAATATAGTAATCACAGAAGATGGGGCTGAATGGCTAACTCAGCGTGCTGAAGCTGAAATTATTATTATAAATTAATTTGACGTATATGTTCAGTCGCGACGTGTAAGGCTTTTTGTGAATGAAAATTTATTGAGTTTTTGATATTTCAATAAAAACAGTATAGCTGCTTATTTATAATCCTAGCATTTGGAAAAGGATAAGTAGTTATACTCACTAATCTATTTCAACTTTAAGCGTCTAGCTAACTACACCTTTTTTTAACATTCCATTGTAACTTTAGCCATCTAATTAAACATTGATAAACCCTCAACTAAGCTAGGGTGACTCGCATAAGTTTTACCGTGCCAAAACATTCGATCTTTACAACCGTTTGCTCCGTCAGATATAGCCAAAAAAGGGAGAAAAATACTCTTTAACTTTTTTCTTTAAACTGCATTATCTAACGAATACCTATTATTAAACGACTGCTATAAAAAACGACTCATTTCACACTTTTCAAACAAACTAATAAAACTAAGCCTTTTTCCTAATTGCTTTAGGTCGCCTTCTCACGCCCTGTGAAAATGAACACTTTAAAATCTGCCGCATATCTGGTCGGTTATCCTTTTTGTTGTTTAGCAAAAATCAATAATACAGCCAGCTGATATTCACCGGGTACTGACACTGACTGTATTCGGCAACTTATATTTTAGTATTGAACTCAATTAAGGACCCCTTATGTTTAAAATGTTAAAAGTGTTGGAGCAGGTTAGGAAACCTACCATGGACCTCCCCGTGGAAGTACGTCGTAAAATGTGGTTCAAACCATTCATTCAATCATATTTGGTTGTTTTTATTGGTTATATGGCAATGTATTTAACACGTAAAAACTTCAATGTCGCTCAAAATGACATGATTGATACATACGGTTTATCAATGACTGACCTAGGATTAATTGGTTTGGGGTTTTCTATTGCTTATGGCATAGGTAAAACCGTTGTTTCATATTATGCAGATGGGAAAAATACCAAGCAGTTTTTACCTTTTATGTTGATTTTATCTGGGATCATGATGATAGGTTTCAGCATGAGCCTCGGGGGATCAAGTATCAGTATATTCTTAATGATGGCATTTTATGGTCTAAGCGGTTTCTTTCAAAGTACAGGGGGACCATCAAGTTATTCAACTATAACCAAATGGACGCCACGTAATAAGCGAGGATCTTATTTAGGGCTATGGAATATGTCTCACAATGTTGGTGGTGCTGCCGCCGCTGGTGTTGCACTGTTTGGATCTCATTATTTATTCGGTGGCCATGTAATTGGTATGTTTATCTTTCCTGCTGTTATTGCCATCATCGTGGGTTTTATTGGTCTACGTTTCGGGAATGACTCTCCGGAAGCTTACGGATTAGGGCCCGTTGAAGAGCTTTTTGGTGAAGAAATTAGCGATGAAGATATCGATGCTGAAAAAAATGAAATGAGCAAAAAAGAATTGTTTGTTAAATATATACTTAAAAACAAAGTGATTTGGCTACTTTGTTTTGCAAACATTTTCTTATATATCGTACGTATAGGTATTGACCAGTGGTCTTCAGTTTATGCTTACCAAGTACTTGGAATGTCTAAAGAAACGGCAATAACAGGTTTCACGTTATTTGAAGTTGGTGCGCTAGTCGGTACCTTAATGTGGGGATACCTTTCAGATCTTGCAAATGGAAGGCGTGCTCTGGTTGCTTGTGTCTCATTGGTTCTAATTGTCTTTACACTAGAATTTTATCAACATGCTACTAATGAATATATGTATCTTGGTTCGTTATTCGTACTTGGGTTCTTAGTCTTTGGTCCACAGCTTCTGATTGGTGTTGCTGCTGTTGGTTTTGTTCCTAAAAAAGCTATCAGTGTTGCTGATGGTGTAAAAGGTACATTTGCATACTTGATTGGTGATAGTTTTGCAAAATTGGGTTTAGGTCTTATCGCAGATGGAACTCCTATATTTGGATTGACAGGATGGGCTGGTACGTTTGCTGCTCTTAATGCATCGGCAGTAATATGTATTGCATTAATGGTTTGTGTCGCAATTGCTGAAGAGAACAAAATTAGACGTGAAAAACGCATTCAACGTAATCTATATACAGCCAAGGAAGTTCTGTAAAGATTAAAGTATTTAGGTAAAGAAGGAGGCGAAATAAAACTGTTGGTGTTTTGTCTCTTTTATTAAATTAATGTCGCTTCATTCTTAACTTGGATATTATTTAAAGTAATCAAGTTTAGAATGAAAGTGTAAATATATTGAGACGTTGAGTACTATTGCTTACCTTGTAAGAACGATGTAATTTACATTTTATTTTCTTTGGATTTATTCATATGATCAACGTTGCCTTAATTGATGATCACATCATTGTTCGCTCCGGATTTGCACAGCTGCTCTCATTAGAAAACGATGTTGAAGTAACTGGGGAATTTAGCTCTGTTGCAGAGGCCCGTAAAGGCTTGCCAGGCATAAACGCAGATGTCTGTATTATTGATATATCAATGCCAGATGAAAGTGGTCTTTCTTTATTAGAGGTAATGCCGAAAGGGATCGCTTGCATCATGCTTAGCGTACATGACTCTATTGCAATTATAGAAAAAGCACTGGAATCAGGTGCTCGAGGTTATTTGACCAAACGTTGCAACCCTGATGAACTAGTACAGGCTGTTCGAACTGTTGCTAGTGGAGGATGTTATTTGACTCCTGATATTGCTATGAAATTAGTTACTCCAGACGGTCGTCGAAAGTCCATTGAACAGCTTACGAAACGTGAACATCAAATAGGCGAAATGCTGGCATCAGGGTTAGATGTAAAAAGTGTTGCCATACAACTGGGATTGAGTCATAAAACAGTTCATGTACACAGAGCCAATGCAATGGATAAATTGAATGTTAAAAATAATGTTGAACTTGCTAAGTTTTTTACAATTCAAGGCTTATAGTGTCTAGTTATTGGATAAAGTTATTTTGTGGGTGGCTATTGGTCTCCTGCAGTTGGTTTTGTCTTTGGGTACTTTCTTATTATTTTATCCTTAACCTTGAATTGGCTATTCTTTTTTTTCCTTTTGCACTACGTCTCGGGATTACTTTACACACATCAAAGCACTTTTGGCCTGCAATATATGGAGCCGAATTATTACTAATGATGTCATTGGCTATTTTACTTGAGCAGTCACAATGGGGCGCTGTGATTGTTGCTAGTATTTGCAGTATTCCTATTACTTGGTGTGCACAAAAATTTTATTTTGGATCTCAATTACGTCGACTCTATGTAATGGGTGCTGTAATAATATCAATCGCTTTAATTAATTCACTAACCTTTTATTTTTGGTTCGATAACACTTGGATTGTTTTTCTTATCAGTATTACTGGAGGATTAATGTTAGTGCCAAGTTGCTATTTGGTATGGAGTTATCTATTTCAAAACACTTGGATACCCTTAACTGTTAATTTGGTTGCTAAACCTGTAGATATGCGTAGCCGTCATATCGTATTTTATTTATTATTGTTTATTTTAAATATCGTTGTTCAACTTGGCCTACCTGATGATTTACGTCGTTTTGCACCATTTTGTTTAGCAATTCCTATCATACTACTGGCATTTCGATATGGTTGGAAAGGGGCCTTATTGGGAACATTACTCAACAGTGTTGCACTGATAGCCGCGCGTAATGGTACTAACAATATGGAAATTACAGATCTTCTTTTGTCTCTTTCCGCCCAGAGTTTAACTGGTATTTTATTAGGGATAGGGATCCAGCGTCAAAGAGAGCTGAATCATCAATTACGTTACGAATTAGGCAGAAATCACAGTTTATCTCGAGAGCTTATCAAAACTGAGGAATCTATACGTAAAGACATCGCACGTGAACTTCATGATGAAATTGGGCAGAACATTACAGCAATTCGCACTCAGGCAAACATTATCAAACGTGTTGAGAATACCTTAGTCGGAGAGCGTTGTGCATCAATAATAGAAAATCTTTCGTTGAATATCTATGACACAACCAAAGGGTTACTTACTCGTTTACGCCCCAAAACATTAGATGACCTTGGTTTACAAGAGGCAATACATCAATTAATACGGGAACTTGAATGTGAATTAAATGGGCTGATAGTCACTATTATTTGGAATGATTCAGTAAAACAAGGTATTGAGCTTAGCGATGCGACTAATGTCACTCTTTATCGAATTTGTCAGGAAGCATTGAATAATATGATTAAATACGCTCAAGCAACCGAGGCAACTGTCGAACTTACTATTAATCATGAAGTACATTTAACCATCAAAGACAACGGTATTGGCTTCAAACAAGAAGATACTTTAAGTGGGTTTGGGTTAAGAGGGATGCGAGAGCGAGTACAGGTGTTAGGAGGGAAGTTTATACTGACGACTCAATCTGAGAGCCTTATATCGGGAACTGAGCTTAAGGTTGTTTTGCCGATGTTGTAACTCACATGAATAAACTTGCTTATTTATTCCTTTATTAGACCTTTACTCATTGCAACATTAAGATTTAATTTTATGATTTCTTTTTTAAAGTCAGAACAAAATGATCAAATAATAAATGACCCCGAACAGGTAGATGCTCTTTACAAATATTGGCGTTTCCACATCATGTTTACTATGTATATTGGCTATGCGATGTTTTACTTTACGCGTAAAAGCTTTAATTATGCAATGCCGGCAATGATTATAGATCTCGGATTAGATAAAGCTGATATTGGTATGATGGGGACCTTGTTTTACCTTACTTATGGATGCTCAAAATTTTTATCAGGTATCGTGTCTGATGGATCTAACCCCCGTTATTTCATGGGGATTGGTCTTATTATGACAGGTATTATTAATATTTTATTTGGTTTTTCTAGTAGCGTACTGATGTTAACCACATTATGGATATTTAACGCATTTTTCCAAGGATGGGGGTGGCCATCTTGCTCAAAGCTTTTGACTACATGGTACTCCCGCTCTGAGCGAGGTTTCTGGTGGGCTTTGTGGAATACTGCGCATAATGTAGGAGGGGCATTAATTCCATTGTTAGTTGGTTATGTTACTCTACATTACAGTTGGCGTTATGGATTTATCATACCTGGGATGTTAGCGGTATTCACTGGATTTTTTCTTTGTTGGCGTTTACGTGACAAACCTGTATCACTAGGGCTCCCCTCAGTTGGACACTGGCGTAAAGATACATTAGAGCTTACCCATGAAAATGAAGGTATCGGGTTAAGCCACAAAGAAATATTACAAAAATATGTATTGAATAATAAATATATATGGTTGCTAGCGTGTAGCTATGTTTTAGTTTATATCGTGCGTACCGCTATTAACGATTGGGGGAATTTATATTTAACAGAGGAACATAATTACGACTTAATTACAGCTAATAGTGCTTTATCACTTTTTGAAATTGGTGGGTTTGCCGGTTCTCTGGTCGCTGGTTGGGGATCTGATAAAGTATTTGGAGGTAACCGTGGGCCAATGAATTTAATATTTTCTATCGGTATATTTTTAGCCGTAGCTGCATTATGGTTAATGCCTCTTACTGGTTTTATTTTACAAGCAGGTTGTTTTTTTGCGGTAGGTTTTTTTGTTTTTGGGCCTCAAATGTTAATTGGTATGGCAGCAGCTGAATGCTCGCATAAAGACTCGGCAGGCGCCGCTACAGGGTTTGTCGGTTTATTTGCTTATATGGGAGCTGCACTTGCAGGTTACCCGTTAGCACTTATTATGGAGCAATATCATTGGACTGGATTTTTTGTCATCATTTCTTGTGCCGCAGCTGCTATCGGTCTTCTTTTATTACCTTTTTTAAAGGCTCAGTCATCAAGTAATCTGGAAATATATTAACCCTTATCATTGATATAATAGTTAGAGAGGTCAAATTGGCGCAGTATTGCCGTATAAATTTAGATGACTTTTCTTTCAATGAGACTCTTTTGTGAGGAGTAAAACGAGATCTGCAATGATACTGTGATTCAGTGATATGTAATGAATCGGTCATTTTCTCGCTCAGTTTAGGTACAAGCAGGCTGATGAATAAGCCTATACTCTCATGGGAACTTTCTGCTCTTTTGTTGAGTGGATAGGGATAGTTACGCCCATAACTTAGGTTAAGGCATATGCTGCTATAGAGTGTTTACAACTCGACTTTCTACCTTGGCTCGGGGTACCTGTCGTCTTATAAAATACTATTTATTTTGCATTGGAGTGCAACATTAGTTGACCACAATATGGTGGAGTCTACTGTTAATTTCAATGTGTCCCCACCCTGTCAAAAGAGCTTTATTAATCTCCAATCCAACTAAGGTGTTGCCAGTTATTTTGCCTTGCTTTACTTGCTAGCATGGCACAAGGGTTAACTACATTAACAATATCAGCAAACTCGCATAAGCTTAAATCGTTAATAGAATCAGTATAAAAATGTAAGGTTTGATACTGATTAATTTGATTTTTCAACCATGCTTTTAGGCGTATCACTTTACCATTTTGATAACTTGCTACGCCTTTTATTTGAGCGCTATAGAAGTTGTTGTTTGTCTCTAAATCTATCGCCAAATGATGTTTAATGTTTAAATGTTTCGCTATTTCTGAGACTAAGAAGTTAACCGTTGCAGAGATGATGATGATCTCTTTACCTTGACCTTGTAACTGATTTATAAGTTGGCGTGCTTGCGGGAATATTCTTGGGGTAATATCGTTTTCGACAAATTTTTTAACAAGCTTCTCTATTTTTATAACGGGTATATTTGTAAGAGGAGCTATACAGAAATTAAGGTATTGCTGCATATTCAACTTACCTTCGCTATATAGTTTCATCAGGCGTTTATCTTCTTCTAAAAAGCTCGCATTTAATATAAAACCTTCTTTTACCAAAAATTGATGCCATAGCATCGCGCTATCACCATTTAATAGAGTTTCATCGAGATCGAAGATATAAAGCTCATTATTGTTCATTGTATAAACCTATTGTTTTTTTGTTAAATTAGGGGAAGAACTCCCCCATCAATACTCAGTTATGGGCGTTCGCCTGTTCTTAATCGTTGTTCAATTTCTGCTACGATAGCGGGCAAATCATTAATCGTATCAATCAGAAAGTGTGGGTTTGATTTTTGCATTACTAAGCGTGCTTTATCACGTGCATTTTCTAGTGTTGCTGGGCAAGCATCTTGGAACTGCTGCGCTGTTAAACCTGCTTCATTACCAGAGAGCAATAACCCCACTGTCCACATACCTGCATTACGGCCTTCATCAATACCAGGTGTTGAATCATCGACTTTAATACAGTTAGCCACGTTGCTAACCCCTAACTCAATAACATTTTTTAATGCCATATGTGGAGCAGGGCGTCCGCCGTGGGTTAAATCGTCAGTAGCCACCACACAATCTGGTTGGTAGCCATGTTGAGCCGCAGCTGGAATTAAAATATCCATCACCGCACGAGGATAACCACTGCATGAACCAATTTTAATGCCTTGCTTTTTTAGGTCATTCACTACATTAACCGCGTTTAAAATAGGCTCTACGTGGTCAACAACTTTTGCTTTTTGTAGAGGAATAAAGCGCTCATAAATTAAGTCGATATCTTTATCTAGCATAGCTTGGCCAAATTTTTCAAACCAACGTTGTGCCACGCTGTCTAATTGACCCACGGCTTTAATATGGTCCCACTTTCCTAGGCCCATTGGCACACGCGCTTCTGCTAAAGTAATATCAAAATCATATTCTGTTTTAAAGGCTTCCACAAAAATAGTGGTTGGTGCAAAAGATCCAAAATCGACAATCGTGCCAGCCCAATCAAAAATAACGGCTTCTACTGCTGATTGGCTCTGTACTGGCTTGGCTGTTGCGTTCTGTTTTAGATTATTTGTTACGTTAGGCATTGCGTTAGACATTGCGTTAGACATAGTTAAATTCCTTGCTGATCTTGTTAAGTGCAGTTGCAAAAATAGTAAGTGCTTGGTTAAGTTGTTTTCGAGTAATTATCAGCGGTGGACTCAGCTGAATAACATTACCCTGTGAGACTTTAAAGCTCAGACCTTGTGTTAGGCATTCATAGAGCATGGCTTCTGCTTCATCAAAGGCACGGGTTTTATGTTGTTGTGAGCTCACCAGTTCAACACCCCACAACAAACCGATACCGCGGACATCACCGATGATTGAAAATTGCTCTTTTAGCTTAAGGAGTCGTTGCTTTATAAAGGCACTGTCGTCTTGGACTTTACTCAGTAGGTTTTCTTGCTCAATAACGTGCATCGTCGCAAGTGCAGCTGCACAACCAATAGGGCTTTTTTCATGGGTGTAATGGCCTAATGATATTTGTGTCGCAGTATTGTATTTATCTTTAGTGACCATCGCTGCCATCGGCACTAAACCACCACCTAAACCTTTACCGATACATAAAATATCAGGTTCAATATCAAAGGCTTGATGGGTAAACCAGTAGCCGCTTCGACCCATGCCATTAGGAATATCATCAATGATCAGTAATACATTATGTTTATCGCAAATTTCACGAACGCGTTTCCAGTAAGTTTTACTGGGTACTTGTACGTCGGTATTACGTACCGCTTCTGCGATAAATACACCAATACCGCCTTCTTTTTCAATTACATACTCAAGGTAATCTGCATAATGTACATCACTTCCGTCGGGTGATGTCAGGGCTCCACGATAAGTAACAGGAGGTGGAATACGTTCAATACCCGCCATTAATGGACCCATACCTTCACGAAAGCAGGCTTCTCCACCAACTGAAATTGCATCCAGAGACGCGCCATGAAATGAATCCCATAACGACACTACTTTGTAATTACCTGTGATGTAGCGTGCCAGTTTGAGAGCCATACCAATCACTGATGTGCCACCGGGTGCAAATAACACGCGGTTAAGCTCACCACCACAAATTTCTGCTAGTTTTTCAGCGCATTCAATCGCGGTCTCGTTGGTAAAACGTCTTGGTGAAAAGGGCAGGTTGGCTATTTGCTCAACCACTTTTTGTGTCACAACAGGGTGCCCGTAACCGAGCTGGTGGACATTGTTACCATGAAAATCCATATAGCTATGGCCACTACTATCGGTAATAGTAATACCGTCAGCTGCTTGTAAACTATTCATACAAGGTGTCGACATTGACTGATGTAAAAACACATTGGCATCACGCTCAAGCAATAATTTTGTTTGGCTATGCTGTCGCTGTTGTTGCCACTTTTCTCGTGCTTCGGTGGTGTTAACATCACCTTCGCAACGTAAATGTTTGCTCTCAATGGCGATACTCATGCCACTTCTTCCCAATACATAACGCTTTTAATGGCTGCAATTAATCGGGTGATATCCTCAGGATAAACCTCTCCAATATTGCCAATTCTAAAGCACTCAGCATTACTGACTTTACCCGGATAGATAACAAAACCTTCAGCTTTTAAGCGCTCATAAAAGGTTTTGAAATTATATTGAGGTTCTGTTGGTGAATAAAAAGAAGTAATAATGGGGGAGTGTTGGTGGTCAGGTAATAATGTTTCAAAACCTAATTTACGCATGCCTTTGACCAGTGTTAATTGGTTAGTTTGGTAACGTATTTGGCGTTGTTTGATGCCACCCTCTTGTTCTAGCTCTAATAGGGCTTGATAAAAAGCCCGCACGGTATGGGTTGGTGAGGTGAAGCGCCACTTACCATTATTTTCTTGCATACATAACCATTGCGCGTGTAAATCTAAAGAAAGCGAACGTGCTTGGCCTTTACAGCGTTCGAGTTGATTCTGTTTTGCAATCACAAAACCAAAGCCGGGTACGCCTTGAATACACTTATTAGCAGAGCTGATCATAAAGTCGATATCTAACTCACCAATATCCATTTCAATGCCTCCAAAACTCGACATTGCATCGACAATCACTACTTTGTTATGGGCTTTGGCTATTTTACAAAATGCTTCAATCGGATTTAACATACCAGTGGTTGTTTCGCAGTGCACCATTGCAACATGTGTGATGGCAGTGTCTTCAATTAAAACTTCCTCAAGCAACTGTAAGTTAGCTTGTTCAGTTTCATCTTGTCTAATGGTGGTGCTATCAATGTGCAAATAATCAGTTATTTCAGCAATACGTGCTCCGTATGCGCCATTATCAATGACTAATAACTTATCTTGTTTGCCTAATGCGCTACCAATTGTTGCTTCGACCGAAGCGGTGCCAGAGCCTTGCATCAATACACTGGTGTAATTATTTTTATTCGTCGCTAGCTTCACTAACTTGGCGCGGATCACCTGCACAATCTCTTTGTTGTATTGATCATCCCAGGTACACCAATCATTAAGCATTGCTTGGCGAACGGTTTCTGACGTTGATAAAGGGCCGGGCGTAAGTAATAGGTAATCGTTTTTCATGTTTATTCCTAATTGGTGTAGACCAGAGTTTGCGGTTACTTTAACGGCACAAATTTAATCGGTAAATAGCAAAAGGGCAGGTTTAACAAAAGATTCATATTCAGAATATTTAGGTTTTTAAATAGAGGGTGATGTAAAAAAAGATACATAAAAGCGTAATGATTTTGTCATAAAGTGACGGTAAGGTTTGCCCCGTACAACTGGTACAGACCAAAAATAAATGTTAAATGGAGATTAATATGAAAGCTCGTTTTATGAAAACTGCCCTGGTAACTGCGTTAACCTTTTGTGCTGCAACTAGCTATGCACAACAGGAAGTAACAGTTTATACCGCCTTTGAAACGGATATTTTAGCTAAATACAAAAACGCATTTGAGCAAGAAAACCCGGATATATCGATTAAATGGGTACGTGATTCAACGGGCATCATGACCGCTAAATTACTGGCTGAAAAAAATAATCCACGTGCAGAAGTCGTATGGGGATTAGCGGGTTCTTCAATGGCGCTACTAAAGAGTGAAGGGATCCTAAAAAATTACACACCACAAGGATTAGATAAGCTTAATAATGATCTTAATGATCCACAAACGAGCCAAGCTTGGTTCGGTAACGATGCTTATTTTAATGCCATTTGTTTTAATAACATTGTGGCAAAGCAGCTTAATTTACCAAAACCTACTTCGTGGGATGATTTAACAAAACCTATTTATAAAGGCCATATTGCGATGCCAAATCCTGCCTCTTCAGGCACTGGCTATATGCAAGTATCGGCATGGTTGCAGAATATGGGTGAAGACAATGCATGGAATTACATGCAAAAACTAGACACTAATATTGCCCACTATACACATTCAGGATCAAAGCCATGCGTACAAGCGGGCATGGGGGAAGTGGCTATCGGTATTTCCATGGCGAGTCGTGGTGCTAAGTTGAAAACGCAAGGTGCACCACTCTCTCTCATTACACCAGAAGGCATTGGCTGGGAGTCTGAAGCCGTTGGGTTAGTTAAAGTTTCTGATGCCGCTAAACGTGTTGTTGATTGGTCTATCTCGAAAAATGCTAATGAGTTATACATCGAAATGTACCCGGTTGTTGCTCATAAAGAGGTGGCCTCAGTGATGACAAACTTCCCAAATGTAAAACAGGTGATGGCAAAAATGGATTTTGCGCGTATGGGTGATGAGCGTGCTGAAGTATTGAATAAATGGTCTAGCAAGTTTGATAGCAAGTCTGAACCAAAAAGCTAAATTAGTTTGAGGTAAGCAGGATTTTCCTGCTTATTTTCATGACTATGCGTACTTGCGTGTTCTCTTCGATAATCAGTTGAGTGCGCATTGTCATGAACAACGTTTTTATATTCTTACCAATCGTAGGTTCTTATTATGCAAACATATCTCCGTATCGATAATGTGGTAAAACAGTTTGGGCAATTCACTGCATTACAAAATATCTCATTCAGCATCAAACAAGGAGAGTTTGTGTGTTTTTTAGGGCCGTCAGGTTGTGGTAAAACAACACTATTACGTGGCATCGCAGGATTAGAACCAGTGACATCGGGATCTATTTTCCAAGCGGTTAAAGAGATAACTCATCTACCACCAGAGCAACGAGATTTTGGTATTGTATTTCAATCTTATGCGTTATTCCCCAACTTAACTGTGCAAGAGAATATTGCGATTGGTCTAAGCAATCAGGGTGTTTCAGCGCTTGAATGTAATCAGTTAGTCGATGAATGGCTTAAAATGATTGGTTTGCAAAGTGAAGCGAATAAATACCCGAACCAACTTTCAGGTGGACAGCAACAGCGTGTTGCACTGGCGCGTGCATTGGCATTATCACCGGGGTTATTACTGCTTGATGAACCTCTATCAGCATTAGATGCAAAGGTACGTACGCACCTTCGAGAAGAAATTTGTCAGTTACAACGAAAATTAGGTATTACCACTGTCATGGTGACGCACGATCAGGAAGAAGCATTAGCGATGGCCGACCGTATCGTAGTGATGAATAACGGCGTGATTGAGCAAATTGGTACACCGCAAGAAATCTATGAAAAGCCCGCGAGTCGTTTTGTCGCAGACTTTGTGGGCACGATGAACTTTATCCCCACTTCTATGATTGATAATAACTTAATGCGTATTGGGGAAGATTTATTAAGAGTGCCTGAGTCATTAAAAGGGGTAACTATGTCAGGTTCTATGATCGACCTTGCCGTGCGTCCAGAAAGCTTATATTTCTGCGCGCTAGAAAATGCGAACGATTTGAATAATCAGGATAATAGTATTGCCGTTAATATTGAATCGATTGAGTTTCAGGGGGCATACTGCCAGGTTGAATGTCGTTTATGGGATGATTTAGCTGCACCAAGGATCTATGTCAATGTACCGATTCGTGAAGCGCGAAAACTGAACCTATCGTTACAAGATTCTCGCCGTATCGGTTTTGATGTCACACAGTTACATGCTTACCCACCAATCCGTAAAGCAGCGAACGCTGCTTAGGAGCGAATAGATGAATGCTATTTCAATGTCACGGCCGCAGCCTCACAAACCAGTTCAAAAACCGTCCATGTTTTATTTTTTGAAAAAATTAAGCCGAGAACAGCTTCTTTTATTAATAAGCCTGAGCATCGTAGCGACGGTATTAGTTATTTTTGTTGTTGCACCTTTGTGGGCTATGTTACGTAGTAGTGTATTAGACAGTGATGGACTGTTTGTTGGTTTGGCGAACTTTAGCGATTATTTTGAATCGGCATCTGTTTGGCGTTCATTAACTAATACCCTGACATTAGGTCTTACGGTGATGTTTGTTGTGGGAACATTGGCCTTCTTCTATGCCTACGCGTTAACGCGCTCTTGTATGCCGTATAAAAGCGTATTTAAAGTGTTAGGCATGGCACCTATTTTAGCGCCGTCTTTATTACCTGCGATTAGCTTTATTTATCTTTTTGGTACACAGGGTGTTGCGAAAGAGATGTTATTGGGGCATTCAGTTTATGGTTTTATCGGTATTACATTAGGGTTGATATTCTGGACGTTCCCGCATGCTTTAATGATTTTAAGTACTTCCTTACGTACCTCTGATGCACGTCTTTATGAAAGTGCCAGAGCGTTAAAAACCAGTTCATTTAAAACCTTTTTTGTAGTGACTTTACCAGCCGCAAAATACGGGCTTATTAGTACTTTAATTGTTATTTTTACCTTAGTCGTCTGTGACTTTGGTGTCGCAAAAGTGATTGGTGGTAGCTATAACGTATTAGCGACGGATATTTTTAAACAGGTTATCGGACAGCAGAACTTTTCAATGGCCGCCGTCACTAGTTTATTGTTATTACTCCCTGCTTTATTGGCCTTTGTGGTGGATCGCTGGGTGCAGAAGAAACAACAAAATTTGTTTGATAGTCGTTCGGTGCCTTATCAACCGTCACCAGAACCAATACGAGATCGACTATGTTTTGTTTATTGCGCCATTATCTCTATTGCCGTGTTAGTGGTATTAGGTATGGCTGTCTACGGATCATTAGTGACTTTTTGGCCTTGGAACAAAGCGTTATCGTTTAACAATTACAATTTTGCAGAGATGAGCACCTACGGCTGGAGCCCATTTTGGAATTCAATAGAGCTGGCAAGTTGGACTGCATTGTTAGGTACCGTATTAATTTTTGTAGGGGCTTATGGTATGGAGAAAGGGCGTGCTTTTACACCGCTGCGCCGTTTTTTACAGATGTTAAGTGTCTTGCCAATGGCCGTACCGGGTATGGTGTTAGGCTTAGGTTATATCTTCTTTTTTAATGATGTGAATAACCCGCTCAATTTCTTATACGGCTCAATGTTATTATTAGTGCTCAATACGGTGATCCATTATTATACAGTAGGGCATATGACCGCGATTGCAGCATTGAAACAACTACCGGCTGAATTAGAAGCGAGCGCAGCTTCCATAAAACTGCCACAATATAAACTGTTTTGGAAAGTGACATTACCCGTATGTTTACCCGCTGTTTTTGATATTGTAGCTTATCTGTTTATTAATGCATTAACCACCACATCGGCGGTGGTATTCTTATATTCAACCGATACTATTCCAGCATCAGTATCAGTATTAAATATGGATGATGCGGGTCAAACAGGCTCAGCAGCAGCGATGGCGGTGATGATCATGATAGCGGCTATGTTAGCGAAACTGGCACACCTGTTATTCGATAAACTGTTTGAGGGTTCAACTCAGGCATGGCGTAAACGTTAAAAGGAAAGAATGTCTGTGCAGTATTTAAAAATTAAAGAGATATTGGTTGAGCAAATCGAAACGGGTTTGTTGCAGGCAAGGCAAAAATTACCCTCTGAACGTAAAATGGCTGAAGCATTTTCCACCACACGAGTGACGTTACGTGAAGCGCTGGGATCATTAGAAGCGGAAGCGCGACTATATCGAGAAGATCGGCGTGGCTGGTTTGTTTGCCCTGAGCCATTACGATACGACCCAAGATTAACGCTTAATTTTGTAGAGATGGCAAAACAGCAGGGGCGTGAGGCTTTAACAGAGTTGATACTGGCAAAACAAACCTTAGCCACTAAAAAAACAGCAAAGCTATTACAAGTGCCGATGTTAACTGAGCTTTATCAATTAGAGCGAGTGCGTTATTTAGAGCAAAGGCCGGTTGTTTACGTGGTTAATTATATTAAAGCGGAGTATTTCAAAAATTTGCTCGACCATGACTATGTTCAATCACTCACAACCACGTATCAGCAACATTATTCGGTAAGCTATCGACGTACTCGCTATCGAGTCAGTACCACCTGTCTGTTTGGCGAGGTAGCCCTAGCATTACGCGCTACTTCCGGTAGCCCGGCCATGCTAGTTGAACGAACCAATTATGATCAACTGGGGCGACTGATTGATTGCGATTTAGAATATTGGCGACACGATGCAATTTGTATTGAGTCGGTTGCAGAGTTAATGGAATCGCCTTCTTAACTGTTCACCTAGCCGTTTAATCTTCCCTATTTTATTGCTTTCAATGCACCTTTTACGCGGTGCATTGCCTTCCTTGTTGCTACCATATAAGGTTTGTTTCATGTCTGTTTGGGCCATTGTACTCGTTATTATTTCTGCATTTTTACACGCCAGCTGGAACATCTTAGGAAAAACCAATAAAGTCTCAGTGCAAGCTTTTTTCTTTATGAGTGCATTTTGCATGGCCTTGTTATTATCGCCTTATTTGATTTGGTTTTATGTCATTGCTGGTAGCCAAAACTTTAGGGCTGAGTTTTGGGGGTTATTAGCCTTGAGTGGTGTGTTGCAAATTATCTATTTATTAGGATTAGGCTTTGCTTATAAAAAAGCTGATATCGGATTGGTTTATCCTATGGCACGGGCGTTGCCGGTGTTGATGGTGGGGGGGATCGCACTTTCATTAGACCAGTCTATTTCATCGGTACAATGGTTAGGTTTTTCGCTCATTACTGGTGGTTGTTTATTAGTACCATTAACACGCTTACGAGAGTTGAGTCTCTGCAATTATTATAATATTGGCATAGTGTGGGCCATGATTGCTGCTGTAGGCACCGCGGGTTATTCGATTATTGATAAACTTGCGCTGTCAGAGCTTTCTTCGCAACTTTTTTCTCCTTCCTCACCACAAGAGACAATCCATCAACAGCCTGAGATTGCTATATTTTATCTGGGCATACAGTTCTGGGCAATCGCACTACCACTGGGCTTAGGTTTTTTAGTAACAGGGCAAGCACAACAATTTAAGCAATCATGGCATGTAAAAACACCCGCTTTTATTGCTGGTTTCATCATGGCGCTTACCTATGGCTTAGTTTTGTATGCAATGCTATTAACCGACAATGTGAGCTTAGTGGTTGCGCTAAGGCAAGTCAGTATTGTGTTTGGTTTATTACTTGCCGTGGTGGTGCTAAAAGAAAAACTATACCCAGCACGACTCGTTGGCTGTGCGTTAATTCTCAGCGGGTTACTTATTGCTTTGTAAGAATGGCGTTAAAAACACTGTCATAAATAGTTAAGTGTTAATTATTTATGACAGTGAACGTCTGAAAATCTGACGCTTAGAGTTAATAATCGCGACTTAATGTTCGCTAGAAGGCTTATAGACTAAGTACCTTATTCGCACTTAGCACTATTTAAGCAATGAGCATGAATGCCACAAAAAAACACTGCTCGTATTAGTTAAAAAATGCATTAGCAAAAGAACAACGTAGTGAAGCGCTTCCTTTATTGAAAAATATAGAAACCGACGTGTTGATCGCTGGTGGAGGCTATACCGGTTTATGGACTGCAATATTACATAAACAACAAGCGTCCAATAAAAAAGTTACTATCATCGAAAAAGGTTTGTGCGGCAGCGGTGCATCGGGGGCAAGTGGTGGTTGTTTGTTAACTTGGTCAAGCAAATACCCAACCCTCAAGAAACTCTTCGGAGAGCAATAAGCTAAGTGGTTAGTTAAAGAATCTGAACAAGTGATTTTTGAGATAGAGAGATTCAGCATGTTTTTATAAAAACAGAACTGTACCACTACAAACCCTGCTATTATAACACTTGCCCAGAATTATTTATTATCACCAAGTATTAAACAAACTCTCTACAAATTAATGTCGTATCTTCTGTCGTTAAGGTTTCTTTAGTTAACCCACACAAAAAGCCTTCAGAAGTTCTTTGATTAAATTTGCAATTTATACAAACACCAAATGCTGTTCGTCCAGTGGACTTTTGGTAGTTTTTCAATATCTCAGACAAGAATTTTGCAGTTTCATTTTGTTGTTCGTTTGTCAGTTCATTAACAGACTCTGTAAACTTCTTAGGTGGGCAGGTCGTAGATAAAAAAGCCTTACCTTTTTCTGTCACTTTTAAATGAGTGATGCGTTTATCATTGCTATCCTTTTCTCTAATAATCAATGCTTTACTTTCTAATATTTTTAAAGATTGTGAAACTGTCCCTTTAGTCAACCCTAAAAAATCGGTGACCGCTAGTGTGGTGTCCGAATATTTATTACAAGTTGATAGGTAATACAAAGCTTCCTGTTGTATAGGCTGTAAGCCCAAGCTTTGCCCTTCAAAGCGAGTTTCTTGCCGCAGTAAGTTTGCTATGCGTTCAATTAAATTAAATAAGTCATCATTCATTTTTATATAGTATCGAGTCAAAACATACTTGACAAGTAAAGTTTCACTGTGTACAAATAAATATAGTTTCGATGCGAAACCATATTTATTTGGATCTTTGGAGGATACTCATGAAAAACACGAATTTATTTATTATTTCAGCATTAAGCGCCTCACTATTAACAAGTAATGCCTATGCACACAACAAAAGTCATGGCCATATACAAGCACCTAAATCACCTGACGTTGCAACAGAATTTGATATTATTCATACCAAAGTCACAACTGAAGGCTCGCACTTAGTATTTCAACAAGCCGTAACAGGGAAAGTAGGTACAAAACAACCACAAGCAAATAGAAAATTAGCAGGTGCCAACGTATTTAGTTATGTTTGGCCCACATCCTTAAATAGTTCTGCTGTTGGTTTTCAAGCCGACCAAGGGATCTTAGCGCTAGCTTTAACCGTTCATCCTGACTTTGACGATACACCTTTATATGATGAAGATAACGATGGTAATAAAACCAATGATGGTGATAAATGGCATAGTCATTGGGTTGTTTTAGTACCTGATAATGCCTGTGGAGAAGGGGCTTTAAAAGTAAAAGATATCGAAAAAGGAACCTCACCTATTCTTCCTGCAACATGGCCAAATTTGCCTCTATTTATCGATAGTCCTGGATTCGATTTTACATTAGAAAAATCAGAAGTATTAGTGAGAGTACCGCTTTCAGCAATTGGTTTTAATGAAAGCTTTTCGTTTGACGGCGTCACTGCAGGCCTAAGAATCAATCAACAAGTACATGCGCCTTTACTTTGTGTAACCGATGTTTTTGATATCGCCTCTGGTGATTTAAGTTTACCCGGTAAAAGCCAATAAATTAGTAGGAGGAAATGATGAATATCCATATATATGATACTCATGTGCATACAGATTCAGGGGAATACGTTCATTTTGATGTGTTAGTCAATGATGAAAACATTAATAACGTGAAACAATATGCAGAAAGTTATTTAGCTAGTTTAGGTATCTCCATTGATAATATATCTCAGAGCCGTTGTGATTTTTGCCATAGTGAAATAGCTAACCCAGAGGTTCAACTGAATATATTAGAGCAAGGTTATAGTATTATTCAATTGTAATTTTTTATTAGAGAGGTGAACAATGACAAGTCACATATCTTGTGACGCTCATGATTATTTTGAAATTGTATGTATGCGTCGTAGCCTAATAAAGGTTACGACCTACAACAATCAAGAATACAAAGGAGTGCCATATTCAATAGATATTATTGAGCGAAAAGAAAGACTTAAAATAGAAACATATAAGGGTTCAGAGAGCATATTGCTAATTGACATCATAAAGCTAGAAGCGATAGGTAATAAAGTAACAGCTCATAATTTTTGTGTTGAGTGGTAGTTTGAGCGCTGATTTTATATTCTATTGTTTCAAGCCATATCAATTTATAGTAAATACTTAACGTCGTAAAACTTTAATAAACTGCTTTTTCGCACCTCGATAGTAAAATTGATATCCCAGAAGTGTGAATATAGTGCTAAATATTCATTTACCCGAAACTTCAATATAAGGGATCGTCCACAAACAATAAATCAATAATGCAATGACACCTAGCATCGAAGCACTGTATTTACTGTCGCTAGTTTCTTGACTACCATTATTTTATTGCTTCTAAACGTTAATTGATGCTACAAAAAATTCTTAAAGATAAGGTCAATCAGCCGGATAAAAGATATAAAAAATGTAATGCACAGACTTCAATGTCAACCCATTGCGCCAAAAGTTGTCGCTTTAGGTGCTTGACAGAAATAAAGTGTTTGATAGTGTTTATATTATATTATTAATCGGTATTTATATTTCTATGACTACATCTAAAAGCACACCACTACTTCTTCGATATTATATTGATTTGTTTGAAAAAGTGAGTGCAGAACAACCCGATTTTTTGAAACGTGCAATAATTGAAAACTCTGTAAATGATTTTTTATTAGTCCCAGACTTTATAGTCGATAAGATAGCCAAAAAAAGTTTCGAAATATATCAAGATATGCCAGAGTTGGCAGTTTCAAGTGGATTAACCGTACATAAAGACTACGCTAACAATTTTTTTATTTGGCTAATGGCATCTTCGGGCATTGAAGAACTTTTACTAAGATCCAACCTTTCCAATCCAATGGGTGCTTTAAGTATTACTTACTCTAATAGTAAAAAAGTAGTCATTGAAATACCAATACCGTATATAAATAGTAGAAATATGATTGAATGCGAGATAGCATTTTATTTCTCCTCAATGATGGGGACTCTTAAAGCTATACTGCCTGAAGCCGCTTTTCACTTAGCTATAACTTTTAGTAGAGATAATAAAAATCAACTATTAGAGTCTATTCCTAATTGCCAAGTTATTTATAATTCAGATAAAAACCAAGTGATAATTTTTCAAACTGATCCACTGCATACTTCTTTTATCACCACTAATTCTGTACTGAGTAACTTATTAACTGATAGTTCAGTCATTCAAGAATTAGTACTGAAACCAGATATTACTTTCAATGTGCATGAAATTGTTAAGCATTCGATGCATCAAACCAATCTTTCAATTCATGATATAGCCCACACGCTATGTTTGAGCACTAGAACCTTGCAAAGAAGATTAAAAGAAAAAGATCAAAGTTTCCAAAATATTCTTAACTATGAAAGAAAAAATAAAGCAATTGAGCTCATGAAAGATAAAGAACTTTCTCGCTCAACTATAGTAGAAATGGTTGGTATTCAAAATTTGAGTTCGCTATATCGTATTGTAGGTAGATCATAATATTATCGCTTGTTCAGCTTTTGCATATCCGCATTAATTTTCACTAAAACTAAGCTTACCTCAAAAAATATGTTTACGCTGCATATGCAACTAACATCCAAATACCATCTTTCTAGCTAAATTTTCATCGTGATATTTCATTATTTCTAAGCACTATGCTTTTAGAGCATATCGCTTTTTATTGTACTTTTTCAAAATTACCTTTAGTTGTTTTGTTCAAATAAAAGTAGCCAATTTTCATGCATGCGACAAATATTGTCGTTTTGGGTTATTGCTGAGAATTTGGGTTTTCTGTATTAATTAGAATAGAAAACACAATTAATATAACAATGAGAGGTACTTTGCACATGCTGTACAATAAAACATTAGCAAATTTTTCTATTTGTATAGGAATTAGTTTAACTTTGGTGGGGTGTAATAATGATAATAACGAACCTACTACACCAATAGATGATACAAACTCACAATTAATTCGTTCTGATGCCTACCCCGGCATTACTTGTGAAGAATTAAGTATTCCCATGCGAGACGGCATATTAACAACCGGTTTTGTTTATCGGCCAGATGAAGATACTAGCCAGCAATACCCTACAATTATAACTCGCTCGCCTTACTCAAGAAGTGGTTACGGTCAAGAGTGTTTTCTAGAAAACGATTTAACTTTGACGGACGGTACATTATTTGCCCAAAGTGGTTACGCCTTTATTATACAAAGTGTGCGAGGAACTTATACCTCAGATGGAGAGGTTGATGTTCTGCGTCAAGAAAAAAATGATGGTTATGATTCCGTTGAATGGGCAGCTGGTCAAGAATGGTCTAATGGTAATGTCGGCATAAAAGGAGGCTCCTATTTAGGGGTGACTACTTGGCAAACGACTATTTCTGCTCCGCCATCATTAAAAGCGGCTTCTATCGCTATTACAGCTGAAGATTATCATCGAGAATGGGTATACGATCAGGGGATACCTCATCACAGTTTCAATATCAGTTGGCTTGAAGCTGCTTTTACTACAGATGAAATAATTCGTCAAGAGACGGCAAAGGGTACCTCAGAAGAAATTATTACACAAATGGTAGCTGACCGTCAGACATTAGCCTTTACTAAAATGTGGAGTGATTGGGTTTGGCAACTACCGTTAACCTCTTTTACTGAATTTGATGAATTTCATAACACCTATCAAACATGGCTTGAGCACCCTGACTATGATGAATTCTGGCAAGAAATAGATGTTGGTGCCAATATAGAACAAGTTAATTTTCCTGTTCTAATTCTTGGTGCTTGGTACGACATTTTTGCCGATGGTACTGTGGCGAGTTATAACTCGATGAAAAGCCGTGCTGGCTCTATCGAAGCAAGAGATGAAACTAAGTTATTGATCGGCATATTTGGCCATTCAACTGACCATTCAACCCCCTCTTTTGGCATTGATACAATTTTAAGTGCTCTGGCTCCCACTGTTACTAGACCTTATGATATGGACTACTTTGACCGTTATCTCAAGAGTATTGAAAATGGTTATGATGAACAACCAAACGTAACATTAACCGTAATGGTACCGCCAGATGCAGGACAACAAGGCAGTAACTTTGTTATTGAGGCTCCTGACTACCCATTGGCGAATACCGAATACCGCTCCTTTTATTTAAACAGCGATGGTAATGCAAATGATCGTGCGGGAAGTGGTGGGTTAAGCCTATTTGGCGAAAATCGTAATGCAGACATTTCTACTAGTGAAGCTGTTGACACGGCTAGTTTCGCCGCTGATTTATTTAGTTATGACCCATTAAACCCAGTACCAACAATGGGAGGAAATTTATGTTGTGGTACAGACCTTACCGGTGGGCCAAAATCGGGCGCGGTTGAGCAAGCTGAAGTAGAAATACGAGATGATGTTTTGGTTTATACTTCTGCACCACTTATTGAGCCATTGGTTGTTATCGGGCCGGTATCGGTTGAATTATTTGCAAAATCTAGTGCAATGAATACTGATTTCATGGCTAAGTTGGTTGATGTTAGACCAGACGGCTCTACTCACAACATACTTGATGGTGCTGTAAGAGCAAGTCTTCGTAATGGTTCAAAAAGCCAACCATCGTTGATTGAGCCAAATAAAACCTATAAATATAGTATTAACCTTGGTGATACAGGTACTGTTTTCCCTGTTGGACATAGAATCCGATTACAAGTAACGTCTTCAAACTTTCCTAAGTTTGCTCGTAACCTTAATACCGGAGCTTCTAATGAAACAACATCCGAAACTATGGTAGCTAATCAAGTAATTTTGCATGATGTAATAAATGCTTCACGGCTAATATTGCCTATTGCTGAAGGCATTGATATTCCAAATTAGTATTCAAGTATAGGTAAAGGTCCATCGGTTTTACCAGCGGGCTTTTTCTTTCGTCTTCTTACTTCAAATTAGTTGAGAGGAAATATATCTTTTGCACATCAATAAATCATGCAAATACAATCACGTCAACGACTGTTATGGTGGCAATTTTCCCATTAAGTAATATTGATGTTATCTCGTTGTTCGAGGGGAGAGAAGTGATGCATGCTCCACCTTGGGGATCGGTTTATCTTGATAAAGAAGAGGTGATTTTTGGGGATTCAACATTACGTTACAGAGCATTCTTAGTTAAACAAGGTATTACCCTTGATACTGGAATGCGAGAGCCTGAAGATCAAATAGGTTTAATACTGATGGCAATGAGTCAATTGGTTGAAAATAATAAGGATATCGAAGAGGTAAAAACGCTTTTACGGGAACATTTATTTCCTTGGTGTTATCGTTACTTTGATTTATTTGAGCAACATGCAGAAAGTAAAAGCTACCAATTGCTTGCGCAAATAGCCCGAAGATGGTGTCAAAGTTTACAACAAGAGCTTGACATTACAGCACCTAAATGGCCACTTTACCGCTATGCCTGAAAAAGATGAACGCTACTATAAGGCTTATTTAGCGTATAATACAATAAGCCGAAGAAGCCTACTTAGGGCGTTCATTCCCCGCCTTGCAGAAGAGCCTAAAATCTCTAGCCGCACTGTTCCACGTCCGCCAAGTGCTCTAAATGAAGCTGAATTTCAATCAATGTGTACTGGCTGTGGTGATTGTGCATTGGTATGTCCCGAGCAAATCATCCTTATCGAAAACAAGCATGCACAGTTGTCCTTAAACTATGGATATTGTAGCCAATGTGGCGAGTGTGAAAATGCTTGTAAAACAGGAGCCTTGAGTAATAAGGTGAAAGATACTTTATTGCGTCCTACGTACTCGAATTATTGTCAAAATAGGTACAATGGATATTGTGATTTATGCGTTGAGAAATGCCCAAGTGGAGCAATTTCTATTACTGAAAATAGTAAGCCAATACTCCTTGAGTCATCTTGTGATGGCTGCGGGCGTTGTAAGCAAGCCTGTCCTTTTTCCTCTGTTGAATTAGCGCTTAGCTTTCAACCATAACGGGAAGTATAACTCTGACAAATTATTTGGATTAAAAATACAGCTGCGCAGATACCTTTATTGCCATATTTTATAGTCAGTTAAGCCTTTTTATATCGATCTTTATAATTAAGTTTTCACGTTCGTTCAGTCTCTAAAGTAGAAAATTAATTATTTTGATAATCGGCTTAAAATATAGATTGATTGGTAGATTAAGAAGCGGGTAGAGATACCCGCTTATCATGAGAAGTTAAACAATAAATCTGTCTATTTCACTTTTTAATTCACGTGCTTGTTGCGCTAACCCATCACTCATTTGGGTATTTTCTTTACATGACTCACTGGTTAAATCTGTAATATCCCGAATAGAGACAACATGACGATTTACTTCATTAGCGACGGCACTTTGCTCTTGAATAGCGGCTGCTATTGCGGCGTTCATATCCATGATACTTAGTACGTCTTCGGTTATCTGCTCTAAAAGTTGGCCCGCTTGTCCTGCTTGATGGCTACTTTCTTTTCCTTCTGCGCGACATTCTGTCATGAGCGACACAATATTGCTGGTACGACTTTGCAGTACGGTTATCATACTTTCAATTTTTTTAGTCGACTCTTGCGTTCGACTGGCCAAGGTACGCACTTCGTCAGCCACCACGGCAAAGCCTCTACCTTGTTCACCCGCTCTTGCCGCTTCAATCGCTGCATTGAGTGCCAGTAAGTTAGTTTGCTCCGCAATCCCACGGATAACATCTATCACGCCGCCAATGGTTACGCTGTCTTCTGCTAATTGATTGACCACTAACTCAGACTCTATTAACTTATCACTTAACACTGATATTTGAGTGATTGTAGTGTCTACCCCTTGTTTACCTTTATTCGCGTTATGGTTAGTTTGTTGTGCTTTATCTGCAGCATTATTGGTATTGCTTGCAATCTCCTCTATGGTGGCCACCATTTCAGTCACAGCGGTAGATACCATGTCAGTTTCCTGCATCTGTGAATCAACACCACTGTTTGTTTGGTGAATATTGTTAGTTAATGAGTCAGAGGCTTGATCAACACTATCAGCTGATCGTTTTACCGATAAAACCAAACGATGAAAATTACTGATCATATGGTTAAAAGCGTCCGCCATCTCAGATAGTTCATCTTTGTTTTTTGACTCAATTAAAATAGTCAGGTTATTAGTGTCTGCCACTTCTACCATCGATTTTTTAATCCGTGAGAGACTAGAAGTAATACTGCGAGTAATAAACCAAGCAATACCTGTTGCCATCAAGATAGAAATAATAAAGACAATATAAGTTAGTTGTTTAATAAAGGATTTATAATCTTGCGTGGCTTCCTGCATTTCAACGATTAATGAGGATAAATATTGATCAACTTGATGGATGGTTGAACGCATCTCTTTTTGTAAACCTGTTTGCGAGTCTAGCCCTAATATTTTTTGTTCTTTAACGAGGTTGAAAAATGCGGTTTTATAAGCGGCCATTGCACTGACTATGGCTGTTCGCTTTTCTTGTTCAAAATAGTCCCTTTCAAGGATCAACATAAACTTATCGTAATTGCTTTGAAATGTTGCTACATATTTTTCATCAAGGCGTAACATAAAGTCTTTTTCATTACGTCGTAAGCTCAACATCATACTCATCGCTTCGAAATGATCGTTACCTAATGCCGTTTCTACATCGTGTACTGATCCTCGCAATTCGCCATACAAACCTGTCTTGGGCGTTAAGCCTATTTTTTGTTGTAAATTCACAATGGCTGTAAATGTTGATTGATAGTCGTTTAGAATCGCTTTTAAGTTGATTGGACCATTTTGGTCTATATCGATGGTTTCTAAATTAGCAGTTAAGTGGTTAAGATCGTACGCTAATATTTTCATTCTTTTATTAAAGCTATCAACATATTTTAAGTCTTTACGTGCTAAAAAATCTTTCTCATTACGTCTTAACTGTAAAATATCAGCCTCTATTTTTCCTATATCTTGCGCCATAGAAACATTTTTTTCTAAGGACTCCGATGTAAAAATTACTAATGACAGCATGGCAATCATGCTAACCATTACAATGAGTGTGTTGAGTATTAACTTGTGTTTGATGAGCATTGATAGTCCTTATCCTAAAAAATTTCTTTTAGTGTAGACTGCAATTGAAGTAGTGCCAGAACATAGCTGAAATTGTTGAACTTTGTTGCTGGTATAGCTGGGGGATAACACGCGAAGAATGAAAAATTATTTTATCTTCGCTTATCTAAAGTGTCACCTGCACTATCAGCAGTTATTCATTAAGTATTGATACAAATAGGTGACTTTCCCTATCGGATACCTTTTTTGATGGGGCTCTTCAAGGCTGTGCTAATAGGGGGATATGAACAAGTGATCCCGACTTTAACTATCAACATTATTATTCTTGCCACTAAAAATGATGGCAATGTATCTATTGATGTTTAAAATACCTTATCCAAGATACCTTTCTAAAATAAACGTATTCAATAATTTCCGTACGAGAAATTCTTTCATAAAAGAGACATTTATAAATGCTTCGCAAACTATTTACTTGTTGTTTATTACTGGTTTTTTCCTCTCCTCTTATCGCGGAAGAAAAAGTGGTTTTACAGTTAAAATGGGAGCATCAATTTCAGTTTGCTGGATATTATGCGGCTAAATGGCAAGGTTTTTATGAAGAAGCTGGGATTGATGTCGAGATACGTGCTTCTGTAAAGGCAGATAAAAGTATCATCACGCCAAGTGATGAGATTAAACAAGGCCAGGCGCAATTTGCAATTGGTGGTTTAGATATTCTACTGGTTAAAGATAATGACCTTAATCCAGTTATTCTGGCTTCACTGTTTCAACATAGCCCGACGGCCATTCTTTCGCTACAACATATCGATATTAGTAGTCTCAGGAAGCTCTCTCAATTACGTATTGCCGTTACTGAATCAGATTTTGCTAAAGCTGAAATAGCGGCGCTGTTTCGCTCTCATGGATATGATTTCACAAAAATAAAATTTGTTGATCAACCCGTTACCATCGATACACTATTAAACAATGAAGCAGATGCGATTGTTACCTATGCAATTTCCGCTGAATTCTCAGCAAAAGAGAAAGCGGTCAAACTTAATAAAGTTAAACCAGAAGATTTAGGGTTAGACTTCTATGGCGACTCTTTGTACACCTCATTTGAATATGCAAATAGTCATCCTGATATTGTGAATAAATTTACCAAAGCGAGCATGAAAGGGTGGCGTTATGCCATTGAGCATAAAGAAGAAGTTGCAAAACGGATAGCTAATGAGTTTCCCCGCTATTTAGTCAAATACAATGATATTTATCAATATAACCTCTTCTTCGCTGAACATATCGATCAACTACTTAATTATGCTGAAAAGCCATTAGGAGATATTAATAAAGAACGTTGGTTTAATATGAATGAACGAATTCGTTCCTTAGGACTGATCCGTTCAGATTTAAATGATAGCCATTTTAGTGTTCAACAAGAAGAGGTTACCCCATTTTTAGATAGCTTTATTTTTTATCTACTCAGTATTATCATACTGCTTTTTGTTATCTTTTTTCTTTGGACTCGCGAGCTTAAAATATTAACCCTGTTAGCGGTCATATTGTTGATCGTGCTTTTTGAAATGCAATTTGAAGCCATATTTATTAAAGAGGAAAAGCGGGCCGTGAAAGAGAATGCGACCCAGGTGATTAATACTATCAGTGCAAAGCTACAAGGGGAGTTACAGAATAACCTATCTCTGTTGACTGGTTTTGCCTCTTACATATCTGCCACCCCGGAACTCACCAATGAAGACTTTGCTCGTTATGCGCAACCCCTCTTTCAAAAAGATCCGATGCTAATAAGCTTTGCAGCTGCAAAAGATTTGGTCATTAATTATGTTTTTCCGCTTAAAGGAAATGAAAAGGCAATGGGGCTAAATTATAAAAATACCCCAGATCAAATAGAAATGGTTGAACAATTAGTGAATACCGGACAGGTTCAGATGATTGGTCCCGTTAACTTGGTACAGGGAGGCAAAGCCTTCATTGGTCGAGCTCCCGTTTTCTTACCTGGCGGGACATTATGGGGGATTATTTCAGCGCCGATTGATGCAGCTCTATTATTTAAATTTATAGAAAAGGAAAGCACTCGTCATCATTTAAACATTGCGATTAGAAGTTACGATTTACAAGGTGAAGCGGGACCTGTTTTCTTCGGAAAATCGGCTGTTTTTGATACACAGAAGAAGTTAGCATCATCAAGGATTGCAGTAGGCGGGCATTCTTGGCACATAGCTGCGACTCCCGTATTAGTCGACAATGAGTTACCTACTAACATCTATTTATTGCGTTTTTATTTTATTGTCAGCGCATTTATATTTAGTTTGTTTATCTGGTTCAGATTTAAACAAACATCGAAACAAAAAATGTTAGAGCTAAAGTTAAAAGATGACAAAAGGTTATTAGAGTCAGTTGGACGAGTTGCTAAAATTGGTGGTTGGGAACTGGATAATAAATTGAATTTTATAAAATGGTCTGAGCAATCTTCTTTAGTAATAGGTGAGCCCCAAACATTTTTACCTGCTACGTTAGGCGATCTAAAACAATATATTTCAGCTGAAGATTACCGCTTATGGGAAACAAAAATAAAAACCGGACCAAAAGTACCTAAAGCCTTTTCTATTAAAATAGAATTTACTACAAAAAATAATAAATCAATGTGGCTTAAAATAGTCTCAGATGGAAAAGCAACCGACAGCTCATCTTGTGTAACTGGGACTATTCAGGATATAACTGAAAAAATATTAAACGTAAAAATTATTGAATATCAAGCTTCTCACGATAGCTTGACTCACCTACCTAATCGCCGCACTTACCAAGACCGGTTGGAGCTCGCAATAGAAAGTGCCTTTCGCAGTAAAAAAAGAATCGCGATTTTATTTATCGACTTAGATCGTTTTAAACCCATCAATGATAATCTCGGACATCATGCTGGTGATTTGGTTTTGATTGAATCTGCTACTCGATTAAAAAAACTCATTAGATCATCTGATACGGTTTCACGCATAAGCGGCGATGAGTTTGCACTTATTCTCAATGATGTTGAACATTACAAACATGCGCTTACGGTCGCTGATAAAATTTCCCAAAAAATGCAGGAGCCCTATCAACTGAGCAATGCTGATGTTCATTTGAGTGCCAGTATCGGCATTGCAATATACCCTGACGATGCAAACAATGCAGATGAATTATTAAAAAAAGCAGATCAGGCGATGTATGAGGTAAAAGCAAACGGCAGAAATGGATACCAATTCTATACCCAAGAGATGCAACAAAAATCAGAGTACCGCCATCAGCTTCGCAATAAGTTGATCACGGCGCTTAAAACAAAGGAGATACAACCTTATTTTCAACCCATTATAGAGCTAAACACCAAACAAATTAGAAAATGCGAAACATTGGCTAGATGGCAACAGGAAAATGGTGATTTTATTGCTCCTATTGAATTTATCAGTTTGGCGGAAGAGACCGGATTAATTAACCAAATTGATTTATTTATGTTAGAGGAATCTAGCAAGTACTTAATAGAAATGAACACGGCTATTGAATTGTCCATTAATGTATCGCCAAGGTTATTTCATACTAAAGATAATGCACTACAGAATTGGCTTGCAGCGATCAAAGAGATCAGTAAATCAGTGAGCCTTACTATTGAGATCACCGAGCGTCTTTTGACAGAAGATTCCGAAAAAGTACTTACTATTCTCAATCAATGTAAAAAAATGGGGATTAAAGTCGCTATTGATGATTTCGGTACGGGTTACTCATCCTTAAATTATTTGATTAACTTTCCAATTGATCAAATTAAGATAGATAGAAGCTTTATTAAAAATATTGGTATCGATAGCGCATCTGAAATATTAATTGAAACTATTTTGACGATGGCAAATCGACTTGGCATTAAAGTTGTTGCAGAAGGAATTGAAACACAAGATCAATTAACTTATCTACATAAGCACCACTGTGATTTCGGGCAGGGGTATTTGCTTGGTAAGCCAATGAATAGAGAAAATTTTCATTCTTTACTTAAAAAATAGTTCGTTTATTAAGCACTAAACTCATCTCGGTGATAGGGTTTTTGTGGTGCCATGAATTATGATTTTTATCTTTAAGTTATAAGTTTCCAACTAGGGTCGTTTAAATATTTATAGTGCTTTATTGCATATCTCAGGCGTATTAATAAAGAGTAAAAAGAGAATTTAAAAGGAGGAAATAGCCTTTAATGCCTCCTTTTGTTGAATAAAATCTAACAAAAGGTTTACATTAGTTGATAATAGTATTTAATTAGGGTTAATTTTTGACTTTTATGTAAATTTACTAACTCTTTATGCATATTTTAAACCTGAATGTTAAGGCTAACTTATGAATCGCTGGTATGATAAACGTCCCAAGTTAGGGACAAATCTAGATAAGTTTAAAGGAATGAAACAAGAGGTTAGAGAGCCTATTCTTAATGATATCATTGAGTTGGTAAAACAAAGTCAACCAAGCCTGATGACAATAGAAAAAGCATTTGATTTCCGATTAAATTGTTCTCGGTTACGCTGGTACGAACATGATCCCCATTGTTGGCTTGTTTTTAATGTATTAGAAATAGCCAAAATATCAACCTTAGAATCTGTTGAAGAGCTATTAGCTTCTAGAATGAGTGCATAAAAAACAGAGTAAATTCAACTGGGTGACTTCGAATGGAATACATCACCTATTAACCTTTTCATGTGCTGATAATTGCCAGTAACATTTGCTTGAATAGCTGATAGCGAAAAACGCATATTGTTCTTTTGCGAGTACAATATGCGCTTGTATGTTTAGGCTAGCAGATTAAAGTCGCCTTATTTTATATAATATTTGAACTCTTTATCCTTGACACATTAGATACTAACTTTATGCGAGCCGTTATATTTATTCGTATATCTAATCAAAGGATTAACAATCTGTATCTTTTGCACCCAATTCATTTTTAACGTCTTCACAAGTATCTTCAATGGCATTACCAGTGTCAGTTGCTGCATCTTCTATTGTATCGCCTGCGTCATTTGCAGCATCTTTACTATCTGATACGATTGAGCTGATATTGTCACCGGTTGTTTCTGCCATGCTTTTTGCTTCTTCAGTGGTTTCATCAAGATGCTCTCCAGCAGTTTTCTCGTTATTTTCGCTACATGCTGCTAAGCCTAAAGTCGCTGCTAGCGTTAACATTAATAGTGATTTCTTTTTGTTGAAGTTCATAGTGCTTCTCCGTTAATAATAAAATGTTTAATATGCTGTTTACTAATCTAAATTGTTACTTATTACTTATTTGTAATACATGCCTGCTGAATAAATGGCGTTATATAAGTTTAAGTGCCGATTTAAAGTTTTGGTGTTCGTCCTCTTAATGCATTTGCTATTAAAGAGATGACCAATAACACGATAAATACAAAGAATATTATTTTAGCAACCCCAGCTGCTGCACCTGCTATACCCGCAAAACCCAAAACACCTGCAATGATAGCGACGATAAAAAAAGTAAATGCCCAACCTAACATATGATTCTCCTTTTTATTTTTAGTTTGTTAAATGATGTTTATAGTAAGAGTATTGCTAGAGTTGTGCCAGTTTTTAAGTTATTGATTTTGTTTGTTTTATTTTTTGTTTCTAATGTTTGTATGAATATTTTTAGTAAAATTTACAAGGGGGGATGTAAAGTTTTCATGGGGACGGGGACTAGTTGGAGCTCGTCTGCGCTCGTCGTAGCAGTTTGATGATTGTTAACGTTGATTTCGCCCTTGCGGCGACCCTACTTTCTTTTGTCAGAAAAGAAAGTAGGCAAAGAAACTGACACCGGATCGTTTTCTGCTCTAAATAATAAATGGCTTTTATAGCGCACCGGCTCTTGCGGCACATCCATGTGCCAAACGAGCCTAATCCAAACATCCTGTTTGGCTTTGCTAAAAGCCATTGATGATTTGGGAAAACTTTACGGCGGGCATGTTGTAGTCACATTGAGTGATTTTTTATTACGGCAGTTAGGGTATTATTTTTTGTATGAGTTTGCTTTGGGTTTTAGCTCGTCGAGGCAGCTTGGCTTCTATTAACAGTGTTTTCGCCTTGTCGGCGACACGTCTTTCTCTTATCAGAAGATAAAGGCGGCAAAGAGACTGACACCAATGTATTTTCAGATCCAAGCAATAAACTCCTTTTACAAGGTACTGGTTCATACTGCACATTCATGTGCTAAATGAACTTAAGCCAAACGTCCTATTTTTTTGCTACAAGGAATCGATGACTTAGGAAAACTTTAGAGTGGCAATGTTATAGATACATTGAGTAATAATTTATTGTGGCAGTGTGGGCATTATTTTTTGTCGTATTATGGTTCCACATCTCTACGTGGGGATGCTAGCGTATGCTTTAGTGTGGTGAGTTTGTGTGGTTTTTAGCTCGCCTTCGCTCGTCGAGTCAGTTTGATCATTATTAACATGGATTTGGTTTTATCGACGGCTTACTTGCTTTAGACGAATAGGCTGTGAATTGATATTTGAAGTTTGTTGGATAAGGGCTGCTACGTTAAATATTAATTAACTATAAATTAAGTCTTTGTAAATCAAATTTTTAAAATAATTTGAGAATAGAGGAGTTTACGAGTTAGCGGTTGTTTTGTTTTTAATGACACCTATTTGACGGCGTATGATGGTAATCAAATAGGTGTTGATAAGTTATAATTAATCTTAAAAAATAGCCGCTTTTAAGTAACTATTGAAGTTAAATAATGGCCACTATTAATCGATATATGACTTACTGACTCGACGGGTTAGACCGCAAAATAAGGTGTAGGAGATGGTATCTGCACATTCTGCAACTTGATTTACGGTAATGTTCTCACCCCAAAGTTCGACATCAAACCCAATACAGCTTTCTTGCTCAAACATTGATAAGTCTACCATCAACATATCCATAGAAACTCGGCCTAATATTTGGCTTTGTTTACCATTGATTAATACCGGCGTTCCAGTTTTAGCATGTCTGGGGTAACCATCTGCATAACCAATTGACACTGTGCCTATTTTAGTTGTTTTATCCGCTGTCCACAGGGCGTTATAACCGACGCTTTCGTCTTTACTGATGGTACGCTCCGAGATCACTTTTGCTTGAAAAGTCATTGCTGGTGCTAATGGCTTTTCTAACTTACTTTCATCAATAGGTGATGCGCCATAAATAACAATACCAGGACGTACCCATTGGCTTCTGTTGGGGATAGCTTTTCTCAACACTGCCGGTGAATTAGCGATACTGACTTCTCCGGGTAAATCACCAATTGTCTCTATAAATAATTTAGTTTGTTGCTCAGTTAGTGATGACGTTAAATCATCCGCCGATGAAAAGTGACTCATATGGACAATATTATTCACTTGACTCATGGCTGCTAATTGTTGAAAAGCATCTGCATACTCTTCAGGTAAAAAGCCTAAGCGATGCATACCAGAGTCCATTTTTAACCAAGCGTTAATCGGCTGGCTAAGTGTTGCTTGTTTTAAGGCATCTAACTGATACTGATGATGTATTGCGCACCAGATGTTATTTTCACTGATGTAGCTGAGTTCATCAGCGGTAAAGAAACCTTCGAGCAATAAAATAGGTTTTTTAATCCCTGCATCACGTAATTCTTTGGCTTCTTCAATACAGGCGACACCAAATGCATCGGCAACATCGGCTAACGCATTGGCTACTTCAATCGCGCCGTGTCCGTATGCATTAGCTTTGATTGTTGCAATCGCTTTAGCTGGAGCAGCAAGCGATTTTGCATATAAATAATTTTGTTTAATCGCACTTAATTTAATAACTGCTGTTGCTGATCTAGCCATGATTTCTCCTAACGTGCGTAACGATCTACTGATAAACCTTCACTATCAATATCCGGCGTTTGACTATTGATAACATCACTCACAAATTTCGCTGAACCGACTGACATTGTCCAGCCTAAAGTGCCGTGACCTGTGTTCAAGAATAAGTTATCAATCTTTGTTTTACCTAAAATTGGTGTGCCATCTGGTGTCATCGGTCTTAAGCCCGTCCAGAATTCGCCTTTTTGTAAATCACCGGCATGAGGAAATAAATCCGCTATAGAAAACTCGATATTTTTACGACGCTTTTCTAATAATGCTAAGTTATAAGAAGTGATTTCAGCTGTGCCACCTACACGAATACGTTCACCCAAACGTGTGATCGCTACTTTATAAGTTTCATCCATGATAGTTGATTCAGGTGCTGCAGAGTAATCTTCTATCGGCAGGCTCAATGAATACCCTTTAATCGGATAAACAGGCACTCTTATACCTACATTTGCCAGCATATGTGTTGAGTATGACCCCAGAGCCATTAAATATGCATCTGCTGTCATTTCACCTTTACTGGTTGAAACACTGGTGATTTGATCGCCTTGTTTATTGATTTTTTCAATCTTAGTATCCATGACAAACTTAACACCTAATTGTTCACACTTTTTCGCTAATTCAGTAACAAATTTGTGGCAATCACCTGTTTCATCATTAGGCAGTTGAATACCACCAACAATTTTGTGGATAGTATGTTTAAGTGCTGGTTCGTAGGCTAAGCAATCATCCGCTGTCAGTATTTTATGTTCAACGCCACATTCAGCGAGTACTTCAATATCTTTTTTAGAGCTTTTTACTTGGCTAGCGGTACGGAATACTTGTAATGTGCCTTTTGTACGATGGTCATATTCTATATCAATTTCTTTTCTCAGTGTACGTAAACAGTCGCGGCTGTATTCGGCTACTCTCATCATTCTAGATTTATTGATGTGGTAATCTTTAGTATTGCAATTGGCGATCATTTTAGTCATCCAACTTAATGTCTCGGTATCGAGATCTTTAATACTGATTTTTAGTGGAGCAAGTTCTTGCATCAACCATTTCATTGCTTTAACTGGAATGCCTGGCGCTGCCCAAGGTGCTGAATATCCAGGAGATATTTGACCTGCATTGGCAAAACTTGTTTCATTTGCAACACTTGACTGCCTGTCAACCACTGTTACATCATGGCCTGACTTAGCTAAATACCAAGCGCTCGTTACACCTATTACACCAGAACCTAATATTAAAACTTTCATCTTTTATCCTAAAATGATCATGTATGAGAAAATGCATCATAAATGATATTCGCAATTATTAATGATTGTATTTAGTTTACTTTCAGTATAAAAAACTAAAAAAAAGAAGAATTCAGAGTTTTAAACTGAATAGGCTCTTTAAATTTATGGTTATTGTTGTTGCTGTGATCAAGTGCACATATTTTACCTATAAAAATCAATTGTTTAAACTCTCATTTTAGCATTTTAGAAGAACTAGCTTTAGGGTAAAGTAGTCACTTTCGTGCAATAGGCGCTATGTTGTGTAATTGTATTGATTGCTTTTGAGGAATGATATCGGCTTTAATATTGAAGCAATCCTTTAAGTTTTTTTGGCTCAGCACGTGGGCTGGTGAACCATCGGCGACGATGCAAATATCATCTTGTTGATCTTTACCCAATAAAATTAAGCGTGAGCAATAACGTGCGGCTAAGTTGAGATCATGGATGGCTGTGATTGCTAGTTTACCCTGCAGGGTTAATGACTGGATCAAGTCTAGGGTTTCAAACTGATGGCAGATATCTAAACTTGCGATAGGCTCATCCAACAAGATACATTCACATTGTTGCGCCAAAGCACGGGCAATAATGACGCGTTGTTTTTCACCACCTGATAGCTGGTTCACTTTACGATCTTGTAGATGCACTGTATCTGTAATACTTAGTACTTCTTTTACAATGCTTTGGTCATTGTTTGTTGCAAGCTGAAAAGGCCCTAAATAAGGATTTCTGCCCATCATCACAATTTCTTCAACAGTAAATGCAAAGGGCAGATCAATGGATTGTGGCACAAATGCAATTTGCTTGGCTATTTCTCGTCGCTTTAGCTTTTTGAGTGTTTGTCCGTTAACTTCAACACTACCTTTATTTGCCGACAGTAAACCAAGTAATAGTTTAAGAAGTGTGCTTTTCCCTGCTCCATTAGCGCCAATTAAGCCAATAAATTCGCCCGAATAACAGCTTATGTTGATGTTTGAAAGTTGTGTGTTGTTATCATAGGCAAAACATAGATCTTGGGTTGATAAGAGTACTGGTTTTGCTCCTTGAGGTAATACAGGCGTCTGTTTGGTTGTTTGCGCTAATACGGGGGATTTTTGCTGAGTCATTAGTTTATCTCCACACGTTGTTTAATGAGCAGAAATAAGAAAAACGGCGCGCCAAGACCGGCAGTTATCACCCCTAATGGAATTGCAGATCCTTTAAAAAACAGTGATAAGAATAAATCTGCACTGATCAAGGTGATTGCACCACCGAATAAACAGGCGGGTAATAAGTATCGATGTGACGGCCCGAGTATCAAGCGTAATATATGTGGCACCACTAAACCAATGAAACCGATCCCTCCCACCACAGAAACAGAAGCGCCTACCATTGCAGTACTAATGATCAATAAATTACGACGAGTACGCTTAACATCGACACCAACGGATAAAGCGTGTTGTTCTCCAAGTAATAGTAGGTCCAGAGATTTATTGTAAAACAGTAATAATATGAAACCACTACAGATGATTGGCAGGATGATAAAAACATGATCCCATGTTCTGCCGTCTAATCCGCCCATGGTCCAATAGATAATCATACGCGCGACATCCCAGTTACTCAGTGATAACCCTAATAATAAAGAGATGGCGGCGACATTTAATGCGCTGATAGCAACCCCGGCAAGCAATAAGGTGGCGATATTCGTTTGCCCTTGGTTAGATGCGATACGGTAGACAATACTTAATGATATACCGGCTCCGATAAATGCAAACAGTGGAATTGCCCATGCAGAAAATAAAGAAAATCCGAAGTAGATGGCAATCACCGCACCTAATGAAGCACCTGATGATACGCCTAATACAGAAGGGGAAGCGAGTGGATTACGAAACATTCCCTGCATTATTAATCCGCATAGGGCTAAGCTGGCGCCGGCAAACATTGCAATGATAACGCGTGGTAAGCGAACGTCAACAATGATGCTTTGTTGCCACTTCATAATGTGTTCGGGTAAATTATTAGCGAGCTGTGCATTGAGTATTTCGATCACCGTGTTGATCTTCAGATCAACAGGGCCTTGCAATATAGCCAGTAGCGCTAAAACTAAAAATAAAGCCGCTAATAATCCGATAAAGAGCTGTTTAGTGAGGGGGCTATTGAGCATGATTGTTCTCATCATATTGGCTAATATTGGGATGGAGAATAGAAGCAATGGCTTCTACGCCTTTGATTCTATGTTGTGAAACACTACGTAGCCAGGTGCCAGGTACTGCATAGACTTGTTTGTTTAGGACGGCGGGTACATTTGCCCAGGCTTTTTTGTTGATTAGAATATCTGCGGGACTTGCTTGTCCTTGCGATTGATTAAATACCCAATCATTCATAATGATCACATCGGGCTGCAGTGAGATGGCTAACTCTTCACTGATTTTATGTTCGCCATCGGGTATTTGCCCTTGTGCGACGTTTATCCCGCCTGAAATATTGATAGCTTCATCCATTAAAGCGTTTCCACCTACGCTATAACCATTTAAATCATAATATAGCACGCGTGGTTTTTGCAGCGTGCTGACTTGCTGTTTGATGAAGCTTAGCCGAGCACGTAAGTCTTTGATGATCGAGTTTGCTTGTGATTGGCTATCGGTGACTGCTGCAACTAGCTCAATATTATTAATGATATCGTTAAACGTATTAAATTCACTGAGGCGCACAACCGCGATATCTGTCCTTAATAAATAGCGTACTGTTTCTGGGTTGCTATAGGACGCAACGAACACTAAGTCTGGTTGTCTTGACAAAATGGACTCTATTTCAGTTTGAGCGCGTATAATACTCGGATCATAAAAGTCTACAATATTGGATAAGCTAGGGTAATCTACGTAACTGCTTACCCCGACTAAACGCTGCTGATGAACTAAATCTGAGAGAATATGATCGGTTGCAAGAGTGGTTGATATTAAACGTTGAGGCGGCGCTGCTAGTGTATATTGAATACCACTTGGGTCATGTAATATTAGCGGAAAGCGATCACCTTCCACGTGAGTGGTAAAATTAGTTTGTGTGGGATTTAATAACGCAAATAATTGACCCTGCTTTATATTAGTAAATACTGCCAATACAATGATAAGGAGAATAAAAATAACGAGTTTTTTGTTGTTCATTTTTATCTCCTTAATTTAGGCGGTTATTCTCAACCATTCATTACTGAGTCGCTGAGCATTAAATGATTGTTAATTAATTGACCGTCGGATCACAGTTGTGCACCTATCGTAAATTGCACGGTTCTGCCTTCCGCATTATACCCATTATGGAGTTGCTTATCATTGTCAGTAATATTATTTACATTTACACCAAGATTAATATACTGATTTAATTGATAGGTCATTGCTAAGCTGAGCAGATGAACTTCTTTTAACTCGTCAGAGGATGTAGTGCGTTTACCTACGTAGGTGTAGGTCAATTTAGGTTTAAGCTTGTTGGTGACATAATATTCAAAGCTTGAAGAGCCAGACCATTTTGGTACGTTGTTTAATTGATCATTAGTGTCTTGGTCAATACTTTCAGAGTAAGCTGCTGTAATATCAAAGGCATAGGCAGTGGCATTATACTGCGCATAAAGCTCCACACCTTTTACTTTAACTTCACCGATGTTAAATGGAGACCAATCCCAAGATCCTACTGAAATAGGAGCCCATTGAATTTTATTATCTAATGAACCTGTATAGAAATTAAGCTTTAATGGAATGTAAGCATGCTGAGTATCGAAATCATGTGTTAATGAAAGTTCTAAAATTTGACCTTCTTCTGACTCTAAATCTGGATTGCCGCTGCTTGGCCAATATAAGTCATTATAAGAAGGTGCTGTGAAAGACGTTTTGTAGTTGATACTGGCTATTTCAAATAATGAAAATCCTGCAGAGTAGGTTAGGGCATCACCAAAATCAGAATAATGATCATGACGAATACCGCCTGAAATACTCAAATAATCTACCAGATAGTGGCTGAATGCCAAGTAAACTGCACCTTGATCACGGTCATTACCATTCTCATTTGATTTGTACGTGGACTGGATGAACTCACCTCCAAAATTAACTGTTAAATCTTGCCATTCGCCTTTTAAATGCAGTTGGAATAAGTTTTCTCGTGTTGAATAATGATCAACATTGCTTGCACTCGGATGGCCGGCCTTTAAATCTACCTCTGCTGTTGATAGCGTAAATTCAGATGATAGGTTTTGTGTATATTGTTGAATATACTTACCGGTAATTTGTAATGTATCTTGTGATGTTTTAGCTTTACCTACTGTGGGGTATGACTCATAGATTTCTAAGTCAGAGATTGCATTATTGATAGCGATTGAGAAGCGATTTTTCTCAGTAACATAAGCTGCATAACTATTCATCGAGTAACTGTCATAACCAAAGTCATCATCTGAATCTTCAATAAAATCGTACCCATCTGACTGATCTCTATCGAAAGAGGTCATGAATTGAAAATTATTCCAATTATTAGCATAAGCACCACCAACTCGCTGAGTATTGTTAGATCCAGCACTGATATTAAGTTGCGCATCTGCCATTTCACCTGTTTTAGTGATGATATTTATCACACCGGTTAAGGAGCTTGAACCGTACAAAGAAGCTTGTGCACCGCGAATAACTTCAATTAATGCAATAGATTCCATGGGAATAGCTGGAATGTTTTGGCTGCCAAGGGTTGACGTAGGAAACGGCACACCATTTAATAAATACAATGTATATTTATCAGAAAGACCACGGTGATAATTGCTGGCATTATGTTTGGCGGTTCCCGAATTGGTATGAACAAATCCTGGCGTATTTTCCGCAATTAATTGATCTAAAGTTTTATTAATATCACTGTCACTAGGCACGATGCTGACAATATTCTCACCACTATAGTTTTGCGTGGTTGCATTAGGTGCACTAAACCCTTTGGTAATTAAAATATTTTTACGTGGGCTAGTTTGTGATGATGTTATTTCGTCATCTGCCAATGAGTTTGCACTGCATAGACTTAATGTCATAACAGCTATCGAAGTATAGCGAAGTGTGAACATGTTTCTTCCTTGGGTTTAGTAATGGAGAAAGTTGGTCACGCAGTGATAGCAGAAGAGATATAGGGCAAGAGCATTAAAAAATTTATTGATAGCATGGTAATACTATTAATAACAACAGCATTACCTAACAATAATATTTAACAATACCGTTTTAGATCATCATTCAACATAACAGTCACTGAGCAGCAAAAACTTTCTTTGGCTCGTCACCATTACGCCCATCTATTATTAATAAATGCGATTTTACGTTCCATAACGGCCGACCCGCAGTATGGACAGTGACGTTATTACGCTGGTATCTGGCTGGGTGATAATCGCTATTCAAATAAATAGCGAGTCATACCTTCACAGTTGCGGGGGCAGCGCATGATTTATTCAACCCATCAGAAATCGAGTGCTGAACATGCTTCCCATTTAAGTTTACTAGATTATTAATTTCATAATAACAAACACGTAATAATAGGGGCGATTATAGGGGGATGACATAACCTGTCAATTATTGCGAGGTGTTTTATTGGTCTTATTTTTTACTAAATGTTGGCTTTCAAATAACTCACATCGCTAGCTAATAAGTGCTTAGATCATACGTGGAACTTATGAACGAGGCATGCTTAAAGGTATTAAATTAGCCTTAATCTAAATTTTGAGTATCTATTGACGCATACAGTAGTATCTTGTATCTTTAATATTGCATACAATATACAATATTCTAAATGCGAATTGCAAAGTAGCTATTTGGTATTAGTCATTAGAAATAGATAGCTTAAGTCCTAATTATTTAAGTAAAAGATTGAGACTATTTTGAGCTTTGCTGAAACTTAAATTATTTTAAAAATTTAAATAATAAACTCATTAACAAAGGATTAAAAAATGAAGAAAGATATTTTTTATGGCGTAATACCTGCTCTTATGACCCCTTGTAAAGAAGATCGAAAACCTGATTTTGATGCTCTGGTAAAGAAAGGCCTGGAAATGATATCGGCTGGAATGTCTGCTGTTGTTTATTGTGGTTCTATGGGGGATTGGCCTTTATTGACTGACGCTGAGCGTATGGAAGGTGTTGAGCGTCTTGTTGATGCTGGTGTACCAGTTATGGTGGGAACTGGAGCTATCAATACCAAATCAGCTGTAGCCCATGCTGCTCATGCTGAGAAAGTCGGAGCTGCAGGGTTAATGGTGATCCCTCGTGTTCTATCCCGAGGTTCAGTCATCACGGCACAAAAAAATCACTTTAAAGCGATTTTATCTGCGGCTCCATCAATACCAGCTATCATTTATAATAGTCCTGTATATGGCTTTGAAACTAAAGCTGATTTATTTTTCTCTCTTCGAGAAGAACACAAAAATCTGATTGGTTTTAAAGAGTTTGGTACTAAAGAAGCTATGCGTTATGCAGCTGAAAATATTACTTCTAAAGATGAAGAAGTTTTATTGATGGTGGGTGTTGACACAAGGGTTTTTCATGGTTTCGTAAATTGTGGTGCTACAGGTTCAATTACTGGAATAGGAACTGCGCTTCCAAAAGAGGTTCTTTTACTTACTCGGTTGTCTATGTTGGCAGCAGAAGGGCATATAGAAGCTCGTATTCGAGCACAAGAACTTGAAGAGGCGATTGCAGTCTTAGCTAGTTTTGATGAAGGTCCTGAACTTGTTCTATTTTTTAAATACCTCTTAGTATTGAATGGAGAAAAAGAATATGACCTCCATTTTAATGAATCAGATAAACTAAATGCTGAGCAGCGCGGATATTGTGAAAAACAGTATAAGTTATTTAAACAATGGTTTGCTCAATGGGTCAAACAAGGTGGAGTTATTGCTGAATGCCGTTAAAAGCTAATCTAATATATTAACTTTTTGGAGTATGGCTTGAGACCCTAGTGCTTAAGCCTTAGACCAACTCTACATACTAAGTTCGATGATTTAAAGTGACCCCTATAAACTTGGAGGAAATATGAGTGATAATGTTAGTTTAAGCTTGACTAATATTCGCCAACTCAGTGAACAGATATTAAGACACAATGGTTTTAATCAAGATCACGCCAGAGCTATTGCGGATATTATCTATACATGTCAACGAGACGATTGCCACTCGCATGGCCTTTATCGACTACTTATGTGTGTGGAAAGTATTAAATCAGGGCGTGTGAAAGGTGACGCGATACCAACCATCAGCGATGTCAGCTCTTCTATTGTTAAGGTGAATGCAAACCACGGTATTTCGCTACTCGCCTTGCACGCCGCTCTTCCTTTACTTATAGATAAAACAAAAAAAAATGGTATCGCTGCATTAGCAATTAATCGTTGCTATCATTTTTCAGCATTATGGCCCGAGGTGGAAAAATTGTCTGAAGCTGGATTGGTTGCTATTGCTATGGTGCCTAGTCATGCCTGGGTGGCACCCGCTGGAGGTACTAAGGGCTTATTAGGAACTAACCCATTGGCATTTAGTTGGCCTCGTAATGGCAAGCATCCATTTACCTTTGATTTTGCAACTAGCCAGTTTTCTAGAGGAGAGATCGAGTTATATCGACGAGCTGGAAGATCATTACCTGATGGTGTCGCAATAGACAAAAATGGAAACCCAACGATTGATGCTGAAGAGGCGATTGATGGTGCTATGTTGACATTTGGTGGATATAAAGGTTCCGCGCTATCTATCATGATTGAGTTATTAGCAGGTCCTTTAATAGACGATCTTACTAGTAAAGAAAGCATGGCTTTTGCAAAGGGCATACCAGAAGCTCCGTTTCATGGAGAGATCTTAATTGCTTTAGACCCTAACTTGTTAAGTGGAGGAAATGTAATTGTAAATGATGAAAGAGCTGAACGTCTATTTGCTGATATTGTAGCTCAGGGAGCTCGCCTGCCTTCACAAAGACGCTATGCTGCAAGGGAACGGAATATTAAAAACAATACCGTGTCAATTCCTAAAGATCTACATGATGATCTTTTGAAATTACTTGAAAATTAGTAAATTCAGTTAGGTGCATTTATAAAATATCAATTTAAATAATCTTTAATTTGCTAATGTCGAATTATTCAAGATCCCAATTATTGGTTTAATTATCCTGTGCTTTGTAAAAAATCCTAGTTTATTAAATGCTAGGATTTTTTATTGGGGCTTCTTAAGTACTAATTTTGATCAATAATTGGATCTGAATATTGTTGAAAAATGTCTTATTTTTAGTTTGAGGGTTTATTAATCAAGCTATTCTTTGACTGATACTTGGTCACGATGATAAACGAAAATTTACTGGAAAATATTTAACAGCAGTGCCACTTAATTGCATTTACCTAAGCCAATCAATTACATTTAACTATGCCACAAACCTGACCTTTTTTATGTATTAAAAAGCCGTTTCATAAGGACAGATTTTTACCATTTGGAGACATTCATTAATCTTTAAAAAGCTCATTCAACATACGTTCAGGGTTTAACAAAAAAGATTTTGTAATAGCATAATGTTCTGTATCTTCATAATTTGTTAGTTCCAATCCATTGTTAGTAACTTGATAAATTTGTGCATCAGGATATGCCAATATTATTGGAGAGTGAGTCGCTATAATAAATTGAGAGTTAGATTTACATAATTGATTCATTCTCGCTAATAATGTCAACTGACGAGTTGGTGATAGTGCGGCCTCTGGCTCATCTAGTATGTACAGTCCATTACCTGAAAACCTATTAACAATAAGTGAAATAAACGATTCCCCATGAGATTGTTCATGTAATGACTTACCACCATATGACTCAATAACTTTAGGTCCCATACTCGGTTCTTTATCAAGATCTTCAATATTAGTTGCTAAGTTAAAGAAACTCTCAGCTCTTAGGAAGAATCCGTCCTTAGGTGTTTTGTACGATTTGCTCAACCTTAAAAATTCAAAAAGTTTCGAATGTGATTCGCGCGTACCAAAATTGAAATTTTTAGTTCCACCTTCAGGATTAAAACCAAATGCGGTTGCTATTGCTTCAATTAATGTAGACTTACCACTACCATTTTCACCAATAATAAATGTCACAGGTTTAATGAATTCAAGAGAGTTAAATCCCTTCATTGATAAGGTATTAAATGGGTAACATGTAAAGTCTGGGCACTTATCTGGCTTTAAATAAACTTTTTGTAAGTACGGAAAATCTTGCAAAATGGAATCCTATTAAGTTCACTGTTGGCTCAGAGAAGACATTAATTTTTTCAACTCGTTATGTCAACTAAGTGCACAAAGTGATCATATTTATTAGTGGCAAACCTAATGTTATTCAGTGGTCGCAGTAAATGTTATTAGGTGACAGTATTAGATGATAATGACTGGTAATTCTGATGCAATTAGGTGGCACAACTGATGTAATTGTCCAATATCTTAAAGTTTATCTATTTTAGATCCTTTTAAGTGTTTTAGACCCGAGTCAAAATAGTTTTCTCTTGAACGCGGCTTACTACTATATAGGGTATGAGCCGAAGATGTAGACAAACCCAATTAACGATAAGCATTATCGATCCTACCGTCTAGGACCTAGAAGGCGATAATATTTTATCGGCCGCTACCTGCTGCTTTATCTTTTGAGATGACTTTTAATGACGAGTTTACTTATTTGAAATTTCCATTTTTATATCAATAAGATAGTTAATATAATGACTAAAAATAATCAATCAAGTTTAGTCTTTTTGATGTTCGGTAAACTATCAAAAATATGAGTTAGGTTTTGAGCAGATAGAATTTTCGAGATTAATAAAAATAATAATAATAGTAATAGTAATAGTAATAAGTATCGTTAAGTGATCCCCATCATGTTAATGCTTAAATGTATCCTTTTATTTTGCTATTGTATATTGTATACAATATATTGTATTTAAGGGGTGCGTTGTAAAATGTGTTTACTCCTAAATATTTATTAATAACTTTGCAATTCTATGGAGATAAAAATGGAAATTTTAAAAACATTAGTTGCTTCTGCAATTTTAGGAGGAGCCCTTCTTTCTCCTTTAGCGAGTGCCGCTGAAATCACTTGGAAAGTCCCATCTTCAGTGCCTGAGGGATCTTTCTTTTACAATAACTTTCTTAAACGTTTTGCTAGTCATGTGGATGAGTTAACAGACAGCCAAATAAAAATAAGACCTTTCGGTGCAGGTGTTGTTGTCCCTGCATTCAAGGTTTACGAAGCAGTTCAAGATGGCATTGTGGAAGCAGGGCATTCAACGCCTAGTTACCTTGTTAACCAAGATCCTACAAATGCTATTTTTGCAGGTTTTCCTGGAGGCATGTCCCCAGAAACAATGCTGGCTTGGCTGTATGAAGATGGCGGGGTTAAAATGTTACAAGATTACCGTAAAGAAAAAATGGGACTACATAGCTTGATTATTGGTGTTGGAACCTCCGAAGTTCTTGCTCATGCCAATAAACCAATTCGAAAAATTGAAGATTTTGCTAATTTAAAATACCGCACTTCCGGTGCGTGGGCTGGTGTCCTTAAAGAGTATCTAAAAGGTGTACCAACGGTCGTTCCACCTGGTGAAACATATACTTTATTGCAACGTAAAGGGGTTGATGCGGTGGAATGGGCAACACCAGGATCAAATTTATCAGAGGGTTTTCATGAAGTTGCACCTTACATTATAGTGCCTGGTATTCATCAACCAACTTTCCTGTGGGAGATTGTAATAAAGACCAAGGTTTGGGATGGCTTATCAAAGGAGTTGCAAACTAAACTGGAGTCTGCTGCTCGCCTTACTACTATGGAGGCTTTTTTACATTTTGCTAATGCAGACATTAAAGCCATGGATACTTACCGTAATTTTGGCAGTGAAATTATCTCGCTAGATGAATCTGTGATTTCTGAAATTCGTAGTTATGGACATAAATGGATGGAAGAACGATCAAAAGAACAAACAGGTAACGGCAACAAAAAAATGGCATCAATTCTTGAACAATACTTATCTTACCAGAAAGCTTGGAGTCGCAACTCAAGTATCTTTGTACGTGATAAATAATACCATCAAAAAATGAGCGCCTCTCGGCGCTCTTATGAGGCTAATAACATGAATAATATACTCAAATTTTCTAACTTGGTTTCTGTATGGCTCGGCCGAACTGCGATGGTATTAACCTGTTTATTAGTTTGTTCAATGCTCTATGAAGTCGTTGCTCGTTATGCTTTTGAAGCCCCCACTCTGTGGGCTTTCGATATTTCCTACATGCTTAATGGTAGCATCTTTCTACTCGCTGGCGCTTATTCTCTTAATCATGAAGCGCATGTGCGAATAGATTTTCTTTCTAGTCAACTTCCTATCCGTTTTCAACAAAAACTCAATGCGATTGTTTATGCGTTTATTGCTGGTCCCTTTTTTGCAGCATTCTCTTGGGTTGCAACAAAAAAAGCTTATATAGCATTTGTTACTGGTGAATTAGAAAGTGTTAGCCCTTGGGCTCCCCTGGTATGGCCTTTTTATGCAGTATTGGCTATTGGTTTAATTGCTTGTACTTTTCAGCTTTATATTGAAGCTATAAAGTTTTTACTCGGTACTAAGGTTCCCGGCCATACTACAGATACAGGAGTTTCATCGCATGATTGAGCTAATCCCTATCTTGATGTTCATTACACTTTTCATCTTTGTTTTTGCTGGTATACCAGTTGCTTTATCGTTGATCATAATTTCCTGTGGATTCGGTTTGTTAATATTTGGAGATAGTTTATTTTTACAACTTTATGGCTCGATATTGCATACTGCTTCTAATTTTACACTTTCAGCTATCCCATTATTTATTCTCATGGGGGCATTGTTAGAGCAAACTGGATTAGCGCTTCGTTTATTTAAGGCTCTGCAATTATGGATGGGGAAATATCCTGGTGGTTTAGCCGTTGCTACTATAAGCATGTGTGCTATTTTTGCTGCTGCTTCGGGAGTTGTTGGTGCTGTTGAAATTGTTGTCGGTATGATGGCACTACCTGCAATGGCAAAATATAAATATGATCAAGGTTTAATGGCTGGAACGGTATGTGCTGGAGGTTCTCTTGGTACAATTATTCCCCCATCCATTGTTGTGGTCGTTTATGCATCGATGGCCCAGCTATCAATAGGTCAATTATTTGCTGCTAGTTTATTGCCTGGGCTTATAATGGTTGTTTTGTTTATTTTATATATATTGATAATTTGTCGTGTAAATAAAAAGCTAGGTCCAGCATCAACTGAATCAAACGCCGTGCCTCTTAAAGAGAAAATGCAAGTTACTCTATCTGCAATTATCCCACCAATGTTATTAATCGCAGCGGTACTTGGATCGTTATTGTTAGGCATAGCTTCTCCAACTGAAGCTGCTGCTGTGGGAGCTGCAGGTGCTGCATTATTATCTTTAGCTTTTCGAGAGCTAACACTAGAAAAATTTATTAATGCTCTCAAAAATACGATAAAAATCACTGCCATGATAATGCTAATTGTTATGGGAGGAACTATGTTTACAAGTATTTTTGCAGTATCTGGTGGAGGGTGGATGATTACAGAATGGGTTAATGAATTAGATATGAGCCCTTATGGTTTAATCTTTCTATTAATGGCAGTGGTTTTTGTTGCAGGTTTTGTGTTGGACTGGATTTCAGTTGTATTGATTTTTGTACCAATCTTTACACCACTGGTAAAAACAGCAGGAGTTGATCCAGTTTGGTTTGCTGTTATGTTTATGGTTGTTATTCAGACATCTTATTTGACTCCTCCAATGGCACCATCTATTTTCTATTTGAAATCTATCGCACCCAAAAGCATGACATATAGCCATATGTATAAGGGGGTAATGCCATTTGTTTTAATTCAATTATTAGTTTTAGTCATTGTTGTTTTAATACCAAGCGTAGCGACATACTTACCTAGTTTAATTACGTCTGGTTAATTTGTAGATACACCGTTATATGGATAAATAAAAAAGGGGAATTTATTATAAATAGATTTTCCTTTTTTTAGTTTTAAGCTTGTATTTAAGAGCCTACTTATAAATAAATAATTAGTCATAGAGCCCTGGCATAACCGATACACTACTTAGTTAACATTTCTAATGGTCGCGAGTAGTTTAAAGGCAATAAATCAAGAGTTAAATATTGAATTTTCAACACTAATGCTTAGTAATTTTATTATTTGGTAATAAAAAGTAGCCATAGTTGATGTGACAAAAAGACTGGTCATTTAATTCGATCAAAATCCACCTTAAAATGGTGTTGATTGTTGTTTATTAAAAAGTCTTTTTTATAATTTTTTGCGTAGCTTGTGTTTATTTTGTATTCACGCCTTCACCTGATAGTTTGGTTTCTGTCTTCCATGGTTTAGGATTATCCTTTTGATGATTGGCCTTATTATTTTTGCGTTTGTAGCCAATAAATTAGTATTTTGCTATAAAAAATTTTACAATAAACCTTAAATTGACATTTTTGTTGAGATAATCAGCACAATATTTTTTATCGTCTTATGCTACTTAGCAATTTCACTTTCATTCATCGCTAATATTTATAGGCTAGCTAGTTTATGCCTAAATAGGCATTTATATCTGTTTTAAGACATTCATTTTATGAATGTCTTTTTTGTAGGAATTATTAAAATATGAAAATTGCCATCGCCGGTACCGGTTATGTAGGTCTTTCAAATGCAATGCTTTTAGCACAACACAACGAAGTGATTGCCGTTGATATTGTTGCGGAAAAAATCGCCTTGTTGAACAATAAGCAGTCGCCCATTGCTGATGTTGAGATAGAAGATTTTTTACAAAATAAACCTCTTAACTTTACTGCGACACTGGATAAGCAAGCGGCTTATGAAAATGCTGAATTTGTTATCATTGCTACGCCAACCGATTACGATGTTGCTACTAACTATTTTAATACTTCTTCAGTAGAAGCAGTGATTAAAGATGTGATGAGCATTAACCCTGACGCTATCATGATTATTAAGTCGACGGTTCCTGTGGGTTACACGCAAGGCATTAAGCAAACAATGGGGTGTAATAATATACTATTCTCTCCTGAGTTTTTACGTGAAGGGCGCGCTTTATATGATAATTTATATCCTTCTCGTATCATAGTCGGTGAACAAAGTGAGCGTGCTAAAGTATTTGCAAGTTTATTAGTACAAGGCGCGATAAAAGAAAATATCGATGTGTTATTTACTGACTCAACCGAAGCTGAAGCAGTAAAACTTTTTTCTAATACCTACCTTGCTTTACGTGTGGCTTATTTCAATGAACTGGATACTTATGCGGAATCGCATGGATTAAACTCACGTCAGATTATTGAGGGGGTAAGTTTAGATCCGCGTATTGGCAATCACTATAATAACCCTTCCTTTGGTTATGGTGGATATTGTTTACCAAAAGATACTAAACAGCTGCGTGCTAACTTTGCTGCCGTCCCCAATAATTTGATCGGCGCGATCGTTGACGCCAATACCACCCGTAAAGATTTTGTTGCAGATTCGATTATCGCTAAAAACCCTAAAGTAGTGGGTATTTATAGGCTGATCATGAAATCTGGATCTGATAATTTCCGTGCATCTTCAATTCAAGGGATCATGAAACGCATTAAAGCTAAAGGTATTGAGGTAGTTATTTATGAGCCTGTTTTTGAGGAAGATGCCTTTTTCAATTCTACGGTTTATAAAGATTTAGCTGAATTTAAAAATATCGCAGATGTGATTGTCTCTAACCGCATGAGTGATGAGTTAGATGATGTGGCTGACAAAGTTTATACGCGAGATTTATTTGGATCTGATTAAAGACTGCTGACTTTTTGTATCTAATGTATTTAAACCAACTTACTATTAAACCGAATAATGGATTATAACAATGACTAGAAAATATTTTGGCACTGATGGTGTCCGTGGCAAGGTAGGAGAGTACCCAATTACTCCTGATTTTGCGTTGAAGCTTGGCTGGGCTGCGGGAAGAGTATTATCTCGTCTTGGCACAAAGAAAGTGATTATAGGTAAGGATACGCGTATTTCTGGCTATATGCTTGAGTCTGCTTTAGAAGCTGGTTTATCTGCTGCGGGCATTAGCGCGGTATTAACGGGCCCGTTGCCAACACCTGCAGTGGCTTATTTAACTAAGACATTCCGCGCGGAAGCTGGCGTAGTGATCAGTGCATCACATAATCCCTATTACGATAATGGGATCAAATTCTTTTCAGCGTCAGGTGAGAAATTGTCAGATGAGATTGAATTAGCGATTGAAGCGGAACTAGATAAGCCAATGGGCTGTGTCAGTTCTGAATTGTTAGGGAAAGCATCGAGAATGCAAGGTGCTGCGGATCGTTATATTGAGTTCTGTAAAGGCACATTCCCTTCTGCATTATCATTATCTGGACTTAAATTAGTTGTTGATTGCGCGAATGGTGCTGCATACCACATTGCACCCTCTGTTTTTGATGAACTCGGTGCTGAGGTTATTGCTATCGGGAACAAACCTGATGGTTTTAATATCAACGATAAATGTGGGGCAACATCACTTGGTTTATTACAAAAAACGGTACTTGAAAACAATGCTGATTTGGGTATAGCGCTTGATGGTGATAGTGATCGGATCATGATGGTTGATAGCCAAGGTAATATTGCTGATGGTGATCAGTTGCTTTATATCTTAGCAAAACAAGCACTCATTAATGGGCAACTTAAAGGTGGCGTAGTAGGTACCTTGATGTCAAATATGGGGCTTGAAGTGGCTCTTGCTAAACTAGGCATTCCGTTTGTACGCGCTGGCGTTGGCGATCGCTACGTGATGGAGCAGTTATTACAACGTCAATGGTGGTTAGGTGGAGAAAACTCTGGGCACGTTATTTGCCGTCATTTAGTGACCACTGGTGATGCTATTGTTGCCGCATTGCAAGTCTTGGCCGTTATCAAGCAAAGTGAAAAAACACTTGAACAATTACTTGTTGATATGCCGATGATGCCGCAAATCTTAATTAACGTGCGCTTTGCGGGTGATAATCAACCTTTAGAAAGTGATCTAGTGAAAACAGCGGTTCTTGAAGCTGAAAAAGCTTTATTGGTGGGTAGTGATACACCTAAAGGACGTATTTTACTGCGTAAATCAGGTACTGAACCGTTGATTCGAGTGATGGTTGAAGCGGAGTTGCAAACGTTAGCGGAAACATGGGCTAATCATATTGCTGATGCTGTTAAAGCTGTATAAAATTTTTGCTTATTTTTTTAATTGATTTTGTTTTATTCAATAAACAATGATTTTAGTTTTTTAAAGTGAATGCCTTAAATTAAAGTTGTCGATTTAAGATCATTGTTTATATGAGTGATGGTCTTTTTCTTTACCTTAAAATGACTTTTTTGTGGTGATTTTTGATTAAGTCGGTATCATGTCACGTTATTTTTCTTTTTAGGCTAGTTTTTATGATAAATATCTCAATTGATTTAGCATTTATATTTGTTTTCTCAATGACAACGCTATTTGCTTTGCGAAAGTTTGCTAGGCATATAGGTTTAGTTGATAAGCCGAATGAACGTAAGTTCCATAAAGGCACTATCCCTCTGGTTGGAGGTTTATCTATTTGTCTCTCCATATTATACTTTTTATACAACAACCCAGAAATACTGCCTTATTCACATATCTATGCACTTTGTATGACTATTTTAGTTGCTGTTGGGGGCGCAGATGACCGATGGGATATCAGTTTTAGATTACGTTTAATAGTACAAGCTAGTTTAGCCTTATTAATGATTCACTTTGCTGGAGCATTGCTTACAAACCTTGGTAATATGTTTGGTTTTGGTGAGATATTGTTGCCAAGCGAAATCGCACAGATAATTACTATATTTGCTGTGATTGGTGCTATTAATGCTTTTAATATGGTCGATGGAATTGATGGTTTATTAGGTGGGCTTGCATCGGTAACCTTTGCTGCTTTGGGAATTGTTTTCTATTTTCATGGGGAAGCTAATTTAGCTTATTTATGCGCAGTATTTATTGTAGCAATGTTACCATATATCTTATTTAACCTTGGTGCATTTGGCCGTACTCGTAAAGTGTTTATGGGCGATGCAGGCAGTATGTTAATTGGATTTACTGTTATTTGGTTATTATTGTTAGCCTCGCAGTCGGCTACTGGTGATGCTTCAGATCAAACTGCAATGCGTGCAGTAACAGCGTTATGGATTATTGGTTTACCATTAAATGATATGGCCGCTATTATGATTAGACGCATACGTCGTGGTGATAGCCCGTTTAAACCCGATAGAGAACATTTACATCATATCTGTCAGCGTTTGGGGTTAAATCCAACACAAACTTTATTGGCTATCTGTTTTATAGCTAGTTTGTTTGCTCTGATTGGTATTTATGGTGAGTTAGCTAATATAGCTGCACCGATAATGTTCTATGGATTTATTTTAACGTTTGTTTTCTATACGCTATTACTTTCCAATATTTGGAGAATAATAGCTAAAATTCGTAGTTATTCTAAATTGCAGCATATAAAAAATTCGTTACAAAAAGTTAAATAGTGTTGCTTAAATGCGTATCTATTTCTTTTGTTATTTATATTACGCGGCTTATTAGCCGCGTTTTTTTTACCTTAAAAGGGGGGGCGATTATTCTCGAACCAGATTTGCTGCATGGGGGGCATATTTTAGTTATGAGTAGGGTGATGAAATACATTGATTAATCTAGGAGCTCAAAATTCGTTTGGGTAGTGCATAATTTTTAAAAAAATTTACTTTAGCTCTTGAAATCAATCTAAGTGTCTCCATCTCTTAACTATCTAAGTAAGACCAATAACCACTTGTTTAAGAGAGAAATAGAAATATGGAACATCAACAAAATCATGCGTTCAGTGCTGATACTGGTAAACTTCTTAAATTAATGATCCACTCTTTATATTCAAATAAAGAAATTTTCCTACGTGAGCTTGTTTCAAATGCTGCTGATGCGGCTGACAAACTACGTTTCAAAGCATTATCTGATGGTAGTTTGTTTGAAAACGATGCAGATCTACGTGTTCGTTTAAGCTTTGACGAAGAAGCAAAAACCATCACTATTAGCGATAATGGTATTGGTATGACGCGAGATGAAGTTATCGAACATTTAGGTACCATTGCTAAATCAGGTACAAGTGACTTTTTCGAGCAATTATCTGGTGACCAAGTTAAAGATTCACAACTGATCGGTCAATTTGGTGTTGGGTTTTATTCTGCATTTATTGTTGCTGATAAAGTAATCGTTAATACACGTAAAGCAGGTGATGATGCTTCTCAAGGTACATGTTGGGAATCTGCTGGCGAAGCTGATTACACGGTTGCTGATATTGAAAAAGCAGACCGTGGTACTGAAATAATTCTACATTTACGTGATGATGAAACTGAATTCTTAAATGACTATAAATTACGTACTGTTGTTTCTAAATATTCAGATCATATCAGTATTCCAGTGCAAATGTTTAAAGATGCAGTGCCTGAATCTGAAGGTCCTGATGGCGAGAAAGTGCCTGCTGTTGAAGCTACATGGGAATCAATTAATAAAGCAACAGCTTTATGGAATTGTTCAAAAAGCGACTTAAAAGACGAAGAATACAAAGAGTTCTACAAGCACATCGCAAATGACTTTGAAGACCCTTTAACATGGTCTCACAATAAAGTTGAAGGTGAGCAAGAGTACACAAGCTTACTTTACATTCCAAAACGTGCGCCATACGATTTATGGAACCGTGAAAAAGCACATGGTTTAAAACTATATGTTCAACGTGTATTTATCATGGATGACGCTGAGCAGTTCATGCCAACGTACTTACGTTTTGTTAAAGGTGTGTTGGATTCAAATGATTTACCATTAAACGTATCGCGTGAAATTCTACAAGATACACGTGTTACTACTAAGCTACGTAGTGCTTGTACTAAACGTGCACTTTCTATGCTAACTAAGTTTGCTAAGAAAAATGAAACTGAGTACAACGCATTTTGGGCTGAGTTTGGCCAAGTATTAAAAGAAGGCCCTGCTGAAGACCCAAGTAATAAAGAGCAAATTGCTAAGTTGTTCCGTTTTGCATCAACTGAAGCTGATGTAGCGGAACAAACTGTTTCTTTAGATGCGTATATTGAGCGCATGAACGAAGAGCAAGATAAAATTTACTACATTACTGCTGATAGCTTTAATGCGGCTAAAAATAGTCCTCACCTAGAGATCTTACGTAAGAAAGGCATCGAAGTATTATTATTGTCAGATCGTGTTGATGAGTGGTTATTAAGCCATTTACCAGAGTACGATGGTAAAACATTCGTCAGCGTAACTCAGGGCGATTTAGATTTAGGTAAACTTGATTCTGAAGAAGAGAAACAAGAGCAAGAGAAACAAAACACCGAATTTGCTAGCTTCATTGAACGTACTAAAAAAGTACTTGGTGATAAAGTGAAAGATGTACGCTTAACACAGCGTCTAACCTCTACACCATCTTGTATTGTTGCTGATAACGACGATATGAGTACACAAATGGCTAAGTTGATGGCGCAAATGGGTCAACCCGTACCAGAAAGCAAGCCAATTTTTGAGCTTAACCCTGAACATGTCATGATCACTAAACTAGCGGATATGACTGATGAGGTATTATTTGCAGAGTGGGCTGAGTTGTTATTGCAACAAGCAGTACTTTCTGAAAAGGGTAGTTTAGATGACCCTTCAGAATTCGTAGCTCGAATTAACAAACTTTTATTAGGATAATCTTCTCATAAATGTGTCGAAGGCCTGCTTATGCAGGCCTTTTTTGTTGATATTCTTGAGAAAATGGCCACAAACGTGTAAATTTCGGTCTGGAATTTATTAATTACATAGGAAGCTATAAATGCGCATTATCTTATTAGGTGCACCTGGTGCTGGTAAAGGTACACAAGCTCAGTTCATGATGGACAAATATGGTATCCCACAAATATCTACGGGTGATATGTTACGTGCTGCTGCGAAAGCGGGCACAGAGCTTGGATTAAAAGCAAAAGAATTAATGGATGCAGGCCAATTAGTCTCTGATGAACTAATCATTGGTTTGGTTAAAGAACGTATTGCTCAAGAAGACTGTGCAAAAGGTTTTTTACTAGATGGTTTCCCTCGTACTATTCCACAAGCTGACGCAATGAAAGAAGCAGGTGTGATCGTTGATTTCGTACTTGAATTTGATGTGCCTGACGAAGAAATTGTTAAGCGTATGGCTGGTCGTCGTGTTCATTCTGGATCAGGTCGTACTTACCACGTTATTTACAACCCACCAAAAGTGGAAGGTAAAGATGATGTGACAGGTGATGATCTATCTATTCGTCCTGATGACGAAGAAGCGACAGTACGTAAACGTTTAGATATTTACCATACACAAACGGCACCTCTTATTGCTTACTACAAGCAAGAAGCTGCACAAGGTAACGGTGCTCATCATAAGTTTGATGGTACTCAAGCTGTTGATGTGATCAGCGCAGAGCTTGCTGAAATTTTAGGTTAAGCTTTCAACGCTTAAGATAGAGACTAAACTTTGGGGCGTAAGCCCCTTTTTTATTTTTGATAAAAATAACGATGATGAGTCAATTATAACCTCAGTTAAACGTGTGGAGTAAGTGTATGCTTTGGGTGTTAAAACATCATAATATTCAATTAAGGTCTGACTTAAAGTCTAGGCTAATCTCTAAACTAAGCTGTAAATTAAGTTATCAGTTAAGTTTATTACCTTTGTTATGTCTTTTAGCTGCCTGTTCATCAAAACCTGATCATCAAGATAATACTTCAATCAGTACTAATACCTCTTCTGCTATTACTTCAAGCTCAAATACAACCTCTGCTGCTATGCAGACAGGTGATTTATTGTATTTATTGTTACTCAATGAGCATGAGTATTGGGAAGGAAGTCCCTACCGATACGGCGGTAATAGCCTACATGGTATTGATTGCTCAAGTTTAGTGCAAAAAGTCTTTAAAAATAGCTTTAACATCCAATTACCGCGTACCACTGAGTATCAAGTAAGAAAAGGTTTCTCAATTAAAAAGAGTCAGTTAAAAGTGGGTGATTTGGTATTCTTTAAAACTGGCCGTTCTAGTAGGCATGTAGGTATTTATATGGGAGAAGGGGAGTTTTTTCATGTTTCGACTAGCAAAGGTGTAAAAATATCAAAACTTTCAAACCCATATTGGCGAAAGCATTATTGGCAATCTCGTCGCGTTATTCATTAAATGTAAAAAATATGGCGGGAAAGTTGAATTAGGCTGATGTTTCTCTTCTGAGTTCGTTATTCAATTTGGTCATTATTTTTGTTGCATTCTGGTTCCACATATTCGTGTGGGGATTTATGCTTTTTTATATGAGTTTTATCTCGGCTGCGCTCGTCGTATTATTTGGATACTTATCAACACAGGTTTCACCTTGTCGGTGACCCTACTTTCTTTTGTCAGAAAAGAAGCTATACCCAGAGAATTCAAAGAAACTGACAGCGGAGCATTTTCTACTTCAGTAATGAAAGTTAGTTAATCTGGTCGTTTCAAGCTAAATGGGGCGGTGATCGATGCATATTCACCTCCACCTAGTCGTGCTAGTGGTTTGATTTTATCAGCTGCAATATTGATTCGGTCAGGATCTTCTGTATTTAACACCTGATCATTAATATATAAACGCTTAATCTCAACAAAAATCAATGTCTGTGGCAAATCACCTATCTCTTTAATTTCATAAAGTTCACACCCATAAGCAATATGACATTGTTCTAAACGGGGTAATGGAAAGTCATCAAAGGCTGTGGTTGTCAGGTCTGTGGCAAACAACTCTGAATCACCGTAATCTAATGTCGCTGCGGTTTGTGTCACGATTTCAGCTTGATCATCAGAAGCAATATGTATCACCATTTTTTTATTTTTTAATACATTGGTTAAGGTATCTTTATTATCACCATTAGGTTTTTTACCCAGTGAGAGCATTAGTATCGCAGGATCGCTTGATACGGCTGTAAAGTATGAGAAGGGTGCTAAATTATAGACTTTATTCGGGCTATTATTATCCGATTGGGTTAATACCCAAGCGATTGGACGAGGCACAATAGTTTGTGTCATTAAGTGGTAACGTTGTGCAGAACTATAGTTTGAAAAATTTAGTAACATATTTTATACCTTGAGTGTGATCGGCGATGACGACAATTAAATGAATTAACAATTTAATGATCGTCATCGATATATAGACCAGTTAGCAATCAATATGGTTTTTTAATCGCCTATGAAGCCTGTTTTACCAAGTACCGGTATTTTTCATTGAAGCCCAAGGCTCTGCTGATGCTAACTTTTTACCTTTCTGTAATAACTCAATAGAAATATTATCAGGTGATCTTACAAAGGCCATATGACCATCTCTTGGTGGACGATTAATAATAATGCCTGCCGCTTGTAGCTTTTCACAAAGCGCGTAAATATCATCGACCTCAAACGCTAAGTGGCCAAAATTTCTACCTTCGGTGTAACTTTCAGGTTCCCAATTATAGGTGAGTTCAATAAGTGGACTATCTAAGTCTTTTAACTCAGTGCCTTCTATAATGTTTTCGGGAGCAGTCAGATAAATTAATGAAAACTGACCTTTTTCGTAATCATTTTTTTTAACTAGAACCAGCCCAAGAAGATCACAATAAAAGTGCATCGACTTTTCTAAATCATTGACCCTGACCATGGTATGTAAAAAGCGCATATTGTTTCCTTTTTATAAAGTGGGTTGGCGATAGTATATTAGGTTTAAGTCCCATCAATCGAATAAGGTTTAAACACTCTAAAAAGTAATACTACAAAGCATATCATAGGGTTGCGTTTAGTTTCGATAAACTATTTTAATTTAGTAAGTAAGTGTTGAAAAGTTAAAAATTAATGTTACTTGAGGTGAGGGAGGTGGAAAAGGGAGGAACAAAAGAAGTTGATTGTCATGGTCTGATTGAGAGGAGACTGTTCGTATTCAAAATAAACAGCTTAAGTGCTAAGCTGTTTATTTATAAGTACTTAGGTAACTATTCTGCGTACCAATAACCGAGGTTAACAAGTTTGGTAAATAGCGTTAATGCTTCTGGCTCATCTTTAAATAATACCATTAACTCACTGGCTGCTTCATCTTGGTCACATAAGTAATGGGCTAGTTCAACAAAACCTGAAACGTCATAAACGCCACCATTGATAAAGACCTGCTTAGGTGCTTGCTCAAAATATACTGCGCGTAATCCACCTAAGCGTGTAAATATTGCGCCGTCTTCTAAAAATTCGACAATATCTTTATCTTCAAGTGGGTATTCAGGTATTGCGATATCTAATTCATGTTTTGCTTCACTGATCATTCGTCCAAACCATGGGATTAAATGCTCAGGTGTTTGGCAGTTTTCTAACATCACTTGATGTAGTTTCTCTAACTCCGCTTGTTCGATACAACCTGGATTTTCACGTACTTGCATTGGAATATCAGTATAACGTAATGCATTTTCGTAATTATCAATATTATAATCAGTAAAACTACTGAGTAAGTCATTTTGATCCGGCGCACGGAAACCAACACTGTAATTAAGTGAAGGTTCAATTGCATAACCTTCATGTGGGCAACCACTTGGAATATAAAGAATATCGCCTGGCTCCATTTCAACATCAATAGCCGCTTCAAAAGGGCCGCAATGTTTTAGCGCGCCGTGTGCAGCAAATTCAGGTAATGGTTGACGTGCACCAACACGCCAATGACGCTTTCCTTGGCCTTGAATAATAAACACATCATAGTTATCAATATGAGGGCCTACGCCACCTTTAGGCGTTGAGTAGCTGATCATTAAATCATCGATACGCCAGTTTGGTAAAAAGCGAAATGGTCGTACTAACTGCTGTGCATCAGGATGCCAATGATCTACGGCTTGTACTAATAAAGTTGCACCATCTTCTTCTAAACGTTCAAAGGTTTTAAAAGGTCCACACTCTGCTTGCCACTGCTCGTTATCAAGATAAACCAAACGACTTTCTAAGTCTTCTTCCATTGCTAAACCGGCTAATTCATCCGCCGCAATAGGATCCTGAAAATCCACAAAACCTTGTTTGATAAAGGTTGGCTTTTGTTGCCAGTAGTCATCTAAAAACTGGTTAATTTCAAAATTAAGTTCAAACATAGGGTGCTGCCTTTGAGGTTCAAATAATCTGAAGTGTAACAGGTCACCTGTATGCACGATAGTGATACAAATTATACTTTGTAAGAGGATTTAAATTTGATTGCTTTAAGGCTAATAGCTTAGTAATGTGATCGGCCGATTTAAGGTGGCTCACCTCTCCTCATAAATCATTAACAGCGTCTTTTTAGTTAAAGTACATTCTCTTAGTTAAATCTAGCAAGGAAGTAGCATGGGTAGCACGGTTAAGTTTGATAAAGTTACAGGGTTACTTGCTGGTTTGATGATGGTGATGATTTGGTCTGGTTGGATCATTATTTCAAAATGGGGACTCTCTCGTGCATTAACGGTTTGGGATGTGACAGGGATACGTTTTGTCACTGCTGGTGTCGTTGTGTTGGTTTATGCCCTATTAAGTAAAACCTCGATTAAAGCCTTGTTTACAGCGCGGATCATCATTTGTAGTTTATGCTGTGGAACGTTTTATGTGTGCGCTAGTTTGATTGGGTTACTGATGTCTGATGCTGCTAATACCGGGGTGATTATCAATGGCTCGTTACCTATCATGTGCGCAGCGATTGTTTTTGTATGGAAAAAAATCCGTTTGAATAATGCGCAATATGTTGGTGTTTTTCTTATTTTAGTGGCCAATGTGCTTTTATTCACTAGTACCGGAGGCGCCACAGTCAGTGCATTATTATGGTTGTTAATCGCGGCCTTTGCGATTGCCTTTTATTCTGTTTCTATGCGGGTATGGGGCTTGAGTTTGAAGACAGTTATGATTGCGGTGCCATTGATTAATGCTTTATTTTTTACGCCTATTTGGTATTTTTTACCCAGTAATATCAGCAGTGCGCCAATGGATGAAATAATACTTCAAGGTATTTACCAGGGAATAGTGGTCAGTATCATTGCGTTATTTTGCATGACTTACTCTATTAATAAATTGGGTGCGGTATCAGCTGCAACGATTATGGCTTTAGTTCCGATTGTGTCGGTTATATTAGCCATGATTTTCTTAGATCAGGTGATCACGTTACAAATGTTTATCTCTATCCTTGTGTGTTCGTTTGGTATCGCTTGCTATAGTGGATTACAGCCATTTTTAATTTGGTTAAGAAGAAACAAAAAAGGCAACCCGAAGGTTGCCTCAAAGCAAAGTAATCGTTAAGTCATTTATGTTTAATTCAAGATGAAAAGCGTCGTTTATGTTTTAAATGAGTACTTTTCAACAATCAAGCTTAAATGACAATGCGATTTATGCCATTTTATCTACTAATTCAATCGCTTGACCAATGTATGAAGCAGGCGTCATTGCTTTAAGCTCTTTTTTTACGGCTTCTGGTAATTCAAGTGTATCAATAAATTGACTCATACCTGGGCCATCTACACGTTTACCGCGCGTTAGCTCTTTTAGTTTCTCGTATGGTTTTTCGATAGCGTAACGACGCATCACAGTTTGGATTGGCTCTGCTAATACTTCCCAGTTTGAATCCAAATCTTTTAACATATTTGCTTCGTTGGCTTCAAGCTTGCTAATACCTTTTAAGCTTGCTTCGTAAGCGATAACAGAATAACCGATAGCAACACCTAAGTTACGTAATACGGTTGAATCTGTTAGGTCACGCTGCCAGCGAGAGACAGGTAGTTTCGCCGCAAGATGATCAAAGATAGCATTTGCTAGGCCTAAGTTACCTTCAGAGTTTTCAAAATCAATTGGGTTTACTTTATGTGGCATAGTTGAAGAGCCGATTTCACCCGCAATGGTTTTTTGTTTGAAGTGACCAAGGCAAATGTAGCCCCATACGTCACGGTCAAAGTCTAAAAGAATGGTATTGAAACGTGCAATCGCATCAAATAACTCTGCGATATAATCATGTGGTTCAATTTGTGTAGTGAACGGGTTAAAGGTAACCCCTAAACTTGTTACAAACTCTTCCGCAAAACCCTGCCAGTTAACTTCTGGGTAAGCACTAATGTGAGCGTTGTAGTTACCAACAGCACCGTTAGTTTTACCTAGTTGCTCAGTTGCTTCAATTTGTTTAACTTGACGTTGTAAACGTGCCACAACGTTAGCCATTTCTTTACCTAGTGTAGTAGGCGAGGCTGGCTGACCATGTGTACGAGACATCATTGGCATTGCTTTGTATTCAATTGCTTTTTCTTTAATCGCATCAACAACACGATTACAGTAAGGCAAAATAACGTCTTTTTTAGCAGTAGAAAGCATTAATGCATGAGACAAGTTATTGATGTCCTCTGAAGTACATGCAAAGTGAATAAATTCAGATACTGCGTTTAACTCTGCATTATCTGCTACTTTTTCTTTAAGGAAGTATTCAACTGCTTTTACATCGTGGTTGGTTGTTGCTTCGATGTCTTTTACTCGTTGTGCATCTGCTTCACAGAAGTTTGCAACAATTGCATCAAGGTGAGCATTTGCTTCAGCAGAGAAAGCTGGAACTTCAGCGATACCATCTGTTTGTGCTAGTTTTTGTAACCAACGCACTTCAACTTGTACGCGAAATTTGATTAAACCAAATTCACTAAAGATATCGCGTAAAATTGCAGTTTTGCTACCGTAACGGCCGTCAACTGGTGATACAGCTGTTAGTCCTGAAAGTTCCATTTGTTGCTCCTAATGATATGTAGGTTGTTTAAATAGTTGCTTTGTTCCCCGGTTAGGAAACGTCAATTAGTGTTTTAAGTTCGTAGTAAATTTTGCTTTGTTTGATGTACTAACGCTTTACGCGATAATAATAATTGACGACGTTTGCCGCCAATTTGACGCCATAATACGGTTGCACGAACACCGGCTAGTAATAAAGCGCGGATTTTATGCTGCGTATGCTCTTGTTGCAAGTAAGCAGGGTTACCGTTCACTTGGATTTTAGGACCCAAATTACTGATCAGATCTTTATAGATAGAATCTAAGTTGCTTAATACGCTGCTGTCATCAATTTCAAAGTGTGCTAATTGGCGATTAACTTGATTAATACGTTCGCCGAGCAAGTTTAAAGATCCTGGGTTTGCCGATAGTTTTCGTTCTAACGCCATTAATCCTGCTACATATTTGGTGATTTGCATATTACGGCTACCATCAGCATTATCGAGTTGTGCAATGACTGTTTTATAACCTAATTTTAGTGCGTCATGCCCACCAAAAATATCTAAAGGTGCTGCACTATCAGTGCGCATAATTGAGCGTAAAGAAGCATTAAATGCGACTGCATCAGGACACATACCTTTGTTCGCTATTTTATCAACTAGGTAGGCAGCTTGGCACATTGCTGCAAAAGCAATGCTTCGAGATTCTAACGTATGGAATGACATAATGAATACACTTCTAATTTGAATAACTGTTGAACAAAATACTATCGACTTTTAGTACGTTATTGTCGAATACTCCGTTGCATCTCTTTTTAAAAAGTTTGCATTAACCAAAAAATATTAATCGGTTAATGCTTGCAACTGAGATAACGTTACTTTTGTAAATGTTGGTCGATAATCGCACCACCTAAACACACTTCATCAAGATAAAATACGGCTGATTGCCCTGGTGTTACGGCTGCTTGAGGTTGGTCGAAAATAACCTCTAAGGTATCATCATCTATTGGATTGACTGTGCATGGAATATCAGTTTGGCGATAACGCGTTTTTACTGTACATCTGAAACTTTCTTTTTTAGGCGTTCTATCAACCCAATCACATTTTTTAGCAATCAAACCATAGGAAAATAGAGCTGGGTGATCAGCACCTTGTGCCACTAATAAGCGATTATTTTCCATATCTTTGCCCACTACATACCATGGGTTCTCATTGGAATTTTGTAAGCCGCCAATACCAAGACCTTTACGTTGCCCTAAAGTGTGGTACATCAGGCCTTGATGTTGACCGATGACTTCATTATCAGGAGTCACAATATCGCCGGGCTGTGCAGGTAAATAGGTTTGTAGAAAATCAGTAAATTTACGCTCACCGATAAAACAAATGCCAGTACTGTCTTTTTTGTTATGGGTTACCAAATCTTGCTCTTCTGCAATACGACGCACTTCTGGTTTTTCTAATTCACCAACTGGGAATAAGGTTTTTGCGATTTGCTCGCCACCCACTGCGTATAAAAAGTAGCTTTGATCTTTGTTGTTATCTACACCGCGTAGCAGTTGTGCTTGGCCATCTACATCTCGACGTCGACAATAATGACCAGTGGCAATAAAGTCAGCGCCTAAATCTTCAGCAGCAAACTCTAAAAAGGCTTTAAATTTAATTTCTTTATTGCACATGATGTCTGGATTTGGGGTGCGTCCGGCTTTGTATTCTTCTAAAAAATGCTCAAATACGTTATCCCAATATTCAGCTGCAAAGTTGATAGTATGTAATTTAATACCCAACTTATCACAGACCGCTTGTGCATCTTGCAGATCCTGAGCGGCTGAACAATACTCATCGGTATCATCCTCTTCCCAGTTCTTCATGAATAAGCCTTCTACTTGATAGCCTTGCTGCTGTAATAAATAAGCAGATACTGAGGAATCAACACCACCGGAAATACCGACGATCACTTTAGTTTGGCTATTGTCTTTCATAAATTATTCTCCAACGAATTCAGCGCCAGATTTTAGCAGAATTTAGGCGCAATTAAACTAATAATGTGAGCGAGATAACGCAGGTCAAGTAAACGCTCGGTATTGCTTGATTTTCAGCTGTTTTATTTGGCTATTTAAAAATACTGCTGATTATAAAAAGGAACCAGAGTGAGAGGATTCTCGAGTAATATCAATTTAAGAAGGAGAGTAAGGTAGGCATCGAGTATTTAACTATTAAACTATTTACCTTCAATTATTTAACTTCAACTACCTAACTTCAATACTAATATTGATTATGTTGAAGTTAGGTTAAGTCGTCATTATCGATAAAGCTTATGCTGCACGTTTAGATACTTCAAAGCGCTCAACCAATTTGTTGAGTCGTAACACTGCATTTTGAACCAATGTGGTTTGATGAATTAATTGCTGTGAAGAAGTTTCCATTTCTATGGTTGTGGTTTGGGCTTGTTGCGCTGTTACTCCATGTAGCTCACTGTTACTGGCAATTTGATTCATGGTATTGAACATTGCCTCGACTGCGCTTTGTAATTTTAAGCTTCTTTCTCCGGAATCTAAGGCTAAACTGTTTTGATCAACATTTGTTACCCCTTGCTGCATATACTTAACGGCCATTTCTGACTCACTACTTAATTTCGACATAATATTGCCGATATGCTTTGCTGCTTCTGATGTTCTAGTGGCAAGGTTACGAACTTCATCGGCTACGACAGAGAAACCTCTTCCATGTTCGCCGGCTCTAGCGGCTTCAATTGCTGCATTTAATGCCAGCAGGTTGGTTTGTTCGGTTATTCCTGTAATTAAAGTAACTATCGCTTCTATTTCTTTCATCTGGCCGTTTACATCATTAACGCTTTTAGCTGAGGCTAATACGATATCTTTAATTTGAGCGGTGTTATTCACCGCTTGTGTATATTCCTGCTGCGTTTTACTAACAACATCTAACATCAATTCGTTCATTGCTTGTGCGGAAGCCGTTGCACTGGCTATTTCACCTTGCTGTTCGCTCGATAGTTGTAACATCGAGTCAATAGATACTGTGGTGGTTTTACTTGCTCCATCGACATTAATACTGTGCTGTAACATCGATTCACTGACCGTATTGACTTCACCAGAAGCGTGGATCATTTCACCTAACATATTATCTAAGCGATCGATAAAGCTGTTTATCCAGCGCCCCATATCTCCAGACTCATCGGCACTAAATTTGGAGGTGTCAAAGCGTTGATTTAGGTTTGCATCACCTTCTGCAAGCATTTGTAAAACGCCGACCATATGTTTTAAACGCGATGTGATCGGTTTTAATGCAAAACTACAAAAGCTGGCAAGGCCTATTATTAATGCAACTGCAATTAAAATATTATTCTGTAATGTATTTAAAGTCATAAAATAAGAGAGGGCGACGGCAGTAAGAAAGGGCAGCGTCATGCTTAGCAATAGCTTTTTCCCCAAAGTATAAGTGAGTGAACGGTGACGATAAACTTCTTCTAAGTCTGCTTCACACATCATGCCCCATATATCAGGCGAACCGGGTAATTGAAAGGTTACCCCTTTGCCAATCACTGGAATATGTCGGTAGTCAGAATAACCTGGATAATCAACATATAAATTTTCTCCGTGTTTAATCGTTTCTCTGACGCCAGGATGTAATTGTTGGGTGGCAGGATCGGTAAAACGTATTTCAAACTCCGTATGTTGTTGTATTTTTACTGTTCCCCACTGCGTGTGCACTCCTGATTTGAGGTTTTCACCATGAGAAAAAGCATTATCTTCAAAGCGTGAGCGAGAAAGTGCAGTACCGGTGCTAATGGCAGGATCCTGGTTCGATTTAACCATGAAAATATAATTATCACCGGATTCACTGTAAATGTGACCCGCTTCGCGTTGAATAAGGTCCCCCATCACATCATTAGGTACTCGTCCGCATAAACAGCCTATGATTTGATCGTTTTTTAAAATAGGTTGGTAAAACATTAATGTAACTGCATCATGAAAGTTAGAGCTTGAAGGCCCAATCAACTGTGTTTGTGGGTCTAAATAAGGGCCGTGAAGAAAGGGAGCCTGTAGCCCTTTTGTAAGTATTGTTTGATCTACTTTATGTTGTATAGGGTGATGATAAGTGGACGCTACAACTTGCCCGTCAGCCATCATGATAAACAACTCTGAAATATCATTGTTTCGTGTTAATAAGCTTTGTAACGATGTTTTCCATTGTGTTTGAGGTTGAGAGGAGATGTATAAAGCGCCATCATTGAGGAAATTCCATTGTGTGCTAACCCATGATGTTAAAATGTGTACTCGTGTTTCAGCAGTGCTAGTAAAGGTTTGTGCGAGTATTTTTTTACGATTTTTATTCAACCAACAAGCTTTGCCTAATGCTAGTTTGCCAGTTGCGCCAAGCCACGGTAACCAATGTTTTTCTTTAGCGGTTAGATCCATTTTATATCCCTTAATACGATTTTATTAACAGGATAAGCAAATTAAATACCAATTACTCATTATGAGGTATTTAATTTTTTTGTTATTTAAAACATATGGTTACATTTATTTTGTTAGTCATGTTTTATATTAAAGCTATTTTTAGTTAGTTTTATTGTATGACTTAATCGTTTTTCGCTCCAATTTGGGGCGATTGCTTTATTTTAGTGCAGATAAAGTGAGGGGGGAGTTGTCTTATAGCCAGCCAATTTTATTTGACGTTTCTCATTCAACATGTTTTTACGGATGTAAAATTACTATTTAGTGAGCTAAATGACTGGTTTATAATATCTATTTCCTGAGGATTGGTGAGGCTCGTAAAAAGGGACATTTACTTACCTCATTGTCGAAACTTAATGATTGCTTTGTTGAAACTGATTGAGAAGTCAAAGCTATTAAAGTTGTTATTTAAGATACTAACTCTGGCCCCAAACGAAGGCGCGCTTCATCGGCGTCAAAATAGTCTTTTTCAGTTAATAGGTGCGTTAACTGTTGCATTGAAATTTCTTTATTGGCGATTAAATTCAGAATACGCTGTTTACAGTGATTAATGGCCGTTTCTTCATCTAACGCTAAGTATTCACGGCAAAAATAGAGTTGTGGCAAACCTAAAGAGAATGCCGTTAATTGTGCGAATTGCATAGCATTGAGTGTGAGGGTTATTTTTTCGAATTCTACTTGTGTGCTTTTAATATCATTTGACATTTAATTATGCTCATTTAAGGAAATCTTTACAAACTCTACATGAAAAACATTAACTTGTCGTTCATAGTGACGCGTTACCCTATCAGGGAAGTATTCATTAGTTAATTTTCTAACCCATACTCACCTCAATAATTTCACTCAGGTCACATTGTTTAATAATTAATACATTCAGTATTGCAGTTTAATCATAACTTTATCGACGATCAGAAAACTGCTCTTAATATCATTGCTTATGTTTTAAAAGTCATTGCAATGATGACTTGAACGCTATCGATTTAAATAAGGATACATAATGTCTGCTAGTCATTTGCAAAAATTTCAACAATTGAAAGAGACCTTACTTGCTTGCATCGAGCAATCTAGAATTTATAGTGATCCTGCTCAGTTACTTGCTTATGGTACGGATGCTAGCTTTTATCGTTTAATCCCTAAAATGGTACTTCGTTTAAACAATGTGCATGAAGTTATTTATACGCTTAAAAGTTGTCAGGCATTGAATGTTGCTTGTACTTTTAGAGCGGCAGGGACCAGTTTATCTGGGCAGGCCGTTTCAGATTCAGTCCTTATTACCTTAAGTGATGATTGGCGAGGGCACGAAATAATTGATAATGGCCAGCAAATAAAATTACAACCGGGTGTCATTGGTGCTGATGCTAATAAATACTTACAACCTTTTGGGCGTAAAATAGGGCCTGATCCTGCTTCTATTAATACTTGTAAAATAGGTGGCATAGCGGCTAATAACGCTAGCGGAATGTGTTGTGGTGTGGCACAAAACTCCTACCGTACGGTTGAAAGTATGAAGTTGGTTTTTGCCGATGGGACACAACTTGATACCGCTAACAATGATAGCGTGGCTTCTTTTAAAGTGAATCATAAATCGTTGATTGAAGGTATTGAGCAGCTTTCTCAACAAGTGTCGAATGACGATACGTTAAGTGCCTTGATTAAACATAAGTACCGCCTTAAAAATACCACTGGTTACTCTTTAAATGCGTTGGTGGATTACCAAGATCCGATTGATGTCATCGAGCATCTCATGATTGGTTCGGAAGGTACTTTAGGCTTTATCAGTGAAATTACTTACAACACAGTTATCGAACACAAACATAAAGCTTCTGCTTTAATCGTTTTTAATGATATTGAAACTGCTTGTAAAGTGGTTTCAGCACTGGCTCATTTACCCGTTTCAGCAGTTGAAATGATGGATGGTAGAGCGATGCGCTCAATTGCTAATAAACCGGGTATGCCAGACTTCATTAAAAGCTTAGATCTTGAGGTTGGAACCTTATTAATCGAGTCGAGAGCAAATGACCTCGACTCCTTAGAACAGCAATGCAACACGGTAATGGAGACAATACAAAAATATACTGTGAGTGAATCTATTACTTTTACAAGTGACACTGTGGTGGTAGAAACATTATGGGCAATCCGTAAAGGTTTATTTCCAGCGGTGGGTGCGGTGAGAGAGGTAGGCACGACGGTTATTATTGAAGATGTGGCTTTTCCGGTTGAGCATTTAGCGGCTGGCGTACGAGATTTACAACAACTTTTTGACCGATTTAATTACACTGAAGCGATAATTTTTGGTCACGCATTAGATGGTAATTTACATTTTGTATTTACACAGGGATTTGAGTCCCCTGATGAAGTTAAACGTTACGGTGATTTTATGGATGAACTGACTCAGTTAGTGGCGGTGAAGCATTTGGGGTCTTTAAAAGCGGAACATGGCACGGGAAGAAATATGGCGCCCTACGTCGAGCTCGAGTGGGGGAAAGCTGGTTATGCGTTAATGCAGCAGATTAAGCGTTTATTTGATCCAACTGGGTTATTAAATCCGGGCGTGATCATCAATGAAGATAAAAAAGCCCATATTCATAATCTGAAACCGATGCCACAAGCCGATGATTTAGTGGATCGTTGTATTGAATGTGGTTTTTGTGAACCGGTTTGTCCATCACGCACCTTGACCTTATCACCTCGACAAAGGATTGTGCTATACCGAGAAATTAAACGTAGTGAAAGAGCGGGGGAGACTGCGTACTCTGAGTCTTTAGCTAAGACGTTCCAATATCAGGGCATAGATACCTGCGCTGCCACCGGATTGTGTGCCGATCGCTGTCCGGTTGGGATTAATACGGGCGACTTAGTGAAAAAACTAAGAACCGCAAAGTATCAGCAATTCACCCCTATTGCGCGTTGGACTGCGAATCATTTTAGTACCACTAATAAGCTGCTCAATCTGGGGCTTAAAGTGAACCAAGTGGCGCAAAAAGTATTAGGTGCAGAGCGGATCAATAAAGTGAGTCAAGGTGTTGCTCAATTATCAGCCCATAAAATCCAACGATGGTCACCACAAATCCCAACTGCTAATCGCTATCAGCTTAAAGCGACGGGTGCTGGAAGTTCACTCAAAAATTCGTCACCCATTGTATCGGTAAGTGAATCAATAAGTGATTCGCCCATTGCACCTATAAGTGATTCGACAATAAAAGCTTCTTTTAATCCAAACTTGGCTAAAAAAGTGGTTTACCTCGCTTCATGTGCGAGTCGTTCCATGGGTCAGCAAGCAGATAATCCTGAGCAACGTTCATTACCAGAAGTCACTACCTCTTTGCTTATTAAAGCTGGGTTTGAAATTATTGTTCCTGACGGGATCAATGAATTATGTTGTGGTCAGCCGCACGATAGTAAAGGATTCAAAGAGGTTGCCAAATTAAAATCTCAACAGTTAGAAGCTGCCTTATGGAAAGCCAGTGAACAAGGAAAGTGGCCTGTGTTGTTCGATACCAGTCCTTGCGCTAAACGCAGTATTGAACAATTTTCGCAACCAATGGAAATACTAGAGCCAAGTCAATTTGTACTTAACTATTTACTGGAACATTTAACTATTTCACCGTTACAAGAAACGATCATGTTGCATATCACCTGCAGTACTCGACGTCAGGCACTAGATAAACAAATGTTACAACTGGCGCAACGTTGTGCAAGCGAGGTGATAGTACCTGAGCATATTGAGTGTTGCGGGTGGGCTGGTGATAAAGGGTTTACCACACCAGAGCTTAATACGGCGGCATTATTACCATTGAAGTCACAAGTACCAGCGCATTGTACGCGTGGTTATAGCAATAGCCGTACCTGTGAAATTGGCTTATCAAAACACAGCGGTATTGCTTATCAGTCAATTTTGTATTTGGTTGATGAGGTCAGTGTTTAAAATGACTCTTAGACTTTAATGATTCAGAGTTTATTGGGGCTGACTTCGTCACGTTTAAGTGAGTCGATATGAAGCGGAGGTCATTCATTACTTAAATGGCCTCCTAGTATTAAGGGGGAGGATATCGTTTACTAAATTCACTGAATTTATGTTGCAAAAAGTCAATCACCATGCGTAATTGCTTTCTAGGGTAGTCTGTTTGTAAGTAGACTAACTGCAAAGGAATATCTTCTGTTAAATAGTCTGTTAACAATACTTTCAAACGACCTTGTTCCACATCTTCTGCAATATCTATCCAGCTTTTATAAGCAATACCATGCCCTAAAATAGCCCACTCTCTTAATAGTGCACCGTCATTGGTGGTTTTAATGGGGGTAACAGAGACTTGTATGCGTTGATTATCTTTATTAAAAGCCCATTGTTGATGGCTTTTACTGCCTAAGTTCCAATTTAATAGCTTATGTTGTTGCAGTTCAGCAGGACTATTGGGTTGCCCAAACTCTTCGATATAAGTAGGGGAAGCAACTACATAACGTGGTGATGATGTTAAGTAACGACGTTTAAGCGCTGAATCTGCTAAATGGCCATAACGTAGTGCGAGTTGAATTTTTTGATCCATTAAATCACTCATATGATCGCTTAAATACAAGGTGAGTGTTAAAGAAGGCGCCGAGGCTAAAAACTCATCCAACCAAGCACTCACTATGTTTCTACCGAGATCAGAGGGCATACTTAACCCTAAGTCGCCACTTAATTGATCGTTATTATTGTTTAACGTATTGCTCGCCAGCTCTAATATTTTTATCGCCTCGCGACTACTTTCAATAAATAGATGACCCTCTTCGGTCAATTGCATGTTGCGTGTCGAGCGAACGAATAATTGGCAATTTAGTCTTTGTTCTAAGCGCTTTAATGCTGCACTTGCTGCGGCAGGTGTTAAGTTGAGTTCACGACTGGCTGCAGAAATGTTTTGTAAGTCGGCAATTCTAATCGCTAATTTAAGATCATTTAAGTGATACATATTCAAAAATAATTATCAAGTTATTCAAATTTATCAATGATTATCAAATAAAAAAATCAAGTGTACAATGTGTTTATTCATTAATAACAATGTCTATACTATCAATCGCCATTTAAAATTGGGCGAAAGCATTTACATTAACAACCTGACAAATGAGACTTAAACAATGACAACACATGAACAAATTATTAACGATTTAGAAAAACGTTATACTGCGAAAAAATACGACCCAAGTAAAAAGGTTGCTCAACAAGATTTAGATATTTTATACCAAGCATTACGCCTTTCTCCTTCATCAATCAACTCACAACCTTGGAAGTTTATTGTGATTGAAAGTGATGCGGCGAAACAAAGAATGTTTGATACTTTTGCTAATAAATTTCAATTTAATCAACCGCATGTTTTTGCTTGTTCACATATTATTTTATTTGCACATAATCCTGCTTACACACGTGCTGATTATGAAAAAGTAGTGGACCAAGGTATAGCTGACCAACGCACTAAACCTGAAGATAAAGAAAAAGCATTTGGTGGTTACGCTTTTGCTGATATGAATACTGATGAGCAAGGTAATAATGCAAGTTGGACTAAATCTCAAACTTATATTGCGTTAGGCAATGCAATGCATACTTTAGCGCGTTTAAAAGTAGATTCAACGCCAATGGAAGGTGTCGATAGTCAACTCATTGGTGAAATTTTTGCTGATGAGTTAGGTGGGTATGAATGTGACGTTGCATTAGCAATCGGTTACCATCATCCATCTGAAGATTATAATGCGAAATTGGCTAAATCAAGATTGACAATGGAAAAAGTGTTAACTGTTATTTAATAACAATTTCCCTATTGAATAATAACTTTATTTATTAAAAAACAAGCAATCACATTGGTCAAAGTCGCTTTGTATTTGCTTGTTTTTTGTTTAAAAGGGGAATTTATCCCCTAACCATTAATAAATTTTTAAATCTTTGTACCGATTAAATGATCCAATACAGGTACTAATACTAAGGGTTGAGCTGAGCTAATGATTGCGGTTAGCATTTTAACTCGCGCACCTTCATGTTTATCTTCTAAGCCTTGTGCTTTTAAATAATGCTCTTCACTTATCCACTGACTGTAAGAAACCCATTGATTATCTTTAGTTTTATGTAAACGAGAGCCTAAAGCGCCGTATTTTTCAATATTTCGTTGTACTAATTCCGTCCAACCTTCTTTAAATACTTTTTCATGTGCTGGATTTATTTCCCAACGAAATAATACAGTAATCATAAACTACTACTCCTAGTGACTTGTTTTGTTAGTATTGTCGATAAAGATAATTGTTTGTATTATAGCCATTCTTAGATATTACTTACTGTGAGTTAATTTGATATTTTGCTACAAAATATTTATTTCTCATGCTTTTTAAGCATTTAGCCTGTTTCTTTTCTATCTATTTTTAGCATATCTCCACATTTTCTTCACAATCTTTTCCTTTTTTTACTTTATGATAGAAGCAATAGTTGAATGCTATTCTCTTTTTATTGTTACTTGATCCATATCTATTAGAAGAAAAATAATGAATAAATCAAATAAGGTTTTTATTTTTGCGGGATTGTTGCTGAGTGTCGTTAGCAATCTAGCTTCTGCTCGTGGTCCAGCTCCTGCTGTGCCTGTTCATAGTGACGTGGTTGCGATGCATGAAGTCGCTCAATCCTTAACTCTGATTGGTAAGTTACAAGCTGAACAATTTGTTAGCATTGCCTCTGAAGTTACCGCTAAAGTGACTCGAATAGCCGTACAAGCAAATCAAGCAGTAAAAAAAGGACAGTTGCTTGTTCAGTTAGATGACGCTAAGGCAAAAGCTTTATTGGCTGAAGCTAGGGCTTATTTACAAGATGAACAAAGGAAGTTAAAAGATTTTCAGCGTTTAATAAAAAAGCAGGCGGTCACACAAACAGAATTTGATGGGCAAGCCTCAGTGGTTGCAATTGCTAAAGCGCGCTTACTTGCCGCACAGGTTTTTGTTGATAATCATCGCCTTGTTGCTCCTTTCGCTGGCACCATCGGTTTACTGGACTTTAGTGAAGGTAAAACCGTGGCCATAGGTGAAACGTTACTGACCTTAGATAATCTCTCTGAAATGACGTTAGATTTACCCGTCCCTGAACGTTATTTATCTATGATTGAAATAGGCATGGATGTTTCAGCTGTTAGCCGTGCCTGGCCTGAGACTGCGTTCATCGGTAAGGTCGCTGCTGTTGACTCGCGAATTAACCCTGACACATTGAATCTACGTGTTCGTTTGCTTTTCGATAATAAAAGTCAACAATTAAAACCTGGCATGATGATGAAGTCTCAACTGGTGTTTGCCGCTGTTAATGAGCCTATTATCGAAGTGCAATCGCTAGAGTACTCTGGTACCAAACGCTTTGTATATGTGATTGGTGATAATAATAAAGTACAGCGTAGAGAGGTGACGCTCGGTGCGCGTATTGGTGACCAAGCTTTAATTGAATCAGGTCTGGCAATCGGTGAGCGTATAGTCGTGCAAGGCTTGGTGAATATGCGTGATGGTCTAACCATTAATGATTTAGCTAAAGAAGGCTCAGCAGCAGAAGTGAATGCCAAAGCAAAGACTAACAAGGACAGTAAATAATGTGGCTATCAGATGTGTCGGTAAAACGACCGGTAATGGCAATAGTATTAAGCTTATTGCTGTGTGTATTTGGTGCGGTTTCATTTAGTAAACTATCTGTTCGAGAAATGCCAGATGTAGAAAGTCCGGTTGTATCGGTCATGACTCGTTATGAAGGGGCAAGTGCAACCATCATGGAGAGTCAGGTTACTGCTGTTATTGAAGATCAAATCACAGGTATTAGTGGTATTGATGACATTGAGTCAGTCACTCGAAATGGTATGTCTCGTATCACAGTGACCTTTGATTTAGGCTGGGACCTAACCGAAGGTGTCAGTGATATTCGTGATGCAGTCGCTAAAGCAGAACGTAGTTTACCCGATGAAGCCAATGAACCTATTGTCTCTAAGAATAATGGTTCCGGTGAGCCTTCGCTTTATATTAACCTCAATTCGACAACCATGGATAGGACTCAACTTACCGATTATGCTGAGCGTATTTTAGTGGATCGTTTCAGTTTGATTAGTGGTGTGAGTTCAGTGGATTTATCTGGTGGCTTATACAAGGTCATGTATGTGAAGTTATATCCAGACATGATGGCAGGCCGGTCTGTGACCACAAGTGATATTGTTAATGCATTACAAACCGAAAATGTTGAAAACCCGGGAGGTGAAGTACGCAATGACACCACGGTAATGTCAGTTAGAACAGCACGCTTATATGCTGAACCTCAAGATTTTGATTATTTAGTGGTTCGTACTGCTAATGATGGAACGCCTATTTATCTAAAAGATGTCGCAAAAGTGTATGTGGGCGCTGAAAATGAAAATTCTGCTTTCAAAAGTAATGGTGTGGTTAATTTAAGCTTAGGTATCGTTGCACAATCCGATGCTAACCCATTACAAGTTGCTGCCGCTGTGCGCAAAGAAGTGGATAATATTCAGCAGTTTTTACCTGAAAATACGACCTTGTTAGTAGACTATGATTCGACTGTTTTTATAGAGCGTTCTATTGAAGAGGTTTATAACACCTTAATGATCACTGGTGGGCTAGTGATCTTAGTGCTGTATATCTTTATTGGTCAGGCAAGGGCCACCATCATTCCTGCCATTACTGTACCCGTATCGTTAGTTTCCGCTTTTATTGCTGCCTATTATTTTGGATTCTCTATCAATTTAATTACCTTGATGGCGCTAATTTTATCGATAGGGCTGGTGGTTGATGATGCGATTGTAGTGGTTGAAAATATTTTCCACCACCTTGAAAAAGGAGAAAAACCATTGATGGCGGCCTATAAGGGCGCCAGAGAGGTTGGTTTTGCTGTTATCGCAACCACTATGGTACTGGTGATGGTATTTTTACCTATTTCCTTCATGGATGGCATGGTGGGACTGTTATTTACTGAATTCTCAGTGTTACTCGCTATGGCAGTTATTTTCTCATCCTTTATTGCCTTAACATTAACGCCCGTATTAGCGAGCAAAATGTTAAAAGAGCATCAACAACAAAACCGTTTTAATCGCTGGGTGGATAAACAATTTTCACGTCTAGAAAGTGTTTACCGTAGTGGTTTAGTGTATGCAATAAAATTACGTTTAGCAGCCCCCTTAGTTATTTTGGCTTGTATTGCGGGGAGTTATTTTTTAATGCAACAAATCCCTTCACAATTAGCGCCTAAAGAAGATAGAGGCGTGATATTCGCTTTTGTGAAAGGTGCCGAAGGCACTAGTTTTAACCGTATGTCTACTAATATGGATTTAGTACAAGCGCGTTTGATGCCACTACTAGGTCAAGGTGTGATTAAGTCTTTTAGTACTCAAGCACCGGCATTTGGTGGTAATGCGGGTGACCAAACCGGTTTCGTTATTATGATTTTAGAAGACTGGAATGATCGAAGTGTGTCGGCCAATCAAGCGCTTGGTTTGGTTAATAAAGCATTAATAAATCTGCCAGATATTAAAGTGCGTCCATTATTACCTGGTTTTAGAGGTGGTTCTGGCGACCAAGTTGAGTTTGTACTTGGTGGTTCCGATTATCCTGAGCTAGCTAAATATGCAGAGCTCTTAAGGCAACATGCTGAAGCGGATGGCATACTCATTAATGGTGATTTAGATTATTCAGAAAAAACACCTGAATTAGTGGTGACCCTAGACAAGCAAAGAGCGGCGGAATTAGGGGTGAGCTTGGATGAACTTTCTCAAACCTTAGAAGTGATGCTCGGAGGTCGTAGTGAAACCACTTATATCGACCGCGGAGAAGAGTATGATGTTTATTTACGCGGTGATGAAAATAGCTTCAATAATGTCAGTGATTTAAGTCAGATTTATATGCGTACCAATCGCGGTGAATTGATCACTTTAGATACTATTGCTGATATTGAAGAGGTGGCTTCCGCCAACCGTTTGTCTCATTACAATAAACAAAAATCAATTACCCTAGGAGGCAGTGCGGCAGAAGGAAAATCTTTGGGGCAAGTATTAGATTACCTCGATGCAAAAGCAATAGAGTTACTGCCAAGTGATATTTCAGTATCGTATAATGGCGAGTCGAAAGAATACAAAGAAAACCGCAGTAGTGTGTTGATTGTATTTGGACTTGCTTTATTGGTCGCCTATTTAGTGCTAGCAGCTCAATTTGAAAGTTTTATCAATCCCTTAGTGGTTATGTTAACCGTACCGATGGGGGTGTTGGGGGGCTTTATTGGTATGGTCGTAATGAGTCAGGGGTTAAATATCTACAGTCAAATTGGCATGATCATGTTGATTGGTATGGTAACAAAAAATGGTATTTTGATTGTTGAGTTTGCTAATCAATTACGTGATAGAGGCGCAGCGCTAGAAGTTGCGATCATTGATGCCTCTGCTCGTCGTTTACGACCTATTTTAATGACCGCATTCACTACGTTGGCTGGTTCAATTCCACTCATTATATCTTCTGGTGCAGGATCTGAGAGCCGAATAGCAGTGGGGACGGTGGTGTTTTTTGGAATGGCGTTTGCGACCATGGTGACCTTGTTTGTTATTCCTGCTATGTACCGTTTAATCTCCGGTAATACACATTCACCAGGTTACGTGGAAAAGCAACTCAATGAAGAACTAAGATTGAACGCAACCGAAACAACAAAGAGCGGAAATTAAACGTATTTTTTCGACTCTCTATTAAGTTAAATGCTTGATGCGTTGAAAACTTAACGTAATAAAGCAGTGAGAAAATTAGTTTTTTCACTGCTTTCCCAATATTCATTACTGTTTAGCGCTTATTCTCACTCTATCTGTTATCTGCTTATTATCAATTACCCTTTTATGTCTCATTACTGAACCGCCACATATATAAGCTTTCAGCTAAATTCATTACCCTATTTTTTATGATTGCTATGATTAGAACGGTATCTGTGACCGGTATTGTGCGTGTATCTTAAATTAGAGTTAAATAAACCAGTAAAATTTAGTACAGTCAGCACTTCATTTTATATTTTTACAAATTCAGGAAGTTAGTATGATTAAATTTATTCTTATTGCGTTAATTCTAGTGGTCGCATTTTTTATTTTTCAATCGATGAACGCAGGTAAAAATGCGCCAGAAAATATTGCTAAAGGAGAGGTGTTTTTAACTGAAAATGCAACTAAAGAAGGCGTAATGGTGACGGATTCGGGTCTGCAATATGAGGTCTTAGAAAAAGGCGAAGGGACAGTACATCCAACGGCAAAAAGTAACGTACAGGTTCATTATCATGGCACATTGCTTGACGGTACGGTTTTTGATAGCTCAGTAGAACGTGGTGAACCTATCTCTTTTGGTTTGCATCAAGTTATTCCAGGTTGGACGGAAGGAGTTCAATTAATGGTGGAAGGGGATAAATTCCGTTTCTTTATTCCGAGTAAACTTGCTTATGGTAATCGCAGTGCAGGTAAAATCACCCCTGGGTCATTATTGATTTTTGATGTTGAGTTATTAAAAATAAACTAATAAAGCCATTTATTGAATAAAAGCAATTATTGAATAATATTGTATAGAGTAAAAAGTGTGTTGATTGGCTTATAACGACTTCTACATAATAACAACCTCCTAACAGTAAGAGGTTGTTATTAATTAGTTAGTGTCTGTTAACATAGAATAATTTATTCACAAGGCGGTGCTAGATGAATCACTGCCAATCCACCTTGCGACGTTTCTCGGTATTTTTTATTCATATCTTTACCAGTTTGAAACATAGTCGCGATCACTTTATCTAACGAAATGAGTGATTTACTATTACGTTTTAAAGCCATTCTAGAAGCATTAATCGCCTTCATTGCCCCCATTGCATTACGTTCTATACAAGGGATCTGTACTAATCCACCGATCGGATCACAGGTCATGCCGAGCGAATGCTCCATCGCTATTTCAGCGGCAATACAAATTTGCTCATTACTACCACCTCGAATTGCTGTTAAACCTGCTGCTGCCATTGATGATGAAACGCCAATTTCACCTTGGCAACCTACTTCTGCCCCTGAAATAGAAGCATTCATTTTATATAGCATACCAATCGCAGCTGATACGGCTAAAAAGTCCTTTAGTTTCACTGTATCAATTTCACGTATGTATTTGTTGTAATACATTAACACTGAAGGGATAACTCCTGCTGCACCATTGGTTGGAGATGTGACCACTTGCCCACCAGATGCATTTTCTTCACTTACGGCAAAGGCATACAGGTTAACCCAATCTAAAATACTCATCGGGTCGTTATCAACCCCTTCGCTAGACTGTAGTGTTTTTAATAAAGCGGGGGCTCGGCGCACAACCTGTAAACCACCTTCTAGGATGCCTTCTGTTTTCAGACCTCGTTCTAGACATTGTGAGATCACTCTCCATATCTTCTCCGTCGTTTCATCGAGTTGTTGCTCACTGCAAAAACTAAGTTCATTCTTTAATACTAAGCCACCAATGCTTAATCCATTTCGGTCAGCTTGGTTGAGTAAGCTTTCCGCTGAATTAAAAGGGAAAGGTACGCTATTTTTAGGTGTTTTGACGGGGTTTAATAATTGCTCTTCTGTGCTGATAAACCCTCCGCCAGTTGAGTAATAAGTGTGAGAGTCGATTTTTTTATCTTGCTCATAAGCCATTAAACGCATTCCATTTTCATGCAATGGTAAGCTTTCACTTTTAAACTCAATATCAATCTCAGGATTAAATGCAATGCTCAGTGTATTTAAAAACGGCAGTGTGTTTGTTTCTGCAATTTCCTTTAATAATTTATTGGCCGTATTGGTTTTTACTGTATCTGGTTTAAAACCCATCAAACCTAGCATGATAGCTCTATCGGTATGATGTCCCTTACCCGTTAATGACAAAGAACCGTATAATTCAATTTTAATACTGGTAATACGATCTATATTTTCTTGGTTAGCAGTAGCAAAAAGATAAGCGGCTAACATAGGGCCACTAGTGTGTGAACTCGACGGCCCGATGCCTATTTTATAAATATCAAAAATTGAAAGCATAGTTACTTCCTAATAGTGGTAAAATCAGTAAATGGGAGCGGAAGGGGATTTGCTACCCTTCCATGTATTCATTAGTTGCAGTGTAACTGGAACTGCTGAGAAAAGAGTTGTCCAAGTGCATTATTGGGCGCTACGTCATCTGCTAAAGATAAAGTATAAGCTCGTTGCGCATCTGAAGCTTTAGGTTCAAGTAATTTCTGTTTGCAGTGTTTATTAATATCTTCGGTGACTTGAATCTCCTGTGGCTCAAGCCATGACATATCAACAAAATAAGTTGAATCGTAAATAAATAGTTTAAAGGTTTTATTATTAAAAGCGATTGGCTCGGATAGGGGAATATCAAAGCTTAGCACTAACTTATCTTGGTATTGTATTAGCTGAGGGTAACGTGCCGCTTTAAACTTAATTGGCGTATTACCAACATAAAAATAGGTGAAATAATGTTCGTTATACATGTTATTGGTTACGCTAGTCGCTAATAACTGTAACGTATTATTGATATGTTCTGGGCTAATATCTTCACCCTGTAACATATAAGCAGATGTTTCTGCATCAAAAGTCCAAGTCATGTGTAAGGTTGTAATATGTGTTTGATCACTTCCAATCGCAGTATTTGTATCTATCCATGCGTGCGGATGGGCAGACAAAGTAAAAGGGAATGAAAGGCAAGCTAACAGTAACCATTTAATGGGTAGTAAATATTTTAAGGTGTTTATTAATCGGTTCATCTTGAGCTCATTCAATTGATCTTTTGTATCTGCTTTAATCATATTTTCTAGAAAGCATAGTAACGGGCATTAGTTACCTTCAATTGTACTTTCATAAAGTACAATTGAAGCTGGTACCAACTCTGTAATACCAATTTCATTAAGTATATGATCAATTATTGGCAAGGGAAAGTGCTTCAATTTAAGTCAGAAATTCGTCAAATGGTCGTTCCCTTTGCAAAATTTCTAACGCAGAAGTGATGTATTTTAACCAATAAGAATGATCAGCTATTTAGCGTAATTAAACATTGAGACTATAAGAGTTTGTCTCATACCCGTTGGGATTGTAAATACCATATTGTATTTATTCCTAAAAAAAGACAGAAGTTGATATATGGAGCGATTAGAAAACACTTAGGTGAAACGTTTCATGAGTTAGCGAAGAGAAAAGGTGTCACAATCGAAGAAGGGCATTTAATGAAAGATCATGTTCATATTTGTCTGAGTATTCCTCCCAAATATTCAGTCTCAAATGTAGTTGGTTATTTGAAAGGAAAAAGCGCCATTTCAATAGCGAAAAACTTTAGAGGGCGGCAACGAAACTTCAATGGTGAAAGCTTTTGGGCTCGAGGGTATTTTGTATCAACAGTTGGTTTAGATGAAAATATGGTGATTGAGTATATTCGTAACCAAGAAAAAGACGATGAGCACCGAGATCAATTAAAGTTTCAAATGTAGTACGCCTTGGGCGTTTACTTTAGCCCTTTGAGGGCGTAATCAAATAAGCCTCCGGCTCTGCCGGAGGTAAGTTAACTGGCACACAAGAAGTACACTTGTTAAGCTTTTATTTCTTACTTTTAAGTGTAAGTTCATGTTCAAATTCATCAGGGAAGAAAATTACCCCCTTTAAATTTTTATCCGGGAAAACAACAATTGATAGTTCATCATCTTCTAAGCCTGGTGTCCAACGTTCACGCCACTTATCTAAACTAATCGCTTCTGGTTTACAATGAGACCATTCTTCCGTTGCCCAGTCCTCTGCAAACTCTTTATTTGGCCATACTGGAACACAGTCTTCATCCTCTGTGTTGAGCATAACGCAGCCATGTTCATCTACTAATAACCAAATTTTTTGCTGCATGTTTACTTCTTTACATAAATATTGAAAACGTTGTTGCTGGTCGAGTTTTAATATTTCAGTAATACGTGATGGAGATAAACCACTCATGTGTTGTCCTATTCATTGTTTATTTAATTAACGATTAGCTTAAAGTAATTATTTTGATTTACTAGGGGGGAGTCACTATTACTAAGAATCCGTCAAATAGACAAAGCTCTCTGAACGAGTCTAATTAGTTTAAACACTGACGGTATTGTTTCCTGAGTTAGTTTTGGGACCTAATTGTAGAATTAGTAGCATCAATTTGATGCGGTATTTAGTTGTAAAAAAGAATAGAATATTTTACTGTAAATGTGAATTTTTTATAAATATTATTGACTTGATCTAATTATATTTACATAAAATGCTAAGATAATACTTATCATTACAAGTTATATATATATTGTTACAAACATATAACTTGTAAATTTTAAAAATTTAAAGATTTAAAAGTGAAAATTGTGTGATTTTAATACAAAGTATTAAGGGTATATTGTAAAAATCAGCGATATTATTACTTTATCACTTAAATATTTATCATAAAAAATGTGAGTCCGTATATTATTAGTTTTTAGACAGAAATGGTTATCTGCTTTTTCTTTTTATTGTATTACAAATAATAGTTGTTATCAGTCATTGATGTTGATTTTTTAATCATCTTTAATAGCCCACCTAAGGTGATTATGTTTTATAGTATAAAAGCCAAAATAATTACTCTGTTTTCATTAGTGATGATCTCTTTCACCGCGTTATTGTTAGTGACCATTTTTATCAATGAACGAGAGAATATACTGAATTTAGAATTAAAAAAATCCAGTGAAATATCAAATATGCACGCCAACTTATTGAGCCAAGAATTTGCTCAATATATTGCGATGTTAGAAATGCAAAGTGATGACTCGTCACTTAAAAAAAATGATCCAGATAAAATTAAACAAATACTGAAGCGTTTAATGAAGGTAGGTAACAGTAATTTTGTTAATGCTATTTATGTTGATCAAAATTTAAACTTAGTCGATGCTTTAGGTAATAAAAATAAAGTCACTAATCCACTATTTATGAAAAATGAGCAGTGGAAAAATAAACCCTATAACATCACAGTACCTGTGAACACTTTATTTGAAAAAATACCAGTGATAATCGTTGCCGTACCCGTGTTAAATGACCAAGATAAATGGCAAGGAACACTGGCCGTTGCTGTACCATTAAAAACTATTATTGATAAATTATCATCCATCAAATTAGCAAATGGTAGTTATGCTTGGTTAGCAGATTCTAATGACTTGGTGGTTGCTCACCCTGACCCTAGCATCGTAATGAATAATCGTCTTTCAACCACCGAGAACCCAAACTTCCCAGGTTTTTATAAAATAGCAAGGCAAACTAAATTACAAAATAATGGTTATGGACATTATTACGACACACAATTACAAGAGTCTAAAATAGTTACTTTTTCTAAGATTAAATATTTACCTGGGTGGAATTTGTTTGTAACCACTCAAGAAGTTGAAATTTTTCGAGGTATATACAGCATTGTATACAGCGTATTAACTATCTCAATTATATTAATGATCGTTTTTTTGTTTATCATAAGCCAATTATCAAACAAGGTGACAGGACCTATCGTTAGGCTTACTAAAGATGTAAAAGCGTCGGTAACTGCCAAAAGCAATTTTATACGTATTATTCATTCTAAAGATGAAATAGGTGCACTTTCTAAAGCGTTTTCTCGCAGCCTTCAAAAAATTCATCATCATACTACTCAGCTGGAAGAAATTGTTCGTGAACGAACCCAGGAGATCTCATCCAAAAATAACTTGCTCAGTGAACAGAATAACAAACTTGAAGTGCTAGTTTCTAAAGATTCACTCACTAATTTATATAATCGTCGCGCTTTTAGTGCATTAGTTGAAAAAGAGCTTTCGCGCGCGAAGAGGCACCATGTAAGTATTGCATTAGCAGTCCTCGATCTTGACCACTTTAAAAATATTAACGATAAATATGGACATGACACCGGAGATAAAGTGCTGTGTCGCATTGCTAGTGAATTGACCACAAGTATGCGTAAAGAGGATCTTATCTGCCGATGGGGAGGGGAAGAGTTTGTTGTGTTGTTATCTGCCTCTACTTCAGAGAAGGTCTATGAGCATATGGAAGATATGCGAGAAAGAGTCGCTGCAATGGATTTTAGTCCTGCCTCTCAAGTTACTTTTAGTGCTGGCATGTCAACCTATAGAGAAGGTGAAAGCTTTACTGAATGGTTTAAACGCGCTGATAAGGCGCTTTATCAAGCTAAAGACAATGGAAGAAATCAAATTGTAAAAGGTTAGCTTTTAACTCCCACGAATAACAATGTACACATGATGCTTCAAGGTGCAAAGTTAGCAAGGAAAGCTAGTGACAAATGATAGGCATAACATTGAGTTTTTGAGAGATTAACTTTATTAATACTCTATCGTTAGAATGATTAAGAGACGTCACTCTTTGGTCGCTCTTTTACATGGGGGGATAACAACACAGATTGGTGTTATTTTCCTTGCCTACGGAACCCGTTCTCAAATGCCCGTTCAGCGTTGAAATAATCAAAAAGAGGATATCATTTACTCATATTGCGCCTTGTTCTGATACCCAAACTCATGCCGGACAAACATCTTGAAGTAACATAAGTATAAATAGCAGCAGTGCGCTACTGGTTTTATTTGTGGGGGATAAGTTGGTTTTTTATTTAATGTTAACATCCATCCAATATCAGTTACTTTTAGCCTCTTAGTGTTCCTGAACGTATTATTTTGACGGTGTCGAATGGTACTAAATTAAATATTTTGAATGATAAATTTTAAGTGATTTGACATTTTCTATTGAGTATAAGTAGATAAGTAAATTTTACAACTAGCGAGAATTATTTTCTTGTTGGAAATTTTAAATTATTCTTCACTATCATTATTTATTTCTATAAATAGATTTAAATCTTTTAAAATCAGTTTCTTAACTGTATATCTTGTTTGGCTTAAATAATGGCGTGATGTTTGCTAATTAGTTATTGAACAGAGTCAGTATTCAAATAAAACTTATCTAATCAATATTTGAATACTCGCACATTTTATTGGATTAAATAATTATAAGGATTAAATCATGGATATTATTCGTATTATTTTCGCTATTTTACTACCGCCAGTAGGCGTATTTTTGCAAGTCGGATTTTCATGGACTCTTGTCCTTAACATATTACTGACGGTGCTAGGTTACATTCCAGGTATTGTCCATGCTATTTGGGTTATCGCAAGAAAGTAATAAATTGAACAATATAACTAGAATAAATAACTAGAATAATATAAATAGATAAAGCAGTAGACCGTTAGATATGAATGGTAACAAGTAAAAATGTACTTTTAATCTAATGCCAGTCAGTTAATAACTGACTGGCATTTTTTTGCTTCTTTTATCTGCATACTTTTTATACCGATTACATTAAATAAGTGATCTAAATTTTGCGCAGGAAAAATGACTTAGTTTAAGGCGTAAATTTAGCTAAATGGTTGTTCCCTTTACGAAATTTACAACGAAAAAATAAGTTATTTTAACAAGTAAAATAGATCAGTTAATTAGTGTGATTGGTATTATGATGCTTTTTTCCAAACGAGCATCAATCGTTGCTAGAGGCTTCCCCCATTTTTCGAGCTTGTGACGAGACTTTTAAGCGAATGATTTGATCTCTAGCGCCCATCTGCGAATGACTTCAAACTACTTTCTTTTTCAAAGGGAGCTGCTAATGACGCTCAACAGTATTGCTTTGTCATCGATTCAATAACCGAAGAGAATAAACCCCTTTATCGAATAGCATAAGAGGATTGTTTGGTGTCGTGTCGATTAAATTAGTAACTAGGCCTATTTCATTCGTTGCCGCTTTTTCAAATGACGAGCTTGTGTTCTTATACTGCGGATATTTGCTTGGTGGCTAACTCCTTAGATTGAATATCAAAGAATTAATCTATGCTTGAAGTACTGTTTGTTACTGGTCCGTTGTGGCGGGTATAAAAAAGCCGTAAAAGAAATTAATCTATTACGGCTTTTAAAATATGGTGGCCCTTCCCCGACTCGAACGGGGGACCTGACGATTATGAGTCGTATGCTCTAACCAACTGAGCTAAAGGGCCTAAATTTGTTCGCTGATTATATAAGCTAGATTTTTACGTGTCTAGTGCATTACGTTTGATTGCTTATTTTATCAGCGTTAAAGGTCAGATTTATATAATAAAATAGTTATACCTGACCTTTACCTGATGGTTACTCGTCTAAGAAGCTACGAAGTTGTTCACTTCGACTAGGGTGACGAAGCTTACGTAGCGCTTTAGCTTCAATTTGACGAATACGTTCGCGTGTTACATCAAACTGTTTACCTACTTCTTCTAACGTGTGGTCTGTATTCATATCAATACCAAAACGCATACGTAGTACTTTAGCTTCACGAGCAGTTAACCCCTCTAATACATCGTTAGTTGCATTTTTAAGGCTTTCGCTAGTTGCGCTATCAACAGGTAGTGCAATCGTTGTATCTTCAATGAAGTCACCTAGATGTGAATCTTCATCATCACCAATTGGGGTTTCCATTGAGATTGGCTCTTTAGCAATTTTTAATACCTTACGAATTTTATCTTCAGGCATCATCATGCGTTCAGCTAGCTCTTCTGGCTGTGGCTCACGACCCATTTCTTGTAACATTTGGCGAGAGATACGGTTAAGTTTATTAATCGTTTCAATCATGTGTACAGGAATACGGATTGTACGCGCTTGGTCAGCGATAGAACGAGTGATTGCTTGACGGATCCACCACGTTGCATAAGTAGAGAATTTGTAGCCACGACGGTATTCAAACTTATCTACAGCTTTCATTAGACCGATATTACCTTCTTGGATTAAATCTAAGAACTGTAAACCACGGTTGGTATATTTTTTAGCAATAGAAATTACAAGACGTAAGTTGGCTTCAACCATCTCTTTTTTAGCACGACGAGCTTTAGTTTCACCAATACTCATTGCACGAGAAATTTCTTTCAAGTTAGAAATAGTGAGTGCACTCTCAACTTCGATCGCTAGCATTTTACGAATGCAACGTTCTAAATCTTCTACTGACTCTTTAATACCTTGAACATAAGGTTCGCTACCAGCTAGTACTTTCTCTAACCATGCACTATTTGTTTCATTACCTTTGAAGATTTTAATAAACTCTGCTTTTGGCATTTTGCACTGTTCAACACAGATTTTTAATATTAAGCGTTCTTGAACACGTGCAGCACTCATATTGCCACGGATCAGTTTTACCATACGGTCAAACTGTTTTGGAATGAGTTTAAATTGTTGGAAATATTCTGCTTGCTCTTCAATTGCACTTAATGTGTCCGCATGTTTACGGCCATTTTTTGTAATTGATTTTTCAACGATGTTGTTTAAACGACGTAATTCAGTGAATTTTTCTGCTGCTTCTTCTGGGCAAGGGCCTTTAGGACCTTCCTCCTCTTCTTCGTCATCTTCTTTGTCGTCATCAGTATCGTCATCTAATTCGGCTTCTGATAATTCAGAACCGATGTTAGTTGCACTAACTGCTTGTGTCATATCATCATTTGGGTCAATAAAACCACTGATTAAATCAGTTAATTTCATCTCTTCTGCTTCATAACTATCGTAGTTATCTAATAGATTACGAATAGTTGCAGGGTATTCGGAAACAGAGTTCTGTACTTCTTTAATGCCTTCTTCGATACGTTTAGCGATAACAATCTCGCCTTCACGTGTCAGTAGTTCTACTGTACCCATTTCGCGCATGTACATACGAACAGGGTCGGTAGTTCGGCCTATTTCTGATTCAACCGTTGCTAATACTTGTGCAGCGGCTTCTACCGCATCTTCATCCGGTTCATCGTTATCTGTGCCAGAAAGAATTAGATCATCAGCATCAGGAGCAGTTTCAACAACTCGGATACCCATGTCGTTGATCATCTGAATGATATCTTCAATTTGCTCCGACTCAACGATATCTTGCGGAAGGTGATCATTCACTTCTGCGAAGGTTAAGAAACCATTCTCTTTACCTTTAATGATCAGCTCTTTAAGCTGTGATTGAGGTGTTTGCGCCATAGGTACCATCCAAAATTAGTCGTGAAATGTGGTGTAAATGGGAAAAAATATAAGCGCTCGAGTATACGCCTATATTGAATTTTATGCCAATCCCATTAATGTTGTTTTTGTTCTTTTAGAAGTTGAGCCAGCTGGACTGTTTCTTCTGTTGTTAAAATCTCACCTTGTCTTGATTTTTGTTTTAAAAACTCAATTCGTTGGGTCAGGTGCAATGATAAAAAATTATCTAATATGTCGAAAAATACTTGTTCGTATTTATCTTCTTGTACTTGGTTATTCCAAGTTGCTAAAGCAATTAGTTGCTTTTCTTGTGGCTGTTCGCGCCAGTGTTCTAATAGTAGACCTGTAGAGAGATGGGGTGTGTCTCTACAAATTTCAAGTAGTGAATTTAAAAGAGTTAAGCCGGGTATTTGCATTTCTTTAAATTCAGGTATTTCATCTAACTGATAGGCCATTTGAGGATTCTGTAGCAGTAATGAAATAGCTAAACGCATTGGTGTTATTTTTTTTGATGTTGGTCTTTTTTCAAGCTTCGTTGGAGCAGGTAAAAGCTTTTTTAAGCCTTCTTTTTCAATGCCTAATAAGCTAATTAAGCGGGTTTCCATCATTTGTCTAAATACTGAATCAGGCAGTTTTGTTAACAACGGGATAGCTAGCTGAGCTAGCTTAGACTTGCTATCGGCACTGCGCATATCAACCTGTGTAAGCAGATGCTGATATAAAAAATCTGATAACGGCATTGCTTGATCAACCAGTTTTTCAAAAAATTCTTTGCCTTCTTTTTGTACTAGGCTATCTGGATCTTCACCGTCAGGCAAGAACATAAAGCGTAATGTTCGACCATCTTGAATAGAGGGGAGGGCGTTTTCAAGGGCCCGCCATGCTGCAGTTCGTCCCGCACTATCACCATCAAAACAGCAAATAACCTCACTGGTTTGTCTAAACAATAATTGAATATGGTCAGGTGTGGTGGCCGTCCCTAAAGAAGCAACTGCATAGTGAATATCGAACTGCCCTAGCGCAACAACATCCATATAACCTTCAACGACTAAAATGCGTTTTACGTCTTTTTCATGTTGTTTAACTTGATACAAGCCATAAAGCTCTTTGCCTTTATGGAAAATAGGGGTTTCCGGTGAATTTAAATATTTTGGTGTCGTATCATCAAAAACACGCCCGCCAAAGCCGATTACTCGACCACGTCTGTCTAGAATAGGGAACATTAAGCGGTCACGGAAACGGTCGTAGCTGCCGCCACTGTCTTTGCTGATTAGCATGCCAGCATCAATCAACTGTTGTTCTAATTGTTTATTGATAGCGAATTTTTTGCGCACTTCATCCCAGCCATCTGGGGCATAACCGATTTGAAAATGTTTAGTTGTTTCACCCGACAAGCCTCTACTTTTTAAGTAGTCTATGACTTTTTTACTGTGCTTATGTGTACGTAATTGTTGTTGATAAAAGCGGGTGATGTCAGCCATTAGTTGATAAAGATCTTTTCTATCGACATAACTGGTTGCCGGTTGACTATGCCCTGATTCTTCACGTGGTACTTCAATGGATAATTGCTCTGCGAGTACTTCTACGGCATCTACAAATTCAATTCCGTCGTAATCCATGAGGAAGGAAACGACATTGCCGCTGACCCCACAATTAAAACAATGGTAAAACTGTTTATCTGAACTGACTGAAAATGAAGAGTTATTGCTACCATTATGGAATGGGCAACATGCACGATAATCTTTTCCTTTTTTTCTCAATTTTACGCGGCTATCAATTACATCAACGATATCGGTGCGAGAAATCAGATCGTCAATGAAATTTTTGGGAATGCGGCCGGCCATTGTGAGTCCTATTGATAAAAGAGGCTAGTATACTCGTTGTGGTTAAAAGTACACAATAGTTGTTAATACTGATTACAATTAATAGATGAATAAATAATAGAGGGATTTAATATTTTATACAGGTTAAAACAAAAAAACCTCAGACTTAATTATTAAGCTGAGGCTTTTTAATCAAAAAAGATGGACAGGGTTTATTTCAAGTGAGCTCTTACAAGACCACTTACTGAACCCATATCCGCTCTTCCTTGTATCTCTTTTTGGAGTATCCCCATCACTTTACCCATATCTTGCATGCCTTGTGCATCAACTGCTGCAATAGCTTGCTTAATATGTGTTTCAACTTCTTCCGAAGTGAGTGCTTGAGGTAAAAACTCTTCTAAAATAACAAGTTCCATTTTTTCTATATCAACAAGATCAGTACGGTCAGCTTTTTCAAACTGCGAGATTGAATCTTTACGCTGTTTTACTGATTTAACAACCACTGCAGTTACAGCGTCGTTATCCAATTCAACTTTGTCATCGAGTTCAATCTGCTTCACAGCAGCAATTAATGAGCGGATAGTCTTTAAACGGACTTTATCCTTAGCGCGCATTGCAAGCTTTTGTTCTTCTTGTAATCTTGTTTTTATAGACATTGGAAACCTTTATCTATTCTAGTATAGACGAACGCGACGAGCGTTATCACGAGAAAGTTTTTTCAAGTGACGTTTAACAGCTGCTGCTTTAGCGCGTTTGCGAACTGTAGTAGGTTTTTCAAAGAATTCACGCTTACGTGTTTCTGCTAAGATACCTGCTTTTTCACAAGAACGTTTAAAACGACGTAGTGCTACGTCAAATGGTTCGTTTTCACGAAGTTTAATTACTGGCATATGCCTATTACCTTTATGGTTACGGTCGTAAATTGACCAGTGCATTTAAATTGGTGCGAGATTTTAATCCTATTTGGGGGATAATGTAAAGAAATTCCGCATTAATTTTAATTAATAAAGTATAAAGATCCCAATGATCTTCAGATCTGCATTTTATAATCAAGATCGACAAAAAAAGCAATCTTAAGTGTACTTTTCCGTTAGAATGCGTTTAATTTTTTATTGTATCCTCTATTTTATTTAATTAGCTTAATTAATGAGCTAATTGTTTTAGCTATAAGGTTGTTTATTATGCGCATTTTAGGCATTGAAACGTCATGTGATGAAACAGGTATTGCTGTTTATGACGATCAACAAGGTTTGTTATCTCACCAATTATATAGTCAGGTGAAATTACACGCTGATTATGGTGGTGTTGTTCCTGAGTTAGCGTCACGTGACCATGTTCGTAAAACAATTCCACTGATCAAAGATGCTTTGAAACTCGCTAATTGTACTAAAGATGATATCGATGCTATTGCTTATACTGCGGGTCCGGGGCTAGTAGGCGCATTATTAGTCGGTTCTTGTATTGGCCGTAGCTTAGCCTACGCATGGGGTAAACCTGCAATAGCAGTGCATCACATGGAAGGTCACTTACTCGCGCCTATGTTAGAAGAACATAAACCTGATTTTCCCTTTGTCGCATTGCTCGTATCAGGTGGTCATACCTTATTAGTGCAAGTTGATGCTATTGGTGAATACACCTTATTAGGTGAAAGTATTGATGATGCTGCGGGTGAAGCATTTGATAAAACAGCTAAATTGTTAGGGTTGGATTACCCAGGTGGACCGCGTTTAGCTAAAATGGCTGAGCAAGGTGTAGCGGGGCGTTTTAAGTTTCCGCGCCCAATGACTGATAGACCTGGCTTAGACTTTAGCTTTAGTGGTTTAAAAACGTCTGCCGCGGTAACGATTGCGCGTGAAGGAAAAGATGGTCAGACACAAGCTGATATTGCTTATGCATTTCAAGAAGCTGTGATTGATACGATTGCGATAAAGTGTAAACGAGCCTTAAAACAGACTGGTTTGAAGCGTTTGGTGGTTGCCGGTGGAGTAAGTGCTAACACGGCTCTACGTGAGCAGCTTGCGGCTACGATGAAAAAGTTGGGTGGTGAAGTGTTCTACCCTCGTAGTGAATTTTGTACTGATAATGGTGCGATGATTGCCTATGCTGGAATGCAACGTTTAAAAGCTGGGCATACGCAAGGTTTGGAAATAAAAGCAAAACCACGCTGGCCGTTACAAGATCTGCAGAGTGTTAATGAGTGAGCTGATAATCTTTAGTGCTATTAAAGCGCTAAAAAAGTAATTATTAAAGAGAATACTAAGGCCTTGCAATGTAAGTTGTAAGGCCTTTTTTATGCATTAAATAAACCTTTATTACTACGCGTCTTTTGATAATTGTTAGGCATCTCTTGGTAACCCTTTTTTTACCGCATTAATTAAACGTTTATTTAAACGGTCAATACTGATTGGCATGTTTTGTTGTTGTTCGGTTAGTGCCCATTGGATATGTTCATTAACGATCTCATCATCACTTAATTCAAGCTTATTTTGTAAAGCGGTAATGGTTTCGATACTGCTTGGCGCATTGCCTAAAGCAACGGCGATATTTCTTAACCAGCGTTTGTGCCCAATCCTTCGAATTGGCGAGCCTTCTGTATTTTTTAAAAAAGTAGTCTCGGACCAATTAAATAAGGTTATTAGTGATTGGTTTTGTAAAAAGTCTTTTGCTTGATAGTCCGATTCTTGGGTTGTTTCTGCAAAGCGATTCCAAGGACAAATCAACTGACAGTCATCGCAGCCATAAATACGATTTCCTATCGCTTTACGAAACTCTACTGGGATTGCACCATATAATTCAATGGTTAGATAAGAGATACAACGTCTGCCATCAACGACGTAAGGGGCTACAATTGCTTGAGTTGGGCAGATTGTCATGCAGGCGACACATTGCCCGCATTCAGCTGTTTGTGCTTGGTCTGTGGGTAAAGGTAAATCAATTAATAGTTCCCCAATAAAAAACCATGAACCTGCATCTTTATCAAGTAATAGTGAGTGCTTACCAGTCCAACCCAGTCCCGCTTTTTCTGCTAATGGTCTTTCTAATATTGGTGCGCTATCAACGAAAGGGCGAAAGCCTAAGTCGCTAAATTCACTTTGAATTTTATCTCCGAGCTGTTTTAATTTTTTACGTAACACCTTATGGTAATCTCTGCCTAAAGCGTAACGGCTGATATAAGCGAGATCTTTATCTTCTAAGTTGGAGGCAAATTGTGCCTCTTCAGGTAAGTAATCCATGCGTACTGAAATAACGCGTAAAGTGCCAGGTAATAATTGATCGGGACGGGCACGCATCATGCCATGTTTTGCCATGTAATCCATTTCGCCGTGGTACTGGTTATCTAACCAAGTTTGTAAGTTAGCTTCCTGATCTTTTAAGTCAATATCACTAATGCCTACCTTTTGAAAACCTAACTCCTTGCCCCATGATTTAATTTTTTTAGCAAGTGCCCTAAGCTCTGTTTCAGAAAGGTCGGTACTTTTAGCTGTGGAAATGTCATCTGAAGGAGTAGATGAAATTGCATTTGTAAGTGATGAAGGGGCGCTTGGTTGAGTATTTTTCATTGTTAGCTTTATATCAAAAGGTGAAAGGGATGGGCTCAGATTCTGTATAAAGTAGAGTTTAACATACTCTGGTCAGTATTTTGTTAGCACGCTTAGGTTACTTTGAAATCATCTGAGTATTATTTTATAGTATTGTTTTATAATGTTTTTATCTGGTTCAGTAAGATTACATTAAGATTAATGGCGTGAGCCTTAATTGTGTCTGTCTGTGTCTATGTTTGGATACCAGTCCAGTTATCGAGTTTAAATTAACTTACTCGGATTGTTCTCAAAGGGCTTAGCCATATCGCTATAGAATATGTAGTTAAGGGCTATGCGTTGAAGCAGATGCGGTGAAAAATAGACATGTTGGTTAGCTTTGTTTAGCACCAATTGACTTTAAATAGTCTATGATAATAATGTTTTTTAGCTTGTGGTGGCTAGAGGTGGTATGCGGGATATGCTTTCTGGTACTATTAGAAACGGTAGCTTTATGCCATTTATTTATTAAGTGACTCTTTTTACAGAGATCGTTAATAATGAGAACTATCAACCATATTGGAAGTCAGTAAAAAGAAATGTCTACTTTATTAAAAGAAAAACTACAGGATGCAGACCAAACAGTTTTGTTTGGTAAACGTTTAAGTAAAGCCTGTGAACTCGCTACCTGTATTTATTTACACGGAGATTTAGGCGCGGGTAAAACAACATTAACGCGTGGTTTTATTCAAGGCTTAGGTCATCAAGGTAACGTTAAAAGCCCTACATATACTTTAGTTGAGCCTTATGAATTGGCAGATTGGCAGGTTTATCATTTTGACTTATACCGTTTATCGGACCCTGAAGAGTTAGAGTTTATGGGTATTCGTGATTATTTTGGTGATTCAAGTCATTGTTTAGTTGAATGGCCTGAGCGTGGTATTGGATTTTTGCCGCCTCCAGATTTAGATTTAACATTGGTTTATATCGATGACCAACGTGAAGTCACTTTACAAGCAAATACTGAAATTGGATTAAGAGTATTGAAAAATTTATGATAGCGCAGGAAAAAAAGCCCGGTTCAGTTAAGACTTTATCGTCTTCAATCAAATTAACACGATTAACATCAGTGTTATGTTTGCTGTGCTTTGTATTTATATTACAAAGCATTAGTTTTAATGTCTCTGCTGCTCAAAAGAATAAGCTCAAAGGGGTACGAACTTGGCCATCTCCTGATAATACGCGTATTGTATTAGATCTTGCTCAAAAACCCGATTATGAAACCCATTATCTGACACATCCAGATCGCCTAGTGGTGGACTTAAAAACCACCAATAACAAAGCAAACTTAAAAAAGATTAGCAATAAAGGTGTGTTGATCAAAAATATTCGTGAAAGTGCGAGTGGTGAAAGTGGCACATTCCGTTTAGTTGTTGATTTAAAAAGAGCCAGTAAAGCGAAAGTTTTTAGTTTACGACCAGCAAAACCCTATGGACACCGCTTAGTCATCGACCTGCCAAATATTGTTACCAAGGTACCAAAAAGTATTGCTGCTGTGCCAAATGGCCGCGATATTATTATTGCAGTTGATGCGGGACATGGTGGAGATGATCCTGGTGCATTAGGTAAATATACCTACGAAAAAAAAGTCACTCTACAAATTGCTAAACGTTTAAAAGCTAAAATTGATTCACAAAAAGGAATGCAGTCTTTTTTAATTAGGACTGGTGATTATTTTGTTAATTTGAATAAACGCTCTGAAATTGCACGAAAAGGAAAAGCTGACTTTCTCGTTTCTATCCATGCCGATGGTTTTACTTCAAGCCAACCTAGAGGGGCTTCCGTATGGGTATTATCAAACCGTAGAGCAACCACTGAATTAGGTCGCTGGATGGAAAAACACGAAGCGCACTCTGAATTATTAGGAGGGGCTGGTGATATTATTCAAGATTCGGATAGTGTGCCATTTCTGAATAAAATGTTATTGGACATGTCGATGGGTAATACCATGGGCGTAGGTTATACGATCGGTGATTTAGTGACGATGGAGCTTTCTAAAGTCACTCAAATGCATAAGAAAAAACCTGTGCATGCGAGCCTAGCGGTGCTTAAGTCGCCAGATATTCCTTCTATTTTAGTAGAAGCAGGTTTTATTACTAACCGCACTGAAGAACGCTTATTAAACCAAGCTGAGTTTCAAAATAAAATTGCGAGTGCTGTTTATAAAGGAATTTATAAGCATTTTAACGACAAACCACCTCAAGGTAGTCTATTCGCTCAGAAAAAACGTGCGATTAAACATACCGTAAGAAGTGGAGAGTCTTTATCGGTATTAGCAAGACGCTATAGTGTAACGAGTAATGAACTTAAATCATTTAATCATTTAAAATCGAATTCATTACGAATTGGTCAAGTGTTAAGTATTCCACCTAATTATCAAGTTGCTGCAAATGAGCCAACGAGCCAACAGATCGCGGCGCCGGTCAAAAGAAAAGCACAAACTCATGTTGTAAAACGTGGTGAATCATTATCTTTGATTGCAGCTAAATACCAACAAAGTACAAAAACATTAGCTGAATACAATCAATTGCGTTCGACAATCTTAGCGATTGGACAAAAGATTAATATTCCCGGTGATGTTCAAACTAGTATCGCATCAACCACGCCAGTGAATACCTCTAAACCTGTGACTCAACGGCTGCTGCAAAAAGAACAAGTTCATCAAGTTAAACGGGGTGAGTCCTTGTCTGTGATTGCTAGTCAATATGATAAAAGCATTGCTCAGTTAAAGTCTTATAACAAGTTACAGCGTTCATCATTACAAGTTGGCCAAAAAATTAAGATACCCGGTGTCTATATTGAAGTCGCAACTACTGCAACACCAAGTGTACAAGCACCCATTGTTACAACTCCCGAGGTACATAAAGTACAACGTGGTGAGTCGTTATCTGTGATTGCTAGCCAGTACAATAAAAGCATTGCTGAAATTAAAGATTATAACGATTTAAAAACGACGACCTTGTTTGTTGGCCAGAAGCTAAAACTTTCTGAACAACAGAAACCTGCATTAGCTGCCGCTGAACCAAAACAATCACAACAGGAAAATAAGGTTATCAAAGCGCAAACGCATAAAGTGCAACGTGGTGAGTCTTTATCTGCGATCGCACAAAAATATGCATCCACAACGGCGCAACTAAAACAATATAACAACCTTAAAAGTACGTCTTTACTGATTGGTCAAAAAATAAAAATTCCAGGTAATCAACAACAAATTGCTACTCCACGACCGGACCTTATTTACCGTGTTAAAAGTGGTGACTCGTTATCGGTGATTGCAAGTCAATATGACATGAGCACAAAAACACTAAAAGATTATAATCAATTAAAGTCTAGCAGTTTACGTGTGGGACAAAAAATTAACGTCCCGGGGACGACGACGGTTGCCGTTAAAAAAGTTGTAGTGCCTACTCAGCATAAGGTCAGTAGTGGTGAATCATTATCTGTGATTGCTGAAAAATATGATCGCACTTCAAAGCAATTTAAAGCCTATAACAATTTAAGTTCTTCTCGCCTATTAGTCGGGCAGGTACTAAACATACCCAGTGCGGACTATGTCAGCCCCTCTTTGCCTGAATCGCATAAGGTGAAAAGTGGTGAATCGCTGTCAGTTATCGCCTATCAGTATGGAACAACGTCAGAGCAACTGAAACTGTATAATAAGTTACGCTCAAGTACCTTATTTGTTGGCCAAGTATTAAGAATCCCAACACAAAAAGTGCAACAAACAGAACACAAAGTGCGCAGTGGGGAATCTTTATCGGTTATTGCCCAGCGTTATGGCACCACAACCACTGCCATTAAATCAACCAATAATCTACGTTCTAATTCACTGGCCGTTGGGCAAGTGCTTACTATCCCTATCAGCTAGTACTGCGAGTGTAAAAGCATGTCTATTCAAATATTACCTGCACGTTTAGCGAACCAAATCGCTGCTGGAGAAGTGGTCGAGCGACCCGCTTCAGTCGTTAAAGAGTTAGTCGAAAATAGTTTAGATGCCGGAGCAACCCGGATTGAAATAGAGATTGAGCAAGGTGGTGCTAAATGTATTCGTATTAAAGATAATGGTAATGGGGTTAGTAAAGACCAACTTACTCTTGCTTTAAGTCGACATGCCACCAGTAAAATAAGCCACCTTGATGACCTAGAAGCGATTGTTAGTTTAGGTTTTAGAGGTGAAGCATTAGCCAGTGTTAGTTCGGTGGCTCGTTTAACGTTTACTTCAAAACCCGCAGATCAAGAGCAAGCTTGGCAAGCCATTGCGGAAGGTCGAGATATGCAAGTGAATGTACAGCCTGCAGCTCATCCTCAAGGTACGACGGTAGAAGTGTTAGATCTGTTTTTTAATACACCTGCGCGTCGCCGCTTTCTAAAAACTGAAAAGACAGAGTTTCAACATATTGATGAATTAATAAAACGTATTGCGCTTAGCCGTTTTGATATTGCAATCAGTTTGAAACACAATAATAAAGTGGTAAGACAATATCGTGCTGCTCCACAACAAAGCCAACAAGAAAAACGTATTGCAGCGGTATGCAGTGAGCAATTTATTCAACATGCTGTTTTTTTTGAACATGCAGATCAAGCATTAAAAATTTCAGGTTGGGTATCGGATCGTTTATCGCCAAGACCTTTAGCCGACGTGCAATATTGTTATATTAATGGGCGTATGATCCGCGATAAATTAGTTAACCATGCAATCAAGCAAGTTTATGCTCACTTTTTACCGCCGGGTATGTTTCCTGGGTACATTATTTATATTGAGTGTGATGTAAAAGAGGTCGATGTTAATGTCCACCCTGCTAAGCATGAGGTTAGGTTTCATCAAGCGCGTTGGGTGCATGATTTTATTAGTAGTACCCTGAACAGTACACTAAATGACAGTTCGTTATTAAGCCATCATACTGACTTAAGTACGCAAACTGCTGGGCATGACTATCAAGCACCTACTAACATCTGTGGTACTCAAACCTCTGGTGCGACAAGCAACGCAGATAGTGTAAGTAATAGCGGTAATAGTCATAACAATTATCAAGACCATAGCCGCCCTCATTATTCAGATGCTGTTACCAATAACCGTGTTGGGGAGGGCAACCAAGGATCATCATCTGGCACTGCTAATCATCATTATTCACCTGCAGTGCAGAGGCCAGGACTCGATCAACAACAAGTAGAAGCTTATTGTGATTTTGTTGCTGAAGCTTACCAACAAAATATTGTTTCTCCTTCGACACATAACTCGCCGTCAAATAAAAGTGCTGGTGGGCAAGTCGCCAATGTAGTGTCTTCAATCGGTGCAGATTATTTATTATTACAGCCGTTACAACCTGAGTTGATGGCGTTATCTAATAATGGTTTATTGATAATGTCATTAAAGGATGCCAATGAGGTCATGGTTAGCGAGCATTTAGTTACTGCTTGGCAAAATGGTGAAATTATCTCTCAACCTTTATTATTGCCCGTGCGATTTAAATTAGATGAAGCAATGCAACAAATAGCACAACAGGTAGAAACCTTGTTAAATCGACTTGGTTTTAGTTATAAATTTCAGTCTCAATTTTTGATTGTTAGTCAGGTGCCTGCACCTTTTAGGCATTCACCTATTGCAGTTATTTTGCCTGCTTTGTTTGATTTCTTAAAACAAAGTCACGCATCCACTATCAATGACAGTGATCAGCAACAGGTTGAATTAATTTGCCAACAATTAGGGGCGTTATTAGTCGCTAATGAAACGGCAACCGCTCCTTCATTAACGCAAATAGAAACATTGTTAAGGTCGTTAATACCATTATCCGCAACACATTTACAACGCTGTTTCAAGCAACCCGATCTATCGCTGTTATTACAAGGTATTCAATAGCATGTCCAATATAAACACCGCTTCATTTCCGACCGCTATTTTTTTAATGGGACCAACGGCATCTGGAAAAACTGATTTAGCAATCAAACTTGCGCAACAATGCCAATGTGAAATCATCAGTGTTGACTCCGCATTAATCTATAAAGGCATGGATATTGGAACGGCTAAACCCAGTGCACAAGAACAAGCATTAGCGCCGCACTTATTGGTTGATATTATCGACCCAAAGGACAGTTACTCGGCGGGTAACTTCCGTGATGATGCACTGCGTTTAATGGGAGAAATTGTTGCTCGTGGTAATACGCCTTTGTTGGTTGGTGGAACCATGTTGTATTACAAAGCTTTGGTAGAAGGTTTATCGCCATTACCTAGTGCTAATAGTGCTATTCGAGCAGCAATCGAGCTGCAAGTAAAAGAAACTAGCTGGCAAGCATTGCACGATGAATTACGTGACATCGACCCGGTATCAGCTGAGCGGATCCATGTTAATGACCCACAACGCTTAGCAAGAGCGATTGAAGTTTATCGTATTAGTGGTAAAAGCATGACCGAACTAACCGCGGTTAAAAGCGATCCTATCCCTTTTGATATTAAGCAGTTTGCCATTGCTCCTGCAGGAAAATCAGTATTACATCAGCGTATTGAAAAACGTTTTGATTTAATGTTAGCTGCAGGTTTTGAGCAAGAAGTACAACGCTTGTATCAGCGTGGAGACTTGCATCTAGATTTACCTTCAATGCGTTGTGTTGGTTATCGTCAAATGTGGGAATATATTGAAGGCAAACTGGATTATGAAGAGATGCGTTTTCGTGGTGTAGTGGCGACACGACAATTAGCGAAAAGACAAATGACTTGGTTGCGAGGTTGGAAACAAAATATAACTTGGTTAGAAAGTGCTGATGAGAATAACTTTGAAAAAATAAAGTCGGTTTTATTAAAATAAGAAAAGCATGATTAAAACGTTAGTTATTGAAATAACAAAGAGATAGAAAGAGGTGCGGATCAAAATTTTAGGTTTTCAGTCGGTTTTTTTTGATCCCTTCGTTATACTGCAGTTCTGTGATAATAAAAAGAATAATAAGGACTATACATGGCAAAAGGACAATCTCTTCAAGATCCATTCTTGAATACTCTGCGTAAAGAGCGTATCCCAGTCGCTATTTATTTAGTCAACGGTATTAAGTTACAAGGCCAAATAGAGTCTTTTGATCAATTTGTTATTCTATTAAAGAATACAGTGAGTCAAATGGTTTATAAGCATGCCATTTCAACTGTCGTTCCTTCTCGCGCTGTTCCTACCATTGCGCACGAAGAATAATTTATTAATATCGATGACAATGGCTTGCCTGCAGGCAGGCCATTTTTTTATCTAATCATTTTATAGCTGTGGTAGGATGAAGATCTATTTATAATTCTTACTTAATCTATTGGAGAGTTAATTGTTTGAACGTTACGAAGCCGGTGAACAGGCTGTTTTAGTCCATGTTTCTTTTTCAGATGAAAATAATAAAGAAGATCTTGATGAATTAAAACTGCTGGTCAGTTCTGCCGGAGTTAATTCAGTTGCAACCGTAACTGGCCCACGTAAGTCACCCCATGCACGTTTTTTTGTTGGTACAGGTAAAGCACAGGAAATAGCAGATACTGTACGCACAATGGAAGCTGATATTGTTATCTTTAATCATGCTTTAACACCAGCACAATTACGTAATATGGAAAAGATTTGCGAATGTTTAGTGCTTGATAGAACGGCACTTATTCTTGATATCTTTGCACAACGCGCAAGAACCTATGAAGGTAAGTTACAGGTTGAGCTTGCACAGCTACATTATATGTCGAGTCGGCTGATTCGAGGATGGTCACACCTTGATAAACAAAAAGGTGGTGTCGGAATGCGTGGTCCAGGTGAAACACAGCTGGAAAGTGATCGACGTTTATTAAGCGCGCGTATCACTACTATTAAATCACGTTTGGAAAAAGTATCTAAACAACGCGAGCAGGGACGTCGTTCTCGCTTACGTAATGAAGTGCCAACGGTTTCACTAGTGGGTTATACCAATGCTGGTAAATCTACATTATTTAATCAAATTACTGCCGCAAAAGTGTATGCTGCTGACCAACTTTTTGCTACCTTAGATCCGACATTGAGAAAGATCTCTGTTGATGATGTAGGGACCTGTATTTTAGCGGATACAGTAGGATTTATCCGTCACTTACCACATGATTTAGTAGCCGCTTTTAAAGCCACTTTGCAAGAAACACGTGAAGCGACGTTACTATTACATGTTGTTGATTGTTCAGATGAAAACTATTTAGCGAATATTGATGCCGTTGAACATGTTTTAAATGAAATTGATGCAGGTGAAGTGCCACACTTAATGGTGATGAATAAAATCGATGCATTAGAACAAGCTGAACCAAGAATCGATTACGACGAAACAGGCCAACCTATTCGAGTTTGGTTATCTGCACAAAAAGATATTGGCGTTAACCTGTTATTCGATGCATTATCGATGTTGTTATCTGGGAAAATTCGTTCTTTACAGTTATCTATACCACCTGCACACGGAAAACTACGCGCGCTGTTTTATCAATTAGAGTGTATTGAGAATGAAGAATATGCAGAAAATGGTAATAGTGTTATTAATATCCGTCTTAATAATACCGACTGGCAACGTTTGATTAAACAGGAAGGTAGTTATATCGAAGAGTTTGTGGTGGATGGCAATTACCAAACTGTTGCAGAATTAGATAAGGAAGAGTGGACCTAATATGTCATAAACTCTTTATTATTAGTGTGAACATTGTTACATTGCAGTAACAGTTTAAGTGTTTGGTAAATTCTTTTAAATGTTTCATAATTAAACAGATTTTATTAATTCAATTTATGAGTAAATCAGGAGCTAACATGGCTTGGAATGAACCGGGAAAAGATGATAAAAAAGATCAGGACCCGTGGAACAAAAACGGCAAAAAAAATGAACAAGGTCCTCCCGATCTAGATGTTGTTTTTCAAAAAATATCTGGTGTTTTAGGCGGTTTGTTTGGTAATAAATCAACGCAAGGTCCTAGTGGCAGTGGTAATGGCGGGAAATTTGTCGCTATTGCTATCTTAAGCATTATAGCAATTGTTTGGTTTGCAAGCGGTTGGTATACGGTTAAGGAATCTGATCGAGGTGTCGTCTTACGTTTTGGTGCTTACCATTCTCAAGTTGATCCTGGTTTACATTGGAATCCAAAATTTGTTGATCAAATTATTCCGATTAACGTTGAAGCTTTCCGTACCATGCCTACAACTGGTTTCATGTTAACTGAAGATGAAAACATCGTACAAGTTTCCATGGAAATTCAGTACCGAATTGTTGCACCTGAAAAGTATCTGTTTAGTGTAACTAATGCTGACAATAGTTTATTACAAGCATTAGATAGCTCTCTACGTTTTGTTATTGGTCATTCAACTATGGATGATGCATTAACAACGGGTCGTGAAGTGGTTCGTCAAGAAACATGGGAAATGTTGGATAAAATCATCGCTCCTTATGATCTAGGTATCCAGATTGTTGATGTCAACTTACAACAAACGCGTCCGCCTGAACAAGTTAAAGATGCCTTTGACGATGCAATTGCAGCACAAGAAGATGAAGAGCGTTTTGTACGTGAAGCTGAAGCTTATGAGCGTGAGAAAGAACCGATTGCACGTGGTCAAGTGAAACGTATCGAACAACAAGCTCGTTCATATGAAGAAGGTATCATTTTACAAGCGCAAGGTGCGGTAGCTAAATTCAATCAACTATTACCAGAATACCAAGCTAACCCTGATGTTACTCGTCAACGTTTATATATTGAAACGATGGAAAGAGTGCTTAGTAATAGCTCTAAAGTTTTGATTGATAACCAAGCTGGCGGCAATTTAACTTTCTTACCTCTTGATAAGTTAATGAATAATCCTGACAACGGCTCATCTCGTTTACCAGTTGAAACCGAAATTGAAACACGTTCTCGTGCCGATGAACAAGCAGATCTCGATGAACGCGCAACAAGTAGCGAACGTGCTACGCGTGGTACTCGAACTACTGGGAGAGACTAATCATGAAAAAATTCTTAATACTGCCAGCCATTCTATTTTTGGTTTTTGTAAGCAGTGCATTTGTTGTTACTGAAGGTCAAAACGGTATTGTTTTACAATTTAGTAAAGTGAAGCGTGATAGTGAAGATAAACCGGTTGTATATGGCCCAGGTTTACATTTTAAAGTGCCGTTTATTGATGCTGTCCGTGTCATGGATACGCGTATTCAAACACTTGATGACCAACCTGATCGTTTTGTAACTTCAGAGAAAAAAGATTTAATTATCGATTCTTATGTGAAGTGGCAGATAGATGATTTAGCCGTTTATTACCTAGCAACAGGGGGTAATAAATTACAAGCTGAAGCGTTACTAAAACGTAAAATTAATAATGGTTTACGTAACGAAATTGGTTCGCATACGATTAAAGATATTGTATCGGGTAAACGTGGTGAAGTGATGGAAACAGCACTGAAACGTATGGCGCGTTCATCTGAGTTAGGTATTAAAGTTGTTGATGTTAGGATCAAGAAAATCAACTTACCTGACGGTGTGAGTAATAGTATTTACAAACGTATGCGTGCTGAGCGTCAAGCTGTTGCAAGAGAACATCGTTCAGAAGGTCAAGAGAAGTCTGAAGTGATCCGCGCAAACATCGACCGTAAAGTATCAATTATGCTGGCTCAAGCTAACAAAGAGTCTGCGGAGATACGTGGTAGAGGAGATGCTGAATCATCAAAGATTTACTCTGAAGCTTTCTCTCAAGATCCTGAATTTTATGCCTTCCTGCGTAGTATGCAAGCTTACCAAAAAAGCTTTGCAGACAAACAAGACGTGATGGTATTAAGTCCAGATTCAGATTTCTTTAAATACATGGGTTCTCAAAAATAAATTTTGAGGTGATTAATTTACTAAGATATTTGATTTAATAAACTTATTGAGATAGTAGTAACTCATTGTAAAAAGGCCGATTTATCGGCCTTTTTTTATTTTTAAATATATAAATGCGTATTAACTAACAAAGATATTGATTCACCTGTTTAAACTTTGCTAAAATCCCCGTTCAATTCGCTAGAGATATGTGATTCTGATGGGAAAAAATGTAGTAATTCTTGGCACTCAATGGGGTGATGAAGGTAAAGGTAAAGTAGTAGATCTACTTACAGACAAAGCGCAATGGGTTGTTCGCTATCAAGGTGGACACAATGCGGGTCATACACTAGTAATCGATGGAGAGAAAACAGTACTTCATCTGATTCCATCAGGCATTTTGCGTGAAAACGTAAAATGTGTCATCGGTAATGGTGTGGTATTAGCACCAGATGCATTGTTCAAAGAAATGAACATGCTTATCGAAAGAGGCATTCCTGCTAAAGAACGTCTTTCAATCAGTGAAGGCTGTCCTTTAATCCTTCCTTACCATGTGGCATTAGATGTAGCACGTGAAAAAGCGCGTGGCAATAAAGCAATTGGTACAACTGGTCGTGGTATCGGTCCTGCTTATGAAGATAAGGTTGCTCGTCGTGGTTTACGCGTTGATGACTTATTCGACATGGAAAAATTCGCTGTTAAATTAAAAGAAGTCATTGAATACCATAACTTCCAATTAGTTAACTACTATAAAGTAGAGGCAGTGAGCTACGAAGATGTATTAGCTGAAATGACTGAAATAGCACCGCTATTAATTAGTATGGTTATTGATGTGACAGACGAATTAGATAAAGCTCGCTTACGTGGTGAGAATATCTTATTTGAAGGTGCTCAAGGTACTTTACTTGATATTGACCATGGTACTTACCCGTATGTAACTTCTTCAAACACGACTGCAGGTGGTGTTGCTACTGGTAGTGGTTTTGGCCCAACGCATCTTGATTATGTGTTAGGTATTGTTAAGGCTTATACCACTCGTGTCGGTTCAGGTCCTTTCCCTACAGAGCTTTACGATGGGATTGACAAGTTAGACCCTGCTGGTCACCACATGGGTACAATTGGCCATGAGTTTGGTGCAACCACAGGACGTTTACGTCGTACAGGTTGGTTTGATGCCGTTGCTATTAAACGTGCAGTGCAATTAAACAGTATTACTGGTTTTTGTTTAACTAAGCTAGATGTTTTAGATGGCTTAGAAGAAATCAAAATTTGTACTGGTTACACTATGCCTGGTGGCAAAGTGGTTGATGTACCACCAATGTGTGCCGATGGTTATGAGCAAGCTGTTCCAATTTATGAAACCATGCCTGGTTGGTCTGAAGTTTCATTTGGTGTGACAACTTATGATGCATTACCAGCGAATGCTAAAGCTTACATCAAACGTTTAGAAGACATTACTGGCGTGCCAATGGATCTTATTTCTACTGGCCCAGATCGTAACGAAACAATTATTCAAGTTAATCCATTTAACTAATTGATTTAGTCAATACAATATTTGTTTTAAAAAGCCCTCTATATTGTAAAATATAGAGGGCTTTTTTGTATTAAGGAAAATAGCAGTCATGGTTAAAAAATTAACTATCATGGATATTGCTAAACTAGCGGGCGTTGGAAAATCAACGGTGTCACGTGTTTTAACTAACGATCCTAAAGTAAAAGTAAGTACACGTGAAAAAGTACAGCGCGTTATCCAAGAGTCTGGGTTTATTCCTTCTAAATCAGCACAAATGATGGGCGGAGGTACCAGCAAGGTGATTGGGATCATTGTCTCTCGGTTATCATCTGTCTCTGAAAATCAGGTCGTAAGTGGTCTATTAGAAATTATTTATGCGAATGGTTACGATGCCTTAATCATGGAAGGACAGCTTAGTGCAAGCAAAACAGATGAGCACTTGCTTGTTCTACAGAAGCGCCATGTTGACGGTATTATCCTATTTGGCTTTAGTGATTATGATTTAGCGTCATTAGAATTATTAGGTCAAAAAGCGGTTGTCATTGCTGTTAATAGTGATGTTATTTCATCGGTCGATTACGATAATTATGGCATGATCCAGCAAGCGATGGGGCACCTTCAGCAGTTAGGAAAGCAAGTTATTAGCTACCTTGGCGTGAACCCTGAAGATAAAACAACAGGTTTGATGAGGCTTAATGCTTACTTGGATTATTGCAAAGCACATCAGTTAACTAGCCGTTTTGAAACCGGTGAACTAAGTCATCATAGTGCCTATGATTTGACGGATGCGGTGTTAACAGCCGATACTCAAGCAATCGTATGCGCTAGTGATACCTTAGCGATTGGTGTAGCAAAACGATTACAAGAGCTTCAGCGTTGTGACGTCATTGTTTCCGGAATAGGGGCTTCAGATATGCTTCCGTTTATTTTTGAGAATACATTCAGTATTGATCCTGGTTATTTTCAAGCAGGGAAGAGTGCAGCTGAATTGTTATTTAAACAGCTCTCTGGGGAACAGAAGGTAACGCACCTTATTCAGGCTGCGACACTACATGCGAGTCTAGAGGTTGAATAATTAACGCTCAAAAATAGTATAAATTGATACCACTCGCTAAATTTGGGAGTGTTCCCATTTATTTCGTGATCATAACCACATTCTAAGTCGGCTCTTATTTTATTTATCTTTTTCATTGGTTATCATTTGACCAGTTAATGGGAGCGCTCCCATTGTTGTGGTTGATTACTAAAATGGACATCATTATGAGTAAAATTAAAGAACTAGATATCGCCTCCTTGATTGATTATATAGGTGGAAAAGACAATATCGCTAGTGTCAGTCATTGTCTGACAAGGCTTCGTTTTGTATTAAATAACAATGATGCCGCTGATATTAAAAAAATTGAAAGCTTAAAAATGGTAAAAGGTTGTTTTACTAATGCAGGTCAATTTCAGGTTGTGATTGGGACAGAAGTTGATGATGTTTATAAAGTCTTAAATAAACTCATTGGCCACAGTGGTGATACTAAAGAGCAGAGTAAAGTCGCTGCTCGCCAAAATATGAGCCTTTTAGAGCGTAGTATCTCGCATATGGCTGAGATTTTTGTTCCTCTATTACCCGCTATTATTACCGGTGGTTTAATTTTAGGTTTCAGGAATATCATCGGTGATATTCGTATGTTTGATGGGAAAACCTTAGTTGAAATAAGTACCTTCTGGGCTGCAGTACATTCTTTCTTATGGATAATAGGCGAAGCTATTTTCCACTTTCTACCGGTTGCTGTGTGCTGGGCAACGGTTAAAAAGCTTGGTGGAACACCGGTTTTAGGAATTGTTTTAGGTATTACACTGGTCTCTCCGCAATTAATGAATGCTTACAATATTGGGTCTCAAATCCCAGATGTATGGGATTTTGGTTTCTTTGTAATAGAAAAAGTGGGTTATCAAGCGCAAGTCATCCCTGCTATATTCGCAGGAATGGCATTAGCTTATATTGAAGTTAACCTTAAACGTATCATTCCTGCGTATTTATACCTTGTGGTGGTGCCTTTTATTTCATTGTTAGTCGCTGTTATTCTTGCGCATTCAATAATAGGCCCTATCGGTCGTGAAATTGGTAATTATGTCGGTTATGCAGCCAAAATAGCGATGACTGGTGATTTTGCCGTCATAGGCTCCATGATTTTTGCTTTCTTCTATGCGCCTTTAGTGATCACTGGTATCCATCACACTACTAATGCAGTGGACTTACAGTTAATGCAAGACATGGGGGGCACGCCAATTTGGCCGCTTATTGCACTATCTAACATTGCTCAAGCTTCTGCCGTTGTTGGCATCATTTGGGTAAGTAAAAAGGCTAATGAACGTGAGATTTCAGTGCCTGCTGCTATTTCTGCTTTTCTTGGAGTAACTGAACCTGCCATGTATGGGATTAATATTAAATATAAATTTCCAATGTTGAGCGCGATGATCGGTGCAGCGCTGGCTGCAGGTATATGTGGAAGTGCGGGGGTGATGGCTAACGGTATCGGTGTGGGCGGTTTACCTGGTATTTTGTCTATACAGCCCCAGTTTTGGATGGTGTTCTTTGTCGCTATGTTAGCAGCCATTATTGTACCAATTATATTAACCATCGTACTTTATAAAAGAGCTGAGAAAAATAATAAGCTTGAAGGGCAAGATGAAGCGACGACGGTGTCTTAATAGCCCCTCTTTAGGTTAATTTTATCTTTAACTTTAAGTATTTAGTAATTTCAAAAAATAGTGGATGATTTTTTCATTCACTTAACGAGTACTCTATGACAAATTTACACAACGAGTGGTGGCGAAAAGCGACTATTTATCAAATTTATCCTAAAAGTTTCTGTGATAGCGGGGGAAAGGGAACTGGTGATATTCAAGGTATCATCTCTAAATTAGATTATTTACATGCATTAGGGATCGATGCAATTTGGTTAACCCCTATTTATTGCTCACCGATGATTGATAATGGTTATGACATTTCTGATTATTACAATATTAATCCCGATTTTGGCTGCATGGCTGATTTTGACCAGTTATTGTTGACTGCTCACCAAAAAGGGATCCGGATTATTCTTGATATAGTGGTTAATCATACCTCTACTGAACATCAATGGTTTCAATCGGCTATCGCTGATAAAAATAGCCCCTATCGTGATTATTATATTTGGCAAGATCCAAAAAATGGTAGAGAACCGAATAATTGGCAATCAAAGTTCGGCGGTAATGCATGGAAGTTTGATCAAAAAAGTGGTCAATATTACTTGCATCTATTTGCTGAACAGCAAGCAGACCTGAATTGGGAAAATCCAAAAGTACGTGCGGAAGTTGAGAATATTATTAGCTTTTGGGCTGAAAAAGGTGTCGATGGATTTCGTTTAGATGTGATTAATTTGATTTCTAAGCAACCCTCTTTTCCCGAGGATGAAAGCGATGGCAGAAAATTTTATACCGATGGGCCGCGTGCGCATGAATATCTGCAGCGATTAAGTGAGTCTGTCTTTAATAAGTATGCTTCGGTTACCGTGGGAGAAATGTCTTCAACTAGCCTTGCGCATTGCCAACAATATTCTGCAACCGATGCAACTGAACTGTCCATGGTATTTAACTTTCATCATCTTAAAACAGATTATAAGAACGGTGATAAGTGGACTAATGTCCCTTTGGACTTATTACAGTTAAAACAAATATTTAACTATTGGCAGCAAGGGATGTATAACAAAGGTTGGTCTGCGCTTTTCTGGTGTAATCATGACCAACCTCGAATTGTAAGCCGTTTTGGTGATGATAAAAAATACCGTGTGCAATCAGCCAAAATGCTCGCTAACGCTTTGCATATGATGCAGGGGACGCCTTATATCTATCAAGGTGAAGAGATTGCGATGACCAACCCGCATTATCAATCAATTAGCCAATATCGTGACCTTGAAAGTATTAATATGCATCGGATCATGTTGGAGGAGGGGAAAACCGAGCAGCAAGTAATGGCTATTTTAGCCAACAAATCACGCGACAACTCACGTACGCCTATGCAGTGGAATAAAAAAGATCAAGCTGGGTTTAGTGATGTGCAACCGTGGATAACAGTGGCAAGTAATTATCCTGAGATCAATGTTGAAGATGCTCTGTTAGATCAAAACTCAGTCTTTTATCATTACCAAAAATTATTGATATTACGTAAACAGTTAGATGTTATTTGTTGGGGAGATTATCAGGATCTTTGTCCTGAGCATGAACAGTTATTTTGTTATCAGCGCACCACGCCTGAACAGAAATTATTATGTATTAATAATTTCTCCGCTGAGCAGGTGCCTTACGCTTTGCCGGATTCACTTTGTTTAGAAAATACAAGAGTTATTATTGCTAACTATAACAGCCCAGAACAAGTGGATCGTAATGGACAAGTCATAAATAGCTTAGCAAGCAAAGCGATCACGTTACGTCCCTTTGAAAGCCTAGTCTTGTTGGAGGCCGTGTAATAACAAGTGGAAAAAAGACGCTACGGGAGATGTATCTCGTAGCGTTTATTACTTGTGTCCCATTATCATTACAGCGCTTGCCTTATTATTATGATTGCAGTAATGGTAGGTTGCTTAAACATTGTTTGCTTTGTATTTCTGTTAACCTTTCTTAACTGACTCGGTTTGCAGCGATATGTGCAAGGCTGATCAACGCTTGTTTATATTCGCTTTCAGGTAAGATAGCAATCGCATCAATGGCTTTATCCGCTTCTTGCATTGCACGTTGTTTAGTATATTCAAGTGCCTTCGTTTCATTCAGTGCTTGCATGATTAAATCAAAGTGTTGCATACCATTGGCTTTTTCGATTGCTTCTCTAATCAAAGTACTTTGAGCCTCGGTGCCATGTTGCATTGCGTACAGTAGCGGTAAAGTTGGTTTGCCTTCTGCTAGATCATCACCGGTATTTTTACCCATCTCCTGTGCATCGGATGCATAATCCATGACATCGTCGGTTAACTGGAAGGCGGTGCCTAAATATTTACCGTAATCAAGGAGTGCATTTTCAATTGCTTTTGACTGCTCACCTAAAACAGCAACCAATTGCGTTGCGGCTTCAAATAGTTTTGCTGTTTTAAAGTAAATGACATCCATGTAGCTTTTTTCGGTTGTATCTGGATTATTACAATTCATTAATTGCAATACTTCTCCTTCTGCAATGATATTAGTTGCATTAGAAAGCACGTCCATTACTTTTAAGTTTTGTAGTTCTGTCATCATTTGAAATGAACGCGTATATAAAAAGTCACCAACCAAAACACTTGCAGCATTACCAAATAAAGCATTGGCTGTTTTCTCGCCGCGGCGAAGATCTGATTCGTCAACAACATCATCGTGCAATAACGTTGCGGTATGGATGAATTCAATAATCGCCGCTAACTTTGTAATGTTAGGAGAGTAGACATTAATCGCTCGAGCAGCTAATACGGTGATAAGTGGGCGAATACGTTTACCACCACTATTAATGATATAAAAGCCGAGTTGATTAATTAACGCAACATCAGAGCTTAACTGTTCAGTAATCAATTGATTTACCTGAGTCATACTTGTTGAAGAAAGCTGCTGAATTTGTTTAATATCCATGCGTAAAAAGTCCCATTGGATGTCTTGAAAATAGTACGCGTATTATTGCCGTTTATTGAACATATCTCAACACCCGATGGCGATTAACAAAGGCTTAAGCGTAATTTATTAGTGGTGGATATGTTTAACAACTATTTTGTTGATTTTTAATGCTTTATTTTGCTGATTTTTGATGCTTTTTTGGGCTTTTTTTGAGCGTGTAAATTTAACGATAATATAATTGTAATTTTTTAGCCAAAACTGATTGCCAAAGGGCGAATGTCTCTGTAGAATCCGCGTCCATTGTGATTAATTAGTGCGCTCTCGATGTTATGTTTGAAATAGAACAACACGAGATGCCTGAACGGAGTAAGAAACATGTACGCTGTTATCCAGAGTGGTGGCAAGCAACACCGTGTTGCTGTTGAACAAACTCTTCGTTTGGAAAAACTTGATGTTGAAGCTGGTGCAACTGTAGAATTTGATAAAGTTCTATTAGTAGCAAGTGCTGAAGACGTTAAAGTTGGTGTTCCATACGTTGAAGGAAGTAAAGTTACTGCAGAAGTAGTAGCTCACGGTCGTGGTAAAAAAGTTAAAATCGTTAAATTCCGCCGTCGTAAACATTCTCGTAAACAAGCTGGCCATCGTCAGTGGTTTACTGAAATTAAAATTACTGCGATTAACGCTTAATTAGGAGTTATTAAAAATGGCACATAAAAAAGCTGGTGGTAGTACTAATAACGGTCGCGATTCAGAAAGTAAACGTCTAGGCGTTAAACGTTTTGGTGGCGAATCTGTTTTAGCAGGTAACATTTTAGTTCGTCAACGTGGTACTAAATTCCACGCTGGTCTAAATGTTGGCCTAGGTAAAGACCACACACTATTCGCTAAAGCGACTGGTACTGTTAAATTCGAAAAGAAAGGCATGCCTTTACGTTCATTCGTGAGCATTGTTGCTGAGTAATTTGTTTCGAAGCAAAATTTAAAAAGCCTCGCAAATGCGAGGTTTTTTTTTATCTATCTATTTCTATTGAAATAAAAAATGTGATCTATGATCAATAGAAATAGGTATAATTGTCGCTATTAGAGTAGCGAATGTGTTTTTTGGAGGTTGTGATGAAGTTTGTTGATGAAGCAAGAATTAAAGTTGATGCTGGAGACGGCGGCAACGGCGTAGTCGGCTTTCGTACTGAAAAATATATTCCTCGTGGTGGGCCCAATGGCGGCGACGGCGGTGATGGTGGTGATGTCTACCTTGAAGCTGATGAAAATTTAAATACACTAATCGATTTTCGTTTTGTGCGTTTTTATAGTGCCGAACGTGGCGAGAATGGTCAAGTATCTGACTGTACTGGTTCACGCGGTAAAGATAAAGTGATCAAAGTACCGGTTGGTACACGTTGTCGTGATGATGATACCGGCGAGATTGTTGGTGATTTAACTAAAAACGGTCAAAAGCTAATGGTCGCTAAAGGCGGTTTTCATGGCTTAGGTAATGCACGTTTTAAAACGTCTACTAACCGTGCTCCTCGTCAAAAGACAGAAGGAACACCTGGTGAAGTACGTAACTTATTATTAGAGTTATTATTACTTGCCGATGTAGGCATGCTAGGTCTACCTAATGCAGGTAAATCGACATTTATTCGAAGTGTTTCTGCTGCAAAGCCAAAAGTAGCTGATTATCCATTTACTACGTTAATACCTAATCTAGGTGTAGTGAGTATGGGGCATGGTAATAGCTTTGTTATTGCTGATATTCCTGGATTAATTGAAGGTGCTTCTGATGGTGCTGGTTTAGGTACACGTTTCTTACGTCATCTAGAGCGCTGTCGTGTGTTATTACACATGATTGACTTGTTACCGGCTGATGCAAGTGATCCGGCTGATAATGCCTTAGTTATCTTAGAAGAACTAAGAAAACATAGCCCTAAACTAGCAGAAAAACCACGTTGGTTAATCTTTAATAAAACGGATTTGTTATTAGAAGATGAAGCTGAAGAAGTGATGCAACGTGTTAAAGATGCTTTACAGTGGGATGGCCCTGTTTATAAAGTGGCTGCCATCTCTAAGACGGGTACGCATGACGTGTGTAAAGAGTTGGTTGCTTACCTTGAAGAATTACCAACAGAATTCACGCCTGAAGAAGAGCGTCAGCAAGTTGAATTCCAATGGGACGATTACCATAAATCAGCCATTGACGCTGTTGAAGGTGCTGTGCATCTTGATGACGACGATGATGATGATGAGTGGGATGATCATCCAAACATCGTGTATGTTAATGAATAAAAATTAATCACTTAATTAACTGATTAATTGAATGACCAATAGTCTGCTATTAAAGCTAGGTTCTTGGTCATTTTTGTTTTTGTAACAATAAGCCTGCCTTATTATCTACCTTATTTATCTTATCTACCACGCTTCCTTTGGTTTTCATTGCTAGTCCATTGCATTCATTGTTATTGATTATCTATTTGAAAAACAGTCATTTGACTCCTGATCATAAGAATTAGTTGAAGTTAGTGTTAGCTGAATTATTATACCCATTCCATTAAGTATGTGACCAAATATCGCGCAGGAAAAATGATTCAATTTAAATTAGAGACGTTGGCAGATGGCTGTTCCCTTTGCAAAATTTCTGACTCAAAAGTGGTGTGTTTTAACTAGCAAGATTAAACCGCTATTTATCTTAATTAACGTTATTACATGGCATTTTAGGAGTTACTATGTCACAACAAGAACAACCAACAGTAGGCTCGTTAATATCTGAGACGAGCTTTATTGAACAAAGCATTAACTGGTTTAGCGAACACCATCAATTGTTTATAAGCCATATTCTTAATATTGTCATCGCAATAGTCATTATTATTGTAGGGAACAATATAGCGCGAGGGTTGTCAGTTTTTTTGGCTAAAAGATTAAAAAGCAAAGCAATAGACATGACCATCGTCGACTTTCTGTCTGCGATTACCCATTACGCATTAATTATTATTACTTGGATTGCTGCCTTAGGGCATTTAGGTGTTGAAACGGCCTCTTTAATCGCAATCATTGGTGCCGCTAGTTTAGCAATCGGCTTGGCGCTTAAAGGTTCGTTATCTAATTTTGCTGCTGGGGTTCTGTTAGTGGCACTACGACCGTTCACTGCGGGAAATTTTATTGAAGCTGCTGGCACTGCTGGTACCGTTGAATCCATTCAGCTTTTTAATTGCATATTAAGAACAGGGGATAATAAGCTTATTTTTGTACCAAACTCAGCTATTTTGAAAGGTAATATCGTTAATGTATCGCGCAAACCTGAACGTCGCATCGATTTAATTATACGCGTTAGTTATCAGGCTGATTTGAAACAGGTGAGACAGTTACTGGAAGCAACGGTACTAGCAAATGAGAAAGTCTTAAAAGAGCCAAGCTTACAAGTTGCGGTCTCTGAACTTGCTAGTTCAAGTGTTAACTTAGTGGTACGTCCTTGGGTTAAATCTGCTGACTATTGGTCTGTTCGCTTTGCTTTAACTGAAAGCATTAAAAATACACTCGATAATGCCGAAATTGATATTCCATATCCACAGCTCTATTTACATAAAAAGTAATATGAACTGTTGTTGAGACAAGCAGACTAACATCCTCATAGGTCCTGGTGTTATCCTATCTAGGTATTTATTATCTAGGTAGAATTGAATCTCAAGGTGGTGGGGCCTTTGTTAACTAGGCATTGCGACACATCATGGGATAGTATGAGGGCTTATTTTTATCCCCTTTTCATCACTATTTATAATAATGTTTTTTCTTTTAAGGAGTCATATGATTGAACAGGCTGAAGTCTATGTAAGTACTTGGTTACTTTCATTAAATATTGGTAACTGGGTTGCTAACTTTGCATTTATGTTATGTCTTACAATGATATTGCAACTAATTTGGCGTTACTTTGCAAAAAGAACTGAAAATGTAATTTCTAAAACGTCGAATAATTGGGACGATATAGTTTTTTATGGAGTGAATAAACCCATTAATTGGGTGATTTTGTTAATGGGGACCTCAATGTCACTGAGGGTCGTTGCCGAAAGTGAAGACTTGGTTATCTCTGACTATTTACCTGTGGTGCAAAAAGTCGCGATTCTATTTATAGTGGGGTGGGTATTCTGGCGCTTAGTCTATAAAGCAGAGCATACCTACGTTGCTGATGATGCAAAAGATACAACCACTGTGACTGCATTGGCTAAATTAGCAAAACTTTCCATCATTACTATTATCACGCTATCTATTATTCAAACCTTAGGGGTGAGTATTTCTGGTGTGCTCGCATTTGGTGGGATGGGGGGACTAATTGTTGGTATGGCAGCCAAAGATTTATTATCAAATTTGTTTGGTGCGACCATGGTTTATATGGATAAACCCTTTAAAGTTGGTGATTGGATACGTAGCCCAGATAAATCTATTGAAGGTACAGTGGAGGAAATCGGTTGGCGTGTAACGCGTATTCGCACTTTTGATAAACGTCCTATTTATGTGCCTAATAGTCTATTTACTACGATTGTTGTAGAGAACCCATCGCGTATGACCAATCGACGCATTAAAGAGAACTTTGGCCTGCGTTATAAAGATATTAAACAAATCGAAGGGATCATTAAATCTGTCAGAGAAATGTTGGAAAATCATCCCGATATAGATCAATCTCAAACGTTGATTGTGAACTTTGATTTATTTAATAACTCGTCACTAGACTTCTTTATCTATACGTTTACTAAAACAACTAATTGGGTTTTATTCCATGAAGTTAAGCAGGATGTATTATTAAAGGTTGCAGATATTGTGATACAACATGATGCTGAGTTTGCTTTCCCTACTCGTCAGTTACATCTTAATAAAGACGATCATAAAATGCTTTTTAATGATAACCATAAGCACGAAAGTAGTCAGTACGATAAATATGAAAAGTATGAGAAGCCTGAAACGGTAAAATAGGGTGGTTAACTAATACTTTTGCTTGATAGGTAATAGGAGTGCTTAGGTCACTGGCTTTTTCTATAAATCTAGCGATAGTGAGAAATGACGCTGGTACTGTAAAACTGTGTTGATAGTGTGGGGTTTTGTCATCGCTAGAACTAAACAATGTTTATAGAGCAAATGTTGATAGAGCAAAGGTATAATAAAGAGAAATGACCGTTGATATTTCAAAAGGTCATTTCTCTTAACTTAGCGGCGGGAATAAAAACTGCTTTTATCGAACGCTATGTACATACACTATATTTACAAAGAGCAGATATCATTTTCACCTGTTTTTTTAAAATTATTTTAAATAGGTCTGTGCTTCTTTTTCAACGTTATCAAGTTCGTCTAATAGCTCTAATAACTCAGGCTCTAAATGATGTGCTTTAACTCCTTGCTTCAGCTCTTTTTCGATTAAGCCGGCAATATTCTTTAATTTAGGCACGCCGCTATAGCTACAACCGCCATGAAATTTATGAATGATGGTAACAAACTGCTCATGGTCACCGTCTTCTTCAATCACTCGATTTACGACACTTCTGATACCTGCAAACTCATCTAATAACATACTTAACATCTCTTTTGCTAAGTCAGTTTTCCCTGCTGATTGTTGTAATGCAAGTGCCCAATCAAATGATTTTTTTTCTACAGTAGGCAATGTCGGGGCTGGCGTTGATGATGTTTCTTGAGCCGACAAAGGATCAATCACTTTTGCATTCGGCGCCCACTTATTAATAATTGCCTGTAAAGCCAACTCATCAATTGGTTTAGCTAAACAATCATCCATCCCTTTTTGTAGAAGCTGCTCTTTTTCACCTGGCAAAACATGTGCAGTCACGGCAATCACCGGGCTTTCTTGATTTAAAGAGTTCTTTTTTATTTCAGCACAGGCACTAACACCATCTAAAACTGGCATTTGGATATCCATGAAGATAATGTCAAAAGGTATTTTCTGTGCTTGCTCTACGGCTTCTCGCCCATTACGACAAGTCGTCACTCGATTAACGCGATCGCTTAGCATCGCTGAAATGAGTTTTAAATTGGCTCGATTGTCATCAACGGCCATCACGTTAATGTCTTTACGCTGCAATGGCGCTGAAACTTGTAATGTGGTCGGCGTCGTTTCATTAGAGACTAAAGCATTGGCAAAGTTTTTATGATTAATCGGCTTGCTTAAGCAATGAGTGATACCGGTATTCATTAATTGTTCATACACGCTTGGGTCACTGGAGTTGATTAATACAATGATATTGTCAGTATACTGCTTTGCTTGCTCTATATGGTTTAATAATGGACGTATATCTTGGTTATTGCTGTGTCCGATGACAATACTGTCATAGCATTTGTTGAGTGCTTTTTTCCATTGTAGATCTGTTTCAGTAAGCGTGGCGTTTGTTTTCCATTGCGTTAATAGCTGCGTGCACGCCCTTGCTGCATATTCGTTCGATTCATAGGCTAAAACGCTTCGACTTGATAGCCTTGTAAGCGGTAAAGATTCCAATGACGTTCTTGTATTTTTTTCTATTTCAATAACAAACCAGAAAACAGAACCTTGATCAGGTGCCGATGTTAAATCGATATGGCCTTTCATTTGGCGCACTAGTTTTTGTGTGATCACGAGTCCTAGACCGGTACCACCATACTGGCGAGTGATACTACTATCTGCCTGTCCAAAGGCTTTAAAGAGTTGTACTTGTTGCTCTTTAGAAATACCGATACCCGTATCCGAGATAACAAATTTAAGCTTGATATTGTTCTCTTTACTGCAGTCTTCTTCAATGCGTTGAATATTAACTTCAATATTACCTTGTTCGGTAAACTTGACGGCATTACCTATTAAATTAGTTAACACTTGTTGTAAACGCATTGCGTCGCCGATCAACTCTTGCGGTACATTGCTATCAATATACATACTGAGTTCAATATTTTTTTCATGCGCACTTTGCGCCAAGAGATGCATCGTTTCATTAATGCAATCACGAATATCGAAGGGAATATTTTCTAGGTCTAACTTGCCTGCTTCAAGTTTAGAGAAGTCTAAAATGTCATTAATGATATTAAGCAGATTACCTGCAGAGCGTTCAATCGTTTGTAAGTAATCAACTTGGTTATTAGTCAGTTGTGTTTTCAGTAATTGCCTTGCAAATCCAATCACTCCATTAAGTGGAGTACGTAATTCATGACTCATATTGGCTAAGAATTCAGATTTTACTGATGCCGCTTGTTGCGCTTCTTTACGGGTAATATCTAATTCAATATTTTGTACTTCCATTTGATCTAGTGTTTCTCGCAACTCACTAGTCGCTAAATCAATACTCTCTTGCATCTCTTCATGATGTTTAGACATGGCCACGGCCATTTCATTGATACCGTGCTGCAATAGGCTAATTTCGCCAGTGTACTCACCTTCTACACGTGAGTTTAAACGTCCAAGACTGATTTTCTCAACTACCGAGGCCATTTCTGAAATAGGGGCTGTAATGCGCTTTGCCTGTCTGAAAGCTAAATAAACACTGCCTAGTATGCCCATTAATACGACCAGCAAGGAGATTGCAGCATCGCGATATAGTAATAACTCAACTTGGTCGCGATTTATCTCTAATGCGACATAGCCGACCACTTTACGGGGTTGATCAAAGGTTAATTGATACTCTAAAAAGTTGGTTTCATCAATAATGGGACTATGGATAATAATATTGTTACCAATAGTGCTGATCTGCGGTAAATCTGGAATGGGTTCATCGACCGCTAATCTCAGTTGTTTATAATCCCGGTGATAATTACTGATCACAAATAATTCATTGTCAGCGGTAAAAATCGCAATACTTTTGATCATGGGGCTATTTTTACGGTGTGTCGCACCAATTAAACGGCGTAAAATAGTTCTTGTTTCATCTTGCATGCCATATTCACTGGCAATCGATAATGCATCAGCAACATTAAGAGCGCGATTAATTAAGAACTCATCGGCTTGTTGAAAGCGATGAAATGAAAAGTAACCGGCTAATAACCCACCAATCAATACAGTAGGAAGGATGGTATAAGCAATAACTTGTGCGCGTAGGCCGTATTTAGTCATAGGATAAAGTCTAATTTCAATGGAGTAATGAATGCTTGCATGTTTTATGTGACAATAGTGTACCGATAAACGTAATCGCTATCATGGCATAGCTTACTTCACCTGTGAAATATTTATGGCTCAGTTCTTCAAAGCATCGCGCACAAACAAGCAAAATAACAAAGTAATTAAACATTGTCAGATTGATAAACTCGATCATCAAGCTCGTGGCATGTTATTTCATCAAAACAAACCACTGTTTGTAGAAGGTGGATTGATCGGGGAAGTATTGGATGTTTCCATTGAGGAAGATAAAAAACGTTATAAAAAAGCGTCTATTATCAAAATACATAAAGCCAGTGAATTACGTATAACCCCGCATTGTCAGCACTATCAAGAATGTGGTGGTTGCCACTTACAGCACATTGAGCAAAGTGCTCAAATTGAGATAAAACAGCAAGGTGTATTAAGTTTATTTGAACGGTTTGCTAAATATAAGCCTGAATACTTAGAAGCCACTTTGCAATCTGATGCTTGGGCCTATCGTCGTTGTGCACGTTTTGGTGTGCTCTATGATAAAAAGACTAAAAAAGTACAGATGGGGTTTCGTCGCTCCAAAAGTAGCGAACTAATTAATCAACAAATTTGTCCGGTATTAAAACCTGCGTTATCGCAGTTAATTTTACCAATTAAAGCCTTATTAAACCAACTGCAAGGTAAAGCGGCACTTGGCCATATTGAGTTAGTTGAAGCTGAAAATACGGTGGCAGTTTTATTGCGTCATCTCAAACCGCTTTCTGAACAAGATGTACAGTTGATTATCGCTTTTTCTGAACAACATCAATTACAGTTTTATGCACAAAGCAGCCCAACCACCATCACATGTTTAACGACAGAGCATCAATTATCTTACTCCTTACCAGAGCAAGATTGCCAGTTTGGATTTAACGTTGATGATTTTCTTCAAGTAAATGCTGTGGTTAACGAAAAAATGGTCATGCAAGCAATGAATTGGCTCGCATTAAACGAAACTGACCAAGTATTGGACTTATTTTGTGGACTGGGTAACTTTACGTTACCTATCGCAAAAATTGCTAAACAAGTGGTTGGAGTGGAAGGTATTCAAAAAATGGTCGACCGTGCCACAGAGAATGCCAAACATTGCCAAATAAATAATGCGCAATTTTACCAAGCTGACTTAAGTGATCTGAACGCATTAAATGCACAATGGTCAAAGCAAGAATATAACAAAATATTATTAGATCCTGCGCGTGCTGGTGCTGCTGAATGTATGGCGTTTGTCGCCAATAAAAAACCAACGCATATTGTCTATGTTTCTTGTGATCCTGTGACTTTAGCGAGGGATAGCCAGTTGCTTTTAGAGCAGGGCTATAAACTTGATAAATTAGGCTTAGTCGATATGTTCCCACAAACTGCGCATGTGGAATCGATGGCATTATTTGTCAAAAATAAGTAATATTTATAGCGTAATAAAGTTTTAATTCAAATGAGAACAAAATATCCAATCTGTTTATCATTGGGTGTTTTTTAGTATTATTAGGATCTGCTGAGGCTGCATTAAAATTCGTCTTTAAAGTCTCAGTTTTAAAGGAGCATGTTAACAGTGCTTTAGTATTCATTGTTTGCTTGTAATCGAAAGATTCAGTTGATTTTTTGGAGTATTAGATGGTTTCAGTTCGTGATACACACTTTTACCAAAGTGCATTAAATGACCCTGAGAAATGGGTGACAACCTTTGGCTTAAGTAAACAAGATCAAAATAATTTATTTGATAATTACAATAAAGTCAGTGAATTATGTGACTCCGAACAGCAGATCGTTGCATTGAAGCTTGGATGTGAAATGGTTGAAATACTGGTCACTCTAAACATGGACATGGATACTTTAAATGCAGCACTAATCTTTCCTTTACTAGCTCAAGATGTTTTAAGCGCTGAAAAAATTGATGAGTTGTGGCCAAAGCGCATTGCTAAATTAGCCAAAGGCGCGATGGAAATGGAAGGTATTCGCGCTTTACAAGATAGAGGCGGTAAAAAAAGTACTGCGTCTCAAGTTGATAATTTACGCCACATGTTATTAGCGATGGTAGAAGATGTTCGTGCAGTGGTGATTAAACTTGCTGAACGTATTTGTTATTTACGCCAGGTTAAAATTGCCGACGAAGATACAAAAGTGCAACTTGCTCATGAAATATCAACCATTTACGCTCCTTTAGCAAATCGTTTAGGAATAGGGCAGTTGAAGTGGGAGCTTGAAGATCTGTCTTTTCGTTACCTACAAGCTGAAACCTATAAAAATATTGCTAAACAGCTTGATGAAAAGCGTATCGATCGTGAAAATTATATTCAAAATTTTGTTGAAACCGTTAAATCATCATTAAATGAGATGAACATAACGGGGACTGCTTATGGGCGACCTAAGCATATCTACAGCATTTATAGAAAAATGCAGAAAAAAGACCTTAAATTTGATGAATTATATGATGTAAGGGCAGTACGTGTTGTGGTTGAAAAACTGCAGGATTGTTATGCCGCATTAGGCGCTATTCATACTAAATGGCGACATATTCCTCGTGAATTTGATGATTATATTGCTAACCCTAAACCTAACGGTTATCAATCTATTCATACGGTTGTTTTAGGCGATAGCGGTAAGCCTGTTGAAGTACAAATACGTACCCAACAAATGCATGAAGACTCTGAAATGGGGGTTGCTGCGCATTGGAAATACAAAGAAGGCAGTGCTGGTGGAAAGTCAGCGAGTAATTACGAAGAAAAAATAGCCTGGTTGCGTAAACTCTTAGCATGGCAAGAGGATATGAGTGACGGTGATGATTTAGTTGAGGAGATTCGAAGCCAGGTCTTTGATGACCGTGTGTATGTATTTACACCAAAGGGAGAAGTGATTGATATGCCAGCGGGGTCGACGCCACTCGATTTCGCTTATTATATTCATAGTCAAATTGGACATCGTTGTATCGGTGCAAAAATTGCCAATCACATCGTTCCATTTACTTATCAGTTAAAAACCGGTGACCAAGTTGAAATTCTTACTCAAAAAGAAGCTAACCCAAGCAGAGATTGGTTAAATCCACAGCTCGGTTATATTAATGCTCCGCGTGCTCGCCATAAAGTCGCGACTTGGTTTAGAAAACAGGATCGAGACAAAAATATCATTGCAGGACGTGAGTTGTTAGAAGTTGAATTGGTTAAGATTAATTTAAAGCTTGCCGATATAACACCTGCGATCTCGCGCTTTAACGTGGGCAGTGCTGATGATATTTATGCGGGAATTGGTAATGGCGATTTACGTATTAATCAATTGGTACACTTTTTAGATGGGTTTTATCATCAAAAAACCCTAGAACAACAAGATGCTGCCGCGTTATTAGAGTTACAAAACCGCAAGACACAAATTACGCCTAAAAATACAGGCAAAGATATCATTATTGATGGCGTGGGTAACTTAATGCATAACATTGCAAGGTGTTGCCAACCAGTACCTGGTGAGGAAATTGTCGGTTATATAACTCAAGGGCGTGGTATTTCTATTCACAAAAGTAACTGTGAGCAATTAGCTGACCTAGAAGAAGCGCACCCAGAGCGTATTATTAGTGCTGATTGGGGGGATTCGCAATCATCGGGTTATACATTAACGCTTCGCTTAATTGCAGATGATAGAAGCGGATTGTTAAAGGATATCACCACGGTATTATCCAATGAAAAGGTAAATTTATTGGGGGTACACAGTCAAACGAACACTAAAACATTAACCGCTATTATTGATCTATCCTTAGAGGTTCAAAACAATAAAGAGATTAATAAATTATTAGTGAAGCTAAAACAGCTTAAAGATGTATCTGACGCGCATCGGTTGTAAGCTAAGCGATCTATAAATAGATAAAGTCTGTTTATAAATAAAGCCACTTATTTCAACAGAAATAAGTGGCTTTATGCTTTGTTTAATAGCTCAATAGTTCAGCAGTTCAATAGTTCAGTAGTTCAATAGTTCAATAGTTCAGTAGTTCAATTAGTCATCAGTGAACTACTGCACTTGCTATCCAATAGTAGTTGGCATTAAATAAAATCAATCGGGTCAACATCAATTGACCAACGTACCTTTCTCCCCTCTGGTATTTTTTCAAAATGTGCTAACGCAATATTTAATGTTTTAGTGACTAAAACTCTCTGTTCACTTTGTATCAGTAATTGAAAACGATATTTTCCTGCACGCCTTTCCATTGATGCGGCAATTGGGCCTAGTATCAGTAGACGATCACTGACTTTATTATTTTGTGCTATTTGGTTTAATGTTTGTTTGCACAGAGTCAGGAAATTTTCTGCCTGTGTTGCATTCAATGATTCTGCTCTAATTAAAGCTTGATAAGAAAATGGCGGTAATTGAGCCATTTTTCGTTCCTGTAAAGCACTGCGAGAAAAGTCACCATAACCATTATTAACTAACTCTTGTAATAGGTTATGCTCGGGGTGGAAAGTTTGTAGAACCACTTGTCCTTTCTTTTCTGCTCGGCCTGCTCGACCTGCCACTTGCGTGAATAATTGGCCCAACCTTTCACTCGCTCTAAAATCATTACTAAACAGGGCTCCATCAACATCAACCAAAGCCACTAACGTAACATCTGGAAAATGATGTCCTTTGGCTAGCATTTGAGTACCCAGTAATATTTTATATTTGCCGCTGTTAATATCGTTGAGATATTCGTTAAAACTATCTTTTTTACGCGTATTGTCTCGATCAATTCTCACCGTTTTATGATCTGGGAATAACTGCGTTAATGTTTCTTCCAGTTGCTCTGTCCCTACACCGGTAGAGTGCAAGTTGGTAGAGCCACAATCATGACATTGTTCTGGTACCGGATGTGTCGCCATACAGTGATGACAATGTAGATAGTTTGCACTTTTATGGTAAGTGTAAAAAGCATCACAACGTTGACATTTTGCCAGCCATCCACACTCATGACACATTAAAACGGGGGCGTAACCACGGCGATTTAAAAATAAAATAACCTGATTGTTTTTATCAAGATGTTGTTGCATCAGTTCGATTAATTGTGGTGATAATCCTGACTTAAGCGGTAATCCCGTCAGATTAATTAAGTCATTTCTAGGGGGAGTCGCATTGCCCGCTCGATGTGTCAAAAATAGATGCTGGTAACGACCTGATAATGCATTATTAAGTGATTCAAAAGCAGGCGTCGCAGATCCTAGTAAAATAGGAATGTTTTCTTGAGAGGCGCGTTTAATCGCAAAATCACGAGCATGGTAACGAAAGCTGTCTTGTTGTTTAAAAGAGGCATCATGCTCTTCATCTAAAATAATTAACCCGAGGTTTTTAAAGTCACTAAAAATGGCACTTCGAGTCCCAATCACAATCGCAGCACTACCTTGTTTAGCGTGCAACCAAGTTTCCAGTTGTTGCTGTTCGTTTAATGCAGAATGTTTTAAATAGATGGGCACATTAAAGCGTGCTTTGAAGCGCTTAATAGTCTGTGGCGTTAACCCAATTTCTGGTACGATAATTAATGCTTGTTGACCTTTTTCTAAGACCGCTTTCAATATATTAAGGTAAACTTCTGTTTTACCACTGCCAGTGATCCCTTCCAACAAGTAACATTTAAATTTATTTAATTGCTGCGTCACACTGGTTATAGCAAGCGCTTGTTCTGTGCTCAATTGAGGTTTTTGCTGCAGCTCTTGTAAGGATTCTGCCCACTCTAGATTGCTAGCTGGGATTTCTTCATACCGTGTGACCAGTTGTTTTTCTTGCAGGCTATTTAATGTCGCTCGGCTGACATTGTTCTCTTTTAATTGGTCATAACTGAGTGCTGATACTTGTAATAGTTGTGCTGCTTGATATTGCTTTTTCGCCCTTGTTAACTGGCTTATATCACTATCAGCTTGTTTCAATTTCCAATATTCTTGAGCTTTAAAGGTGGCGGGTTTTCCTTTGCGCAACAAAGTAGGGATAGCTTGTTGAAAGACATCACCAAAAGGATGCTGATAATAGATCGCTGCCCAGTTTAATAACTTATATAAGCTATGACTTAATAGTGCTTGTTGATCCAACAATTGTGAAATTGATTTTAATTTTTCTATGGCATAGTCAGATTGCGCTGGTGTCGCAGTGATCACCCCGACTTGTTTTCGGTGGCCTCCGCCAAAAGGGACGAGCACACGGCTGCCAATTAATGAGTTTAGGTCTTCTGGATGGAGGTAGGCTGGAAGCAAGTAATCAAATTGCTTATGTAAAGGAATCGCCAGTGCCACTCTGCAAATTATTAATTGAGTCATAGAAGATCTGTTTTAAGTTAATACATCATTAGGATTAAACATTGTAACCTGTTTATGAGAAGGGTTCTGTTTAAGTCTGCTAAATTAATCAATTTATACTTATCTGTATTTCATTTTATGCCTCTCATTGATACCTCTCAACTAGACTTACCATCCATGCCTCCTAAGGGCTTGTTGATTTTGTATCTGTATGATAATAATCATAAAATAGTGAAGGCCATTAAGCTTTTTTAATACTGAAAATAAAGTTGTTATTTTTGGTTATTTTAAGTTGTACTTTTATTGCCCATTACTATACAATCCGCAACCTGAAATTTAATGAAAAATACGTGTGGTACTTTGTTGAGTGAAATAATTCATTCAAGCTGAGCAGCGATACGGCCTAAAAGAGGTTTTCCCTATGAAAAATGATATTCATCCAGAATACAAATTAGTTACTGCTACTTGTTCATGTGGTAATGTAATCAAAGTTGGTTCTACTCTTGGTAAAGAAGAGTTAACTTTAGATATTTGTTCAGCTTGTCACCCATTCTACACTGGTACTCAACGTGTTGTTGATACTGGCGGTCGTATTGACAAGTTCAAAAAACGTTTCGGTGCTTTATCTTCTAAATAAGATAACTACCACGTTTTTAAAAAGCACCTTAGGGTGCTTTTTTTGTATCTGTAAACCTGAAATTTACTTTTTTTCTAAATATTGCCTTCCATTACAACCCTAGCTTGTTTGAGCTGTTACAATACTGCAAATTAGCCCTGTGATTTTGGTTAAAACTTGATTATCATCACACTTTTATTTTTATGCTTATTTTTTTAAGCAATTTAGCCTATTCGAATGGAATTTATAGATGTCAGATTTTCGCCAACAAGCCCTTGATTACCACGCTTTTCCTAAACCAGGAAAAATAAGCGTTGAGCTTACAACTTCAGCTGAAACAGCTGAAGATTTATCATTAGCATATAGTCCAGGTGTTGCTGAGCCGGTTAGAGAGATTGCCGCTAACCCTGATGATGTTTATAAATATACCGCGAAAGGTAATTTAGTTGCTGTGATCACTAATGGTACGGCTATTTTAGGGCTAGGTAATTTAGGTCCGTTAGCGTCTAAGCCAGTAATGGAAGGTAAAGCATTACTATTTAAACGCTTTGCTAATCTTGATGCGGTCGATATTGAAGTAAAACATCGCACACCGGAAGAGTTTATTAATACCGTAGCTAATATCGCAGATACCTTTGGTGGTATTAATCTTGAAGATATTAAAGCACCTGAGTGTTTTGAAATTGAAAAAGAGCTAAAGCAACGCTGTAATATTCCGGTTTTCCACGATGACCAGCACGGCACTGCAATTGTAACCGCAGCGGCAATGATCAATGCGTTAGATATTCAAGGTAAAAAAATTGAAGAGTCTAAAATTGTTTGCATGGGTGCTGGTGCAGCAGCCATTGCTTGTATGGAATTATTGATTAAATGTGGCGCGTTGCGTGAAAAGATTTACATGTTGGACCGTAAAGGGGTAATTCATACTCGTCGTGACGATATCAATGAATATAAACAACGTTTTGCGAACAATACTGACCAACGCACTTTGCAAGATGTTATTTGTGGTGCAGACGTATTTGTGGGGGTATCTGGCCCGAATGTATTAGGTGCTGACGATGTTAAACTAATGGCTCCGAACCCAGTTATTTTTGCTTGCTCAAACCCAGATCCTGAAATTAACCCTGAATTAGCACACTCAGTACGCGATGATTTGATTATGGCGACAGGGCGCAGTGATTACCCTAACCAAGTTAATAATGTACTTTGTTTCCCGTTCATCTTCCGTGGTGCTTTAGATGTTCGTGCAACGGACATCAATGATGAAATGAAAGTAGCTGCTGTTAATGCAATTCGTGCGATTGCAAAACTGCCAGTGCCAGAGTCTGTTCTTAAAGCAAGTGGTTATGAATCTCTCGATTTTGGTAAAAATTATATTATTCCTAAACCTATGGATCCTCGTTTATTGAAAAGTGTCGCAGGTGCTGTTGCACGTGCTGCTATTGCAACGGGTGTCGCACAAATTGAACTTCCTGAAGATTATATGCTTTAAGCTTGACTTCACAACTTGACATAACGATTCCTATTTTGTTGTTTTTTTACACCCAATAGAAGAGAATAGTTATATATTCAGGCTAATATCTAGCTCAAGCTTCACAATATGCAACTTATTCGCAAATGATTTATATTGATTAGAGTTCAATAGTGGAATCAAACGCTAATAAGTTGTAAATTACGACATTTATTTTTTCCATCACTTTCTTGTAAGGGTAATTATATGACAGGAAAACCTTCATCTTCTCAGTTTGAAGTGAATAATATTGCAGATCCGCTATTTATTCATGCTGAGCAAATCGCAAAAGACTTTTCTCTATTTCCAGATAATTCATTACCGTCAAATACAGATGGTGTAGAAGGTCTTATTGACAAGCTGCGTATTAAATCAAACCTGGCTACTATCAAAAAATTGGATGTTGATGCTTATATTGCACGTACGGTAACGCCGGCTGAGAGTAATAAGCGACCTGGTTCAAAAAGTATAATTGAAGGGTTTAACGGTAAAATCATTACCGAACAACTAAACGGTGCTTTCTATTCTGCGGAAATGGAATTGGATTTTGGTGGTTACAGCCGTCGTATTGGTCTAATTGCACAGGAGCGTAGCTCAAATAATGGTGCTTGGATGCCTGAACACCATCTAGCAGCAAGCAAAGCTATCCGTAAATTTGCTGATATGTCATTGCCGATTGTGTACTTAATTGACACACCGGGAGCTGACGCTGGCGAAGCGGCGAATAGTCAAAACCAAGCACACAGTATTTCACAAATGATCACTGAAAGTGCCAACGTTGACGTACCTACTATCGGTATAGTGGTTGGCGTTGGTTATTCTGGTGGTGCGATTCCACTAGCAACAGCTAATATCTTGTTATCGGTACGTGATGGTATTTTTAATACTATTCAACCTAAAGGCTTACAAAGTATTGCGCGTAAATACAACTTGTCTTGGCAAGAATGTGCGCAGTCTGTAGGTGTATCGCCAGAAGAGTTGTATGCGATGGGTTGTATCGACGGTATTGTTGATTACTCGCCTGTTGACCAAGATGAGCGTCAACACAACCTTCAGAAAGCGATTATTTCTGGTATTTTATCGATTGAGTCAAAATCAGTTCAATTTGTACGCAAACATCCTGATATTTTAGAACATTATAATCGTAGTCTTTCGCGTTACCTTGAGCCTTCAAGCAAATTACTGGCGATAGAGAATGCAACGGATGCGCAGCTATTAGCTAAAAATCCAACGTCACATAATAATGCATTCGGTACCACTTACCGTTACATGCGTTACTTGACGTTACGCTCTCGTATTAAAGCGATTCAAAAGAATGAATATGGCCGTTTATCTAAATTAACGGTACCAGAAGGTGATTTGAAAGCGCGTATTGAAGCAGATCGTAAGCAAGTATTCTTAAACTGGTTAGAAAACCCAGATAAGCTAATCTACGATGATAGGCTGAATAAAAACTGGAAAACATTCCTACAAAAACGTGAAGATAAAGGCGTTGAGCGTAATGTACTTACTAAGCTTATCTTAGGTGAGCCAAAAGCAAACTATGATAACGCACGTAGTACATTAATGATCAACCTAACTTGGTCATTGTATAACCGTTGGAAAACCAGTGCTGAAAATAACTTTCATTCTCTAATCAAACATTTAGAAGATGAAAAAACAATGCCAATGACGGATTCATTTCCTGAGTTAGCAGAGCTTGATATCATTGATGTTGTTTCACACACTGAAACGCGTGAGTGTTTCATTATACATTGTCGTCATATGCTGGTGTTTAACGCACTTTATGACAATACAATGGGTAACTTAGCATCGATTGCTAAAGAAGCTATGGCGACCAAAGAACTTTCTCGTCAGTCGGTTTCATCATTAGTGCGTAGTTCATTAAAAACAGCATTAAACAAAGTTAGCGATGATGATTACGAGCAATTAAAAGTGACTTTTAATGCTTGGTTACAATATTTCACTGAACAGTCTGAGCGTGGCGAAATTCTGGCCAAAGTAGAAGAATGGAAGAGTATTGGTGCTCCACAAATGAACTCTAGTTTATTTGTTATTTTGACCTACTTGTTCGAAAAACTATTACCTGAATACTACAACAGTCGTGATGACGAGAGCTCTTACAATGGTGCAATTAATCCCGTAAGAATTGGACGTCGTAAAGATTTCTGGAATCGTTTAACAATGGGTTATCAAGATCTGTTGATTCAAGCTGTATTACGTTCAGAAAAAAATAAAAAGAATAATTCTCATGACGCGATTATTCAAAAATTCTTTACTAACTTCAAAGAGTCTCGTGCAGACTTAATGACAGCTAACCTATTAGAGTTTCCTGGTTTCCGTCTATCAGTGGAAGATGCGCTAGACAAAAACATCAAACCATGTGGATTAATCACAGGAACGGGTGAGTTTAAATTGGAAAGTGGCGAAACACAGCGTGTAGGTGTTGCTGTTTCTAATTTATCTTTCCAAGCGGGTGCTTTTGATATGGCCAGTGCAGAGAAATTCTGTGCGCTATTGGTTAAATGTGCAAAACAACATTTACCTGTAGTGGCTTTCATTAGTTCTGGTGGTATGCAAACTAAAGAAGGTGCTGCAGCACTATTCTCTATGTCAGTCGTTAATGACCGTATTACACGTTTCATTCGTGATAACGACTTACCAATTGTTATGTTTGGTTATGGAGATTGTACCGGTGGAGCACAAGCAAGTTTTGTAACTCATCCAATGGTACAAACTTATTACCTTTCTGGTACTAACATGCCGTTCGCTGGTCAAATGGTTGTACCTGCGTACTTACCATCTACGTCTACATTGTCTAACTACTTGTCACGTGTTCCTGGTGCAATGGATGGTTTAGTTATCAATCCATTCTCTGATGACTTGAATGATAAGTTACGTGATATTGATGAAAATATGCCGATGCCTGTTATCACTGTTGAAGAAACAATTAACCGTGCATTGTCTGGTTTTATACCTGTTTGTGATATCGAAGAAGAGAGATTCTCTAAATCTGATCCACGTCAGTTAATGCATCCAGTTAAAAAAGTATTAATACATGCGCGTGGCTGTACTGCTGTTAAATTAATTCGTATTGCTAAAGCGAACAACATCAATGTTGTTTTAGTAGCTTCTGACCCTGATATGAATTCTGTTCCTGCAGATATGTTAGGTGAAGGCGATAAACTAGTTTGTTTAGGTGGTAACACTTCAGATGAAAGTTACTTAAATGCAAGTTCAGTAATAAAAGTAGCCGAATACGAACAAGTTGACGCATTACATCCAGGTATTGGTTTCTTATCTGAAAGCCCGCATTTTGCTGACTTATGTATTAGCCATGATATCAACTTTGTTGGTCCAAGCATGAACAGCATGCTAACGATGGGTAATAAATCAAACGCAATTAAAACTGCACAAGAAAACGGTGTACCTGTAGTACCTGGTTCTCACGGTATTTTGACCGGTGCAGAACAAGCTTTAGATATTGCGAATAATATGGGTTACCCAGTGTTACTGAAAGCAGTAAACGGTGGTGGTGGTAAAGGTATCTTGGTTATTGAAAAAGCTGAAGATATGTTTGCTGGCTTTAACCAAGTTTCTGCTGAAGCACGAAGTGCATTTGGTAACGGTGACTTATACCTAGAGAAATACATTACGTCTTTACGTCATATTGAAGTGCAATTATTACGTGACAAATTTGGCAATACTAAAGTATTAGGTATTCGTGATTGTTCAGTGCAACGTAATAACCAAAAAGTGGTTGAAGAGTCTGCTTCAACGATGTTGCCTGAAAAATTAGAAAAAGAAGCGCTTAAGCATACTGCTGCACTTGCTGACGCAGTAGATTACATGGGCGCGGGTACGGTTGAGTTTATTTACGATTTAGATGCAAATGATATCTACTTTATGGAAATGAACACACGTTTACAAGTTGAGCATCCGGTTACTGAAGCAACATCATGTATTGATATTGTAAAAGCACAGTACGATATTGCTTCTGGTTGTGATATTTCTGAACTGACGCCACAGAAGAAAGGCTATGCAATTGAAGTGCGTGTAACGGCTGAGAAAGCAGGTTTGGATTCTGATGGTATCATGCAGCTATTGCCATACCCTGGTAAAGTTGCTGAATGTATCATTCCTGAGCAAGACGATGTTGAAGTAATGTCGATGATTTCTACTGGGAAAGAGGTTTCTCCATACTACGATAGTTTAGTGGCACAATTTATTTGTCATGGTAAAGATCGTAACGATACCATTGCTAAGTTACTTGAGTTTTTAGATAAAGTAAGCATTAAAGGGATCGCGACTAATATCCCATTATTGAAACGTATCCTAAAAGATGAAACTTTCATAAACGGTGAATACGATACAACTTACTTACCTAAGTTCATGGCAAAACTTGATCAACAAGTGATGATCGATGAAATGGAAGCATCGGCAGCCTCTGGTCTTGATGGTGTTGCTGAATCTATCCAAGTTGATGGCAGTAATGAGCTAAAAGTAATTGCACAAAGTGCAGGTATTTTCTATCGCGCTTCTTCACCAGCTGAACCTGATTTTGTGTTAGAAGGTGACATTGTTAATGTCGAACAAACATTAGGTCTAATGGAAGCAATGAAAATGTTCTCGCCTGTCACATTAGCAAGCTTTAACCGTAAAGATGCAGTGCTTTATGATACAAAAACTAAGTTCCGTGTCGAACGCATTATTAATGCAAATGGACAGCAAGTATCAAGCGGTGATTTGTTATACATAATTACCCCGCTATAAAGTTACTTAGTTAAAAAAACCAGTCATTTGACTGGTTTTTTTTTGTCTTAATAATCTATATTTACTCAAATTAGTGTAATAAAAACAGCAAGTAATAGGGTTTTAAGTGGATTGTTGGTGATTTATAGACTACTTTAATTTATCAGGCTAATTTGGTGTTTAAATAAAATAATACATTCAATAAGCATCTAATTTGATTTGGAAATTATATTGACGTTCTTTAAAGCTATCCTTGATAAAATCACGTTTTTGGGCGTTTTGTTATGCGCATGTGTTTATGCTAACAATGCGATTTCTGATGAAGTTTTAGTCCTACATTCAGGTTATCAAGGCAATGAACAAACCCGTGAAATTCAAAAGGGTATTGAAGATAAATTTAAAGATAGCAATATTTCTTTGTATGTCTCATATCTTGATAGCAACCAAGCCATGGGAGAGCGGGCACTAATAGAGCATGTCGATTTTTTATCTAGAAAGTTCGATACTCGATATTTTGATGCCATTATCGTCAGTGGCGAAAATGCATTAAAACTAGTACAACAATATGGTGAAAGGTTATTTGTTAACACACCCATTGTTTTTACTGGTATTAAAAGTAGCGACACGTCACTCCCCGCCTTTACACATAAAATATCTGCGATTGTAGAGTCAGAAAATATTTTTGAGACAATGCGCTTATCTACACAATTATTTCCGTTAACAACGAATATCTACATTATTACTGGTCGTCCGCTTACTCGACAAATCTCTGAACAAGCTATTCAGCAATTATCACTACGATTAAAACCTACATTGAACATACTGAACAACGAGAGTGAGGCATCCTTATTAAATAAAATTAACAAAGTTGCTAAGGATTCAGTGATTATATTTGATGATTTTTCCCGTGATAAAGGCGGTTTTTTTGTTAACCGCACTGAAATTTTAAAAGCAATAACAGCGACTGCAAGAGTGCCATTATTTGTTATTAATCAACATGATTTGATGGAAGGAGTCATTGGAGGTGTCGTCACCAGTGGTTTCGCACAAGGGCAAGCAGCTGCAGATAAAGTCTTACAGATAACACTCGGTGCTAAGATAGAAGATTTACCCGTCGAAGTTAGTTTGAGTAATAAGTATATTATTCAATATCCAGAATTGTTACGTTGGGGCTTGCACGAAAGTGATATCCCGATTGGCTACCGTGTTATTAATAAAAAAGAGAATAAGTATAAAACAGATTGTAGTTTATTAACCCTCTTACTTATTGTCCTTAGTTTTCTTTGCTTATTCTTTTGGGGCTGGCGTAAATATTCAAGGTTGGTACAGGATACTGCTTTAGTTGAAAATAAACACGATCGCGTCATCAATATCTTTAATATCTCTTACGATTTTATTTTTATGCTTGATTTGGTTGGTGAAATTAAAATGGTCAATCAAACCGCTTTAGACTTTGTACAAATGCAAGAAGGGGAAGTGGCTGGGCGTATATTATGGGACACTCCTTGGTGGCAAAATGATGCCAAGAGTAAGAAGAAATTAAAGTCTGCCATGGGACAAGCAAGGGTTGGTAAAACAGCGCGTTTTGAATGTGCTTTAATTGACAAAAATAAATTAAAGCATGCGTTTGATGTATTCATTCAACCGGTAAAAAATGCAGCATTACAGGGCAACGAAACAACCTCAATTATTGTTGAAGCTAGGGACATTAGTGATATTAAAGCGGTTGAAGAGGAGGTTGAAAAAGCCAATAAGCGTTCTAACTTACTATTAGATGAAAGCCCTTCTATGTTGTTAATGCTAAATGCTCAAGGGTTAATTTTATCCTGTAATAAATTTGGCTGTAATTTGTTAGGTTATTATGATGGCGAACTAATTGGTCGTAATCTGGTCACTCTGTATTCAGAATTAGTCAACCTCACCGATTTAAAAGATTATCTAGCAGAATGCGTCGATCAAGAGGGCATGTTGTTATCTCGTGAAGTATCTTATTCGACAAAGAATGGCCGTAAAGTTTGGATCAATGAACGCGTACGAAAAATCGATGATCATGATCAATACTTTCTAGTATGTGAAAATATCACTGAGCGCTATGAATTGTCTAAAGAGTTAAATTACCGTGCATCACATGACTATTTAACTGGATTAAAAAATCGATTATTTTTTGAAAGTCAATTAGACAAAAACTTAGATAAAATAGACTCGCATAAATCGCCTTGTTGTTTGATGTATTTGGATATGGATAAATTCAAAATCATTAACGACACCTGCGGACATCATGCCGGTGATGAAGTATTACGACAAATTGCTACTATTCTCACTGAAAGTGTTCCTATTAACGCAATGGTTGCCCGATTAGGCGGCGATGAGTTTGCTATTATTTTTCCTCAAACCGAACTTGACATTGCTAACAAAACGGCAGAAAAGATAATCTCAGCAATCGGCAAACATTATTTTTTATGGGAAGGCAATCATTTCTCATTGGGGGTCAGTATCGGGCTTGCTGAGTTTACAGAACTTGGTCGTGGTGGTGTACATGCATTAAGTTGTGTTGATAGCGCATGTTATACCGCAAAACAATCTGGACGAAATAGGATCCATATCTACGAAGAAGATAAACAGGAAGAGCTTCGCCGTGAAGAGGTGGTGTGGGTCAATAAAGTACAAGATGCATTACGAGATGAATCTCGATTTTGTCTGTATGCACAGTTGATCAAACCTGTTAATGGTAGTGATGATTACCTACATTATGAGATATTAACTCGAATGATTGATGAAAATGGTGAGCTTGCACCGCCTGCAAAATTTATCCCGATTGCGGAGAGTTACAACCTAGCTGATAAAATCGATATGATTATTATCACTAAAACCATTAACTGGTTAAAAAATCATCCTGAGCATGTGTTTAAATTAAACATGTGTTCTATTAATTTATCTGGTCAGTCACTCGGTGATCCAAAGTTTATTGAAGATCTTGTGAGTCTGCTAAGTCACTCATCACTACCGCTGGAAAAACTTTGTTTTGAAATCACAGAAACCGTCGCCATAGGCAATTTTAGTAATGCTGCTAAATTAATTAATTCATTAAAAAAATTAGGTTGTAAGTTAGCATTAGATGACTTTGGTACTGGTTTATCGTCATTCGGTTATCTTAAACGGTTGAATGTTGATTACCTGAAAATAGATGGAGTGTTTGTTAAAGACATGGCAAATGATGCTCAGGATTTTGGTATTGTTAAAACGATCCATGAATTGAGTCATTTGTTTGGTAAAAAAACCATTGCAGAATATGTAGAGAGTGAAGAGATTATCGAAAAATTAAATGAAATTGGTGTCGATTATGCACAGGGGTACCACTTAGGCAAGCCTGTGCCTATTGATATGATGGTATTATTATCAGAGTCATTGTATGAGGATGGTTTTTAATGGATATTGCATTAGTCTGTAATGAAAATATTCTTGCACCTAAAGCAAAGAAGCTACGTGAGAAGTGGGGATTTACCGCACTTCGAAGTGAATTATTTCAACTACGATTGTTGCCGGAATATTTAGCGCTTGAGCAGTTGGATGATAACAAACAAGGCTTAGTCTTTGTTGACTTCGCGTCTGGTGCTGTGGCGCATCGTAGGAAATTTGGTGGCGGAAAAGGGCAGTCTATTGCTAAAGCCATTGGTATGAAACCAGGTGTGACATTGCATGTGATAGATGCAACAGCAGGTCTAGGACGAGATGCCTTTGTACTTGCTTCACTGGGCTGTGATGTGGATATGGTAGAGCGTTCGCCAGTGGCTGCTGCTTTGTTGGAAGACGGCTTAGAGCGGGCTTATTTAGATGCTGAAATTGGAGAGTGGATGCAACAACGTATGCGCTTAACCCATGCCAGTGGCTACGAGTATTTACAGCAACATCAAGCTGATGTCGTGTACCTAGACCCGATGTTTCCGCATAAGAAAAAGTCAGCCTTAGTTAAAAAAGAGATGCGGGTTTTTCAGGGGGTTGTTGGTGCCGACTTAGATGCCGATGATCTATTAGACGTTGCCTTAGCAGCAGCTAAATATAGAGTGGTGGTGAAGCGACCTGATTACGCGCCTTTTTTAAATGATAAAAAACCATCAATGAGTATTAAGACAAAGAAAAACCGTTTTGATGTTTATGTAAAAAAAGCAATTGGTAGCTAGTATCGACGGCATATCGGTTACAAAGCCCCGGGTGTCGCTACAACCATAAGTTGACATAATACAACTATAAGGTTGGCTGTAGCGACAACGGGTGTTTGGAAAGCTGCGTTATTCTACGATATTTCCCACCCTTTTTATACCAGATGCTAATGAAAAAAACAATAAAAATCAACAGTTTGCGATCGTTACCTCTTCGCTGTCTCCATTGATTTTAACCCGCTCCCGTACAATAAGTAACTAGGCTATAATCAGTCTATTGACTTTAAAGGGTAGTTACACAGTATTTATTACCGTCTCCTCTTAACAGTGTCACTCTTTCAACTTATGCCATAACTGTGGGCTTGCCGCCCATACTGGGTTTCCGTTCAACAAACCGTCACATTCCAGAAAAGCAGATGTTTTTCCACCTGCTTCCTCGATCAATAATAGTCCGGCTAAAGCATCCCAACTGTTAAGATGAGATTCGTAATAACCATGGACCAATCCAGAGGAAACATGGGCAAGCATTAATGCACCTGCACCAAAACGACGGTGTTCAATATTTTTTGTATCTAGATCAGTGAGCAATTCCAAGTATTCATACAAAGGACGGCGGTTAGAGCGACCTATACCAATAATTGCTTGTCCCTCTTCTGGTTCTCTCATTATCAATGGAGTGCCATTTAAATAAGATCCATTACCTCGCTCAGCAAAGAACAGCTCATTTCTATCAGGGGCATATACGAAACCAATTTCAATTTTTTCTTCTACAACATAAGCGACAGAAATACACCAGTAATCCATTCCTTGAAGGTAGTTAGTTGTTCCATCGATGGGATCTATCACCCAAATGCCATCTTTATTGACACCTTTAGTCAAGCCACTTTCCTCTCCTAAAAATCCATCTTCAGGAAATAAGGTTTTAATAATTTTTTTTAGCTCACTTTCAATACTTAAGTCTGCTTCTGAAACAAAATCTTGCTTGTCTTTTATTGTCACGGATATCCCTGAACGACGAATTTCTTGTGCATATTTTCCGGCTTTTTTGATTGCTGTTTCTAATATCTTGTATTGCTCTTGCATTTTATTATGTCCTTATATTATCTGTATGTGGAGAGGTGTTTCTAATGATTAATTTAACGGGTATTTCTTCGAAACGTTGAATGATATGAGGATTTTGTCCTCTTGTTTCTAGACAAGTTAGAACCCGTTGTGCTGTGGTGGACACATCTTGGTGGATAGTTGTTAAACGATAACTGTATTGTGATGTTTGAAGGGTATTGTCAAAACCAATAATCTGAAAATTAATGGGAGCATCAAAGCCATTTTCACGCATACCATCCAAAAATCCACAAGCCAGTTGGGCATTGGCGCAATAAATACCATCAACCTTTTTTATTTGTTTACAATAATCATGTGCGGCTCGCCTTCCGCCTTCATAGCCATCTAGTTCGGTTATTATTTCGAGAAAGTCTGATTCATTAAAAATATTTTTATTGATAATTACCTGGCGAAATGTGTCTCCTCGGTTTATGCCAGACCAAGTAGAGCCTTTGTAATTCAGCCAACCAACAGAAGTGCAGCCTGAATTTATGAATTGCTTTGAAACGAGTAATGCCGCCATGTTATTGTTAGAACAGACAAAATCGACATTGGGAATGTCCATATGACGGTTGATACCAACGACTGGAATATTGTGTTGAACACATTCTTTTACTAGATCTGCAGGGGGTTGGCCTGATGTTACAATTACGCCAGAGACTCTAAATTGTGTAAAACGGCGGATAGTCATTTCTAATTCGTCAGCACCTTGTACTTCTGTTACTAGCGCCTGGTATCCTTTTCTTTGAATTTCACTTAGTAGTGCTTCTAATAAGCTACTACGAAAAGGATCACTTAATCGCGCGACGATTACACCAATTAACTGACTACGTTTTCGATTTAATCCCTGCGCTAAAAAATTTATTTGATAACCAAGTTCACTGGCCGCTTGTATTATTTTGACTCTCGTTTTTGGGGCAACACTACCGTTATTACTGAACGTTCGAGAAACGGCCGCTCTTGAAACACCTGCAAGTTGAGCGACGTCTTCAGCTGTCACAGATCTACTGTTTTGAGTCTTTTTCACGATTTTATCCTTACTGCAAGAGCGTAGAAGCTTGTATTTTTTGAATGTAATTTTCGTCTTCTAAATCAATGAATAATCCATCTTTACTTAAAAATAACCTAGGTATGCATTGAACGACCTCAGAGACTTTTGGGATGACTTCATCAAAGAGGTGGTAGAGCCCTAAGATTTTTACATCTGTTTCTACTAATAATCGTTCACAATCTGGTAAATCACCATGAGAAGAGTTGTGTGGTAAAGGTGTAAAAGAGGCACATTCTTGAAATGCAATATCAGCCTTATTCATCAATTTTTTGCTTGCTACAGTGGGGCGACCATCTCCACTGAAAAATAAAGTTTGTTGCTCCGCTGTAATACGAAGCGCACGGTTGCTTATTTCATGTTGCGTATTAGCTGTGTCAATTTTCCAGTGTTTCCACTCAAAAGAATCACTGATTTCCTGCCAATGGATCTCGAAACATATCACTTTCTCTGGCCAAATTGATAATGCGACTAACGCTTCAAGCGGTTCTTTTTGTTCTGTCTGGCAAAAAATGGTTAACGGTTCAGTTCTTTTAAAACTTTTCCATTGGTTTATTAAAGCCGCTAATCCTGAGCAATGATCAGGGTGGATATGAGTAAAATAAATAACCTGTATTTCGTTTACTCCAATATCTCGTTGCCAAATAGCTCTAGGTACAGTTGGTCCACAGTCAACGAGCCATTGATTTTCCTGCGAATCGATAATTCTAATTGAAGATGTATTACTGTGTTTTGAGAACGCGCTACCACAACCAATCACATCAATTTTCATATTGCCTCATAATTTTTTTTTAGTTTCATAGAATTGTCATAAAGTTCCGACAAAGTAGGTCCCCATAATGTCGGTTAAAGGTTACATTTTTTTTACAAATCTATGAACACGTGTTCATTTTTTGAAAAAATTTAAAAACCTCCGATAACCTTTTTATCGCACTGGAGCAAAGATGACGCATTTACATATAAAAGACCTACAGGCAGGTTATGGGAGAAAGTTGATTTTGAATAATATCAACTTAGAAGTTAGGCAAGGGGAAATGATTGCTTTACTTGGTCCTTCTGGATGTGGAAAAACGACCTTATTAAATGCGTTATGTGGTTTTATTCCTTTGAGTTATGGAGAAATACTTTCAGATAAACGTGTTATTTCTCAATTGCCCGCAGAGCAAAGGAATATCACCATGGTGTTTCAAAGTTATGCGCTTTGGCCTCATATGACTGTCGAACAAAATGTTGCATACGGGCTAAAAGTTAAAAAAGTAAAACGTGCAGATATCGAAACTCGAGTTGCAGAATTGTTGAATGTAGTGAAATTGGCTGGTTTAGAAGCAGAAAAAGTCACTGCACTATCAGGAGGTCAAAGACAGCGAGTCGCATTAGCGCGAGCATTAGCTATTCGGCCCGATGTCTTGGTATTAGATGAGCCTCTTTCGAACCTTGATGCCAAAGTTAGGTTGAGTGTGCGCCATGAAATTAAAGCATTACAAAAGAAACTTGGTTTTACCTCTCTGATCGTGACTCATGATCAAGAGGAAGCGTTGGTAATGGCTGATCGTATTGCGGTATTAAATAAAGGACAAATTGAACAAATTGGTACGCCGGAAGAGATTTACCATCATCCAAGTACGGCTTTTGTTGCTGATTTTATGGGGGCAGATAATCACATTGTATGGCCAATTCAGGACCCTGGTTTTAGTTTAAATATCAACCTGCCTCCCGATGATCTGAGTATATATTTTCGCAGTGAAAACGTTTCAATATCATTGCAAGCCACTATTAATAATGAGTTAAATCAGCAACAAAATGAGGGGTTAATCATTAATGGCACTGTCGAGCAAAGTGTTTTTTTTGGCAATAGCTACAGAATTAGTGTGCGCAGCGGGAAGCACATAATACAGGCAGAACATTATAAGCACCTGCCTGGGAAAACTCCCGTGACTCTACATATATTACCCGAAGCACTGCATATATACGCAGCAGACGTAAAAAGTTCAGTACTCGAAAAAAACTAAACCATTTCTATCAAATTAATAAGGATGAATTATGTTTCATAAAACTAAACTGGTAGCAATTGCCACTATTGGTCTTACCCAATTTTCAAGTTTTGCAAATGCACAAACTACTTTGAATGTGGTTTCTGCAGGTAACCAACATATGGTGGATTACGTTAAGTCTTATTTAGCTCCAAAATTTGAGGCGATGCACCCTGGTGTGAAAGTAAAGGTCGTTGGAACTGGACCAGGAGATGCAGGCTCTCATAAGATCATGGAGAAACTTTCAGCACAAAATAGTAGTGGGCTTGCTACTTGGGATATTGATGTTGCTGTTGTCCACCAAAAAATAGGTGGGGAGCTGGTGAAGGATGGCCTGCTTTCAAAGTATAGAGCAGACATTAGTACTGGTAATCTGGCTACGCGAGACAGTGCTAAAAATGCACTTGGTGTCAATGTGGATGGTTATGTTATGCCTATGTTTCATAGCCAAACAGCGATTGCATATAACAGTGAATTTGTTTCCAATCCACCAAAATCTTACGATGAATTAATAACATGGACGCAAAAAAATCCTAAAGCCTTTGGTTACAACGGGATTAAAAATGGTATGTCTGGCGTGAGTTTTGTTACTGGCTGGATTTACGCCTATGGTAGCAATGCTGACAAGTTATCAACGGCTCCCTATGAAAAAGAAATTGCGGGATCGTGGGATAGTGCTTTTGCAAACCTTAAAGAGTTTAATAAAAACATTACCTTTACGCCAGGTAATGCTGGGACGTTAGATATGCTGAATCGTGGAGAAATATTCATGGGGCCTGTATGGGTTGATATGTTCTACAGCTGGAAAGCACAAGGTAAAATCCCTCCTTCATTGAAACTGTCTTTGATAGCACCCGGTATGCCAGGGCAGCCTATGTATTATGTTACGCCAACAAAAGCATCACATCCAAAACTTGCACGTGAATTCATTGAGTTAGCAACTAGTCCTGAAATACAGGCTGAAGGTATTGTGAAACGCTTTAACTGGTATCCAGGTATTGATGCTGAGCATGTTAAAAACAAGTTAGACAATGCAACATGGGAAAAACTTTTTGCTGAAATTACACCAAATGACTTAGCAAAGTATGGAAAAAGCTTTCCAATTGGACCTTATTTTGATGACATAAAAGAAGGTTACGAACGAAAAGTATCTAACTAAGCCTTAGAGTGCTGTTACTTGATTAATGCTCTGAAGTTTATCACTCAGAGCTATTTAAACTTATGAACGTTACCGGGACAAAATATGCGTCAAATGCAATCACACAATCTTTGGTTAGTCGCTCCTGCCGCTTTGATGGTTGGCATCTTCTTTTTATATCCACTTTGCTTCTCACTTTATTCCGCCGTTACATTAGATGGTGGAGGTTTCACATTGACACATTTGTATAAAGCTTTTGATCTATATTCAAAAGACATGTTATTTACTATTTTTATTGTATTCGTTTCAGTGTCTATTTTAGCAAGTTTATCAGTGACTATTGCAGCACTTATCACTTTATCGCCTTTTCGTTCTTTAGTGGGCTTACTGGCTTTTCTTTATCGTTTACCGTTGTTTATTCCTTTTATTGTAACGGCACAAATGATGCGTACATTTTTGGCAAAGAATGGATTAATGAATAATGCATTTATCGAATCTGGATTGTTAACTCCTATGGAAACAATCTCTTTTCTAGGTTGGGGAGGGATCATTATTACATTTGTTTGGAAACAAATGGCATTTTCTACGTTATTAATATCTGGCGCAATGGCCGCTTTAGACGACTCTCAAATCCAAGCTGCACGTAATTTAGGTGCATCTAGGTTTCGAGTTTTAGTTCAAATAATATTACCTCAAATTACTGCAAGTATAGGGATTGCTATGGTGTTATCGACGGTAACTATTATGTCAGTGCTTTCAGTTCCACTAATGATAGGTACAGGTACGCCTACGATGATGACTGCCGATATGGCATTTCGAGTTAATTCTTATGGCGATTATCATGTTGCAAATGCACTTGGCCTAGTTTCGTACTGTATATGTGGTGGATTGGCTTACTTTTACTTACGCCAGAATTTGAAAGACAAAGGAGCTATTTCATGATCGCTACACAAAAACAGTATTATTTTAGTGGAATTAGTATCTACAGTGTACGTTTCAGTTTTTGGTTACAAAGTCTGTTCATATTACTGCTCGCTTTGGCGATGTTCGGTCCTATTGTAAACCTACTCATTTGGACAGTAACAGAAAGTTGGTATTTTCCAAACTCGCTACCTTCGCAATGGGGGTTTAAATACTGGCTACAAGTGTTCAATCCTTACTGTGATGTATCTGGTTCATTGCTGACTAGCCTGTTAATTGCAATATTAACAGTGGTTGTTTGCCTGTTAGTTTCTGTGCCAGCAGGGTACGCACTTTCTAAAAATAGTATGCCATTTCGTGTGTTTTGGATGTTACTTTTTTTGATCCCACAGGCTTTTCCAAACCTGACCGTGTATATGAATATTGCTCGACTTTTTTATGACTTCGGCCTAAATGGTACGTTGCTAGGAGTGGTTTTAGTGCACAGTGTGCATGGTTTGATGTTTTCTATTTGGATCAGTGTGGCTGCATTTAGCTCCACAGATCCAATGTTGGAACGTGCCTCTCGTAATTTAGGTGCAGGACCTATCTATACATTTTTCCATATTGTTTTGCCTCAGGCTGCTCCTGGACTTGTTGCCAGCTGTATTTTTGTATTCTTGGAGTCATTAGATGAGTTTACAGGGACCTTTTTTGTAGGCTCTCCAAACATTAATACTTTGCCACTTTTACTGTATACCGCGAGCATGGAGGGGAATTATCAAATTGCATCTATTACCGCATTGATTTTACTTGTTCCTTCTATTTTATTTATGGTAATTATTCATAAATTCATGAAACCTGAAATGCTTTCCAAACTTGGTAAATAGCCGTTTTATTTGTTGTTTTTGAAAATAAAACCCAACAAGCCCCTACTTAAGTAGGGGCGAAGTCCAGATACGGTTCAAAGACTTTTTTATTTAAACTTCTGGTCTAAAATTATCGGCTGTTATGGCTGAACAATGATTGTATTGTTCTATATCAACGTGTTGTCGGCTCGTTCATTGAACAAACCAATCATTCCGCTTGCCAAGAAACCACGGATTTACTGCTCAAATTAAAACGAACCTTAACTGCAAATAATACTGAGCTGAGACTTTTAATCAGACGGTTGCGAAAACTGGCCAAATGTATAAACAAAAACCTAATATGCTGAAACTATTCAAAGAGTATTTTTCTGATTGCTTTTGGTAGTGTTCAAAAATCGTAGCCCTTTCTTCAAGCTATTGTTGCTGATGCACTTAATTTAGAACGCATACGTTCTGAATTAAGTTGCATCTAATTCTAACTGTCATGACATTAGAGTTTGTTCCTTATTTGGTTATTTTGGACATCTCTGGCAGCATTTCATCTAATAAATATTGAATCGATAAGTAACTAAAGAATGAAAAAGCACCGCCAACTAGGTCACCGGTAAAGTATTCTTTTTTATTTTTATAAAAGGGCATACGTTTACGAAAAACACTGGTACTTGCACTTTCAATGGTTTCTTGGGAAGCCAACCACACTACAATATCATTATCTAAAATATCCAAACGCTCTTCACTGAATGACGCATAAAAAGCATCTCCTGCTATTTGATCAATTTCAGGAGGAATAACAAAACCTAGATCCATTAAAAAACCAGAACGTAAGTCTTTAGTTGCATACGCGCCGGGTTGTTTATTGTAATAAAATGCAACGCTAGCGGTTTTATTTTTAAATTCGGGATGAGCGCTTTTGGCTTGTGTTAATTTTTGTTGTAAAGATTGAATATGTTGTTCTGCAAGTGCTTGATACCCCAATGCTTTACCTATTATTAAATGCCTGATATTCCATGGAATTGTCCAATCCTCATATCCAGCTGGTGGTGCTAAAGTGGGAGCAATTGCATTTAATTTTAAATATTCTTTTTCATTCATTGCCGAAGATACACCGATAATGATATCTGGTTTTAATGCGGCAATAGCTTCGTAATCGAGTATTCTAGCATCCAATATGACGGGTTTGCTGTCGCCTAATAAGGTTTGTGCCCAAGGCCAAACCGCAAAGGGTTGGTTGCCATACCAATCACGTATTGCTAATGGTTTGACAGCAAAAGATAAAACATCATCTTGGTCAAGATGACCAACAATCACAACGCGACTTGGTTGTCTGTCGATCTCGATGGTGCCGTATTTATGCGCTAGAGAGGTTGGAAAAGCTAGCACTGAGAGGCTAAAGCATAAACTCATTAAGCCAATTATCCATTTCATATCTATTCCTTTTTTAAAATTGTTTTTTTATTAATAAATAAGCAAATAAGGGGGCACCAACTAATGAGGTCACCAAACCTGCGGCTATCTGTGTCGGAGCAAAAAGAGTTTTGCCTATAATATCGGCTGATAATACTAATATTGCCCCTACCAATGTGCTCAATAGTAAGTGGTTGGCCGGACCGTTGTGGGGGATTTTTCTTGCCAAATGTGGGGCTAATAAACCGATAAAGCCCAGCGGTCCTACAATCGCAGTTGCAATCGCAGCTGCAGCTACGGAGGTAGCAAGCTGTAACAACATGGTTTTCCTTAAATTAACACCTAAACCAACAGCGACCTCATCACCTAAACTAATCACTATCATTGTTCTGGCTTGGCTTATCGCTAGTAGCATTAAAACAATACAAGCCAAGCCTAAAGCGTTTACATCATGCCAGTTGCTTGTATTGGTGCTGCCTGCTAACCATGAGAGTGCCGACATGGCAGATTGTAATTTTCCGTATGTTAATAGAGTAGAAATAAGCGCACTGATGAAAGCAGCGACTCCTACCCCTAATAAAATAAACTTTAGTGAATTACCTTTACCGCGTAATAATTGGATAATACCAGCAACTGCAATCGCACCTATAAAAGCTGATATTTCTCGCCAGCCATCAATATAATCAGGGAACAAAATAGTTAGCGTTACCACGGCCAATGCTGCTCCTTGGCTAATGCCTACTAGACTTGGATCTGCCAAGGGGTTCCGCGTCAGATTTTGTAATAATGTGCCTGACAGGGCAAACAAAGCACCGCTAAAAATCGCCACTAAACTTCTGGGTAAGCGAAACTCCCAAATAATCAACGTAGCCTGTGAGTCGCTGATCCATGGCTGTTGTTGTATTAGACTGAAAAAGCTGTCTACTAAGGAAAGTTGGTAACTGCCACTTATCAGGCTAAACATAAAAACAGCAATTAAAGCGAGTAATAAACAGGTTGTGTAGATTGCTGCGATTTTAGTTACTTGAAATGATATTTTTTGTTTACATAATCGAATTGACATGGTCATTAGCGTACCTTCACTTTGACTAACCAAATAAACAAAGGCGCACCCATTAATATAGTAATCAAACCTGTTGCGATCTCTTGTGGTTGTATTAACCATCTTGCAAGGCTATCAATAGATAACAAATAAACTGCACCAAGTAGTATTGAGTAGGGAATGATCCACCGATAATCCGCACCCACTATAAAACGCACTACGTGCGGGATCACTAAACCGATAAACCCCAAGGGGCCCGCGAGAGCGATAGCCGCTGAAGTTAAGATGACGATACACACTAGAAGTTGCCATTTACGGCGGCGGATGTTGATACCTAAACCCGTTGCGATCTCTTCGCCCATGGATAAGGCCGTCACACTAGGAGCTAAGACGATTGCCCCGATTAAACCGACTACTATCCAGGGAATGCACCAATATAGTGTCTCAATATTACTGGCTAATAATGAACCAACTAACCACGTTCTCATTTCTTCAAAGGTTTGTTCATCTAATAGATGGTGGATGGCAAGTAAAGCACCCGAAAAAGCCGTAAATGCGGCCCCTGATAAAATCAGGCTAAGTGGCGTAATACCGCCATGGGTTCGAGCGGCAATATTCCAAACAATGATCGCACTAATGAGTGCACCAACGGCTGCTACAACAGGTAACCATATTAATGATGCATTAGTGACAAAGGTAGACCAATAAACTACCGCTAAAGCACCTCCCGTCATCATGCCTAACAAACTTGGATCCGCGAGTGGATTGCGCGTGACACCTTGCATTAAAGCGCCTGCAACCGCTAAACAGGCTCCGACGCAAATAGCGATCATCGCGCGTGGCAGGCGTAATTCTTGTATGATCAAATGGTCAAAGTTATCTTCATTGTATGTGTAGAAAGAGTGCAAAATATCAGAAATAGAGATGACTTTAGTACCAATTGATAAGTGAATGACTAACGCCACAATAAGTAATAAACACATCAGCGATATACCTGTCGCTCCTAACCATTGCTGGCGCTTCATAAGCTTTCCTTATGACCACGTTTTTTTATAGGTATACAAATTAACGTATTCGATTCTAAATCAGTTATAACCTTTGCATTTAAACCAAATACACTGGCTAGATTTTCAGCATTAAACACATCTTGCGCTGTCCCTTGCGCATAAATTTTGCCTTCTTTCATCATAATTAAATGGTCTGCATATGCAGCTGCAATGTTTAATTCGTGTAAAACAATGACTAATGTCCGTTGATGCTGGTGGGCCATCTCAGTTAATAGCTCCAATAGGTCTACTTGTACTTTTAGGTCGAGATAGGTGGTCGGTTCATCGAGTAAAATAATGTCTGTCTGTTGAGCAAGTACCATCGCAATCCAGCAACGTTGCCTTTGTCCGCCTGATAGCTCGGCGATCGCACTATCTGCCAACTCAGTAATATTTGCTTGTTGCATTGCCTGCATCACTGCGGCTTCGTCTTCAATGCTCCATTGTTTTAAAAAGCTTTGATGTGGGTATCGACCTTGGGCAACCAGTTCTTTAACTGATAAACCTTCCGGTGCAATAGGTCCTTGTGGCAATAAGGCCATTATTTTAGCGACTTGTTTGGCTGGCTGAGAATGAATATTCTGATCGTTAAGTAAAACTTCACCACTGATTGGGATGAGGACACGGGCTAAACACTTTAAGAGAGTTGATTTCCCACAACCATTTGAGCCAATTAAAATGTTCATTTTGCCCGGTTGTATTTCAAGGTCGATACCTTTTACAACAGGGGTAGTGTAACCAACGACTAAATTTTTAGCGGTTAAAGTGGAATGTGATATTTTTTTATTAATTGTCATTCGTTTAGGTGTCTTATTATTTGTATCTAAGTTTGTTAGCTTTAGGGCAATCGGCACAAAGTTTTTCATTAATCCTGTCCGCAAGGCAGCAGCTTGTCCTAATTAGTTTAATAGGTTTCTCTGTATTGGTTTGTAAAGAGTTAACTAATTTCTCTGGTAGTGCGAAAGCATTAAGCCATCGTTTTGCATGCTTTAGTATGGTTTGATCATTGAAGTCTGCATCGAACTCGCGGACCCTAAGTAAGTTGCTCATTATTGAGTCGGCGATAAAACGTCCTGCATAACCAGACGGGCAGCGGTGTAATGAATTTAACTGTATTCGATAGTGTTCAATGAGTGGTTTTAATTGCTTTGCTGCCTGTGTGATTAATTGATCTATTTCGCCTGTGCTGACGCTATTACTTTGAAAAACAAAACCGATAATTGCATTATGTTGGCGTTGTTGTTTGAAGCCAGTAAAATCAGGCAGTTGTTTTAAACCATAAACACTAATGAAAGTGATATAGATAGGTTGCCAACAAAGTAGATGCCATAGTCGAGCTTGATAATAAGCACTGCCTGCATCTGGGTTTTGTTTTTGTAAATCAGCTTTTAGCGCTTGAATAGTTTGGTAATCTTGCGCTTGTCCGGTAAGCCATTCATTATTATTGTTGAGTATTTGCTGTTGCTGAGGATCTTCAAATTTTCCATTTAGGTAGGGGATTACCTGTCTGCATAAATCTAACATGGAAGTAAGGGCATCTGCATTTTTGGTTGTATGTGTATTTTTAATTGTGCTTGTCTTTTCAATTATCATGGTAAAGGGCGGCTTGCACCGCCCACTGCATTAAAAGCTATAATTTACTTTTAGCTCAACACTGCGATCTGCGTTATTCCAACAGTTATCTTGGTCATAACAAGCATATGAATCAGTATCAAATAAGTTACTAACAATCACATTTGCCGTCGCACCATCTAATGAAGATGAGACGTTGCCTAGTTCATAACCAACTGATAAGTCTACAATAGTGTAGTCTGGTACCATGCCTTGGGTATTGGCTGTATTTTTTTGCATTTCACCGACATAACGAACACCTGCGCTTAACCGACTGCCGCGAAGCAGACCTTGATCCGTTTGGTAGTTGGCCCATAAACTTGCAGAGTGTTCTGGGTTATAAAGCGGGGTTGTGCCTTCATATAAAGTATCTTTAGTCACTTCAACATCTAAGTAGGTGTAATTTACTGCAAGATCGAATGAGTCTGTTAACTGGAATTTAGTATCAAGCTCCACACCTTGTGAGGTGACTTCGCCTATTTGGACATAGCTGTATGAACCTGAACCCACAGTTGTAGGATCTACGGTAACAACATTTGATTTCACAATATTAAACAATGCAACGGAACCGGAAATAGATTCGTCATAGGACATGTATTTCAAGCCAAGTTCAATTTGTTCGCCTGTTTCAGGTTCGTAACCAGAGGTATTTAATGGTTCAAAGCTAGTCGCATAACTAACAAAAGGCGAAATACCGTTATCAAGTTCATATAATGCACCTACACGGTAGGATAGATTTGATTCATCGGTTTTATAGGTTGTTCCGTAGGATGTCCCATCGGCATTATATTGATCAAAGCGTAAACCAGCGATAACAATCAAGCTACCCCATTGCAGTTGATCTTGTGCATATATCCCCACTTGTTTACTGTGAATATCATCGTCGGAATAGACTGTTTTTGTGAGTTTGCTGGCATCAATCATATTATTGTTTGGTGTAAATGTATTAAAGGTTGATACACCATGTGTTGCATATTCAGCATCGCCATCTAGTTTTTGAAAATCAGCTCCAATTAGGAGGTTGTGGTCAACATCGCCGGTTGTTACGTTAGCAGAAAGTTGGTTATCAAATACAAAGCCTTCAGAAGTTTCTTGAGTTGAATATAAGGCTCTGCCTAAATCACCTGTTGTGGCATCATAACTGTAGGTGTATGAGTTTTTTTGCTCAAACTCTCCTTTCATGTAACGAAAATTTTGCATGAAGGTTATTTGGTTCTCAAATTCATGTTGGAATTTATAACCTGCTAATAAAAATTTACGCTCTGTATCATTCCAATTTTTATCTCCGACAGAATAATCACTATCATTATTGACCAGTATTGACTCTGGCATCGCCGTGTTATTACCTACCTGAGGATCTTTCTGATAATAAAGGTTTACATTTAATAGCGTTTTATCACTGATATTCCAATCAATAGAAGGAGCAATAACATAACGTTCATTGCCTGAAAGTGATGTTTGTGTATCGTACTGGCGGGTTAACCCTACAAAACGATAGTTAAAATCACTGTCACCAATTTGTCCTGCAGAATCAATTGAAAATTCTTTTAAATCATCAGTGCCGATAGAAGCTCCAATGGTTGTATTATTTTCCGCTTGTGGTGCTTTACCGATTAAATTGACCATTCCTCCAGGAGGCATTGCGCCGTATAAAACAGAGGTTGGCCCTTTAAATATTTCTACCTGTTGAAGTGCAATCGGATCAATTTGTGGTTGTAAGTTCCAGCCCGATAAGGTTTGAAGTGAGACACCATTATAATAACTTTGGCTAACATTAAAGCCACGAATATTAAATACATCTAGGAAAGTGGCTTCTGAACCATAATTATTTGAGGTGATGCCCGGTGTGTACTTTAAGGTTTCCCCTAATGTTTTAACACTACGGATTTCTAACTGCTCATTATCAATTATATTTATCGCCTGCGGCGTTTCTTCTGGTTCTAATACTGTTTTTGTTGCAGTGTTTCGATAAGTTTTTCCCATGACTGTCATGGTATCAAAATAGGTTCCTTGTTTGTCTGCTTCATCTGCCATTGCAGTATAGGGTGCTGCAAGCGCTGCCGCGACTGAAAGTGCAAGAATTGACCGTGTATGTTGCTTGTTCATGAGTACCTCAAGTTGTTCATAAATCCATTTCTAAATGGGAATCATTATCATGCTTTGATTCTAAAGCACTACTTAACAATAAACTTAACAATTTGGGGCATGATTGATATTTATTTCAATAAAGTGGTTTTTATAAAAATAAGCGGTGCTTAACAAGGTTTAAGTTGAATAGGAATAAAGCATTCCATGGTTGATTCGTTACTGTGAATATCAAAACCTGCTTGATAAATTTCCAAGTCAAAGCCTTCAACTGATTGATAGTCTGATTGAGGTAACCAAGTAGAAAGAAACCACTGTATCGTTAAATCCAGGTGTTTAACTAAACCTGTATGTGGAATGACCGCATAGGTTTGTGCTGGGACATGTAATAAATGTTCAGACGCTAAATTGCTGGTTTCTTTGTTGTTTACTTTATACCCTGCCCAATAAGTGCTTGATGCATGATCTTGGTTTTCTCTTGTATCAATCACACCCATCACTGGTTTCTTAAAAGGTGGCTTAATGCCGGTTGTGTCGACCATTTTTTGCCAAATAAGCGGTATTGTCTTGCTATAATTAGGTTGCTTAGCAAAAATTCCTTGGATTAGACCGCTAACACCATAGAAGTAAAAGTCAGCTTGGTAATCAAAGCGTATTTGTAATAATCTTTTTTTGACTTCATAAGCCTGATGATTAGGCATTGACGATATTAAAGGTGTTTTTAATCCGATGTGCTGACCACGTTTTCTATAGGCACTTGGGCTGCACTGGAAAAGTTGTTTAAATGATCGGTTGAAGCTTATTTCAGAGTTAAACCCACAATTTAAGGCAATATCCATAATTCTATTGGTATTTAAAAGAAGTTGTTCAGCTGCGCGACTTAACTTTATCTCTCGTACATATTGTGCGACGGTTTGATTTGTTTCTTGAAGGAAAATACGTTGTAGCTGCCAGCGAGACCAACAACTTTTTTTAGCGAGAGATTCAACGCTTAAAGGAGAGTCGATATTATTATGTATATAGTCAAGAATGCGCTCTATTCTTGTGAAATGCGTATTATCTACCAAAACGTCCACTCACTGTTTATTCATTGACTGATTGAGACTGCTGATCTTTGGCATTTAAATTGTGTTCAATCTGCAGCGAAATACTTGTTAGTTATTTCTGCTAAGTGTCGTGTTGATCGATGCCGTCTTTAATTTTATCAATTGTCGTTCTTTTACAAAAATCAAATGGTAATGATAATTACTACTAATTGCAATGTTAACGGTTAACTTATTTTTAGATCGTTGATTGAACCAAATGATGAATAGAAATGATGTTATAGGAAACTTAAGGTCTTATTTAAACGGACAAGTGGGAGAAAGTTGCTATTACTTATTGAACCTTAAGCCCTAAAACCTTTGGTCAAGAAATTTGAAGGGGGCAGTATTGTTGTTACAGTAACTTGCAATACTGCCTAAAAAATTTGATAGGAGATTGTTTTAACTTTCCTGAGCTAAGGTTGCTTGGTTTGCGGTGGATAATCGCTGAGCATAAGCGCAATTTCTTTAACAATAAAATCATTTCGTTGCTGGGCTGACATTGTATCAGTTAGCTTATTCTGAGAAATAGACCGCCATATTATCGATTTACTAGCAGGGTTTATAAACTCAATTACTAGCTTATTATATTGGTTTTCATTGTAACTAGAGGGGGTGCTCATGCCAATGCCAGCTCGACCTAAGCCAATACCAAAACCGAAAGTGCCACCATTAGATTCGAGCTCTGTGGTCATTTCTAGTCGATAGTTTATTTGTAAGTCAGCACTTTGTGGCTGTGTTTGGCTAAGCCCTTTGACTTTCAGTTGTGCAGCGGTTTCATCTTCTATTCGCTTGCTATCAATACTTACTACGGCGCTTTCAGGTGGGATAACAAAAGTAAACGTTTTATATTGTGAGAAGTCATGGCCTAGAGCATAGTCAGACACCGGGGTAGCTGTACAAGCAATTAGAAAAGAACATAATAAAAGGGGGAAAATAAGGCGCGGCATATAAAAATCCTATTATAGTAAAGTAATTTATAATAAACCATCAGAGTGTTGTTAAGTGTTGTAATACGATTAATTTGTGAAATTGGTTGCCATTCTGCTAAGTTTTATTACTTAAACCAACGTTGTTAATGGTAGTAGTGAATGTGATTGAGTTTCTTTTGTTGTTGATAAATAGGTTACAAAGTATCGATTATTGCCTAAGCAAAATCATTAAGTGCTTGAACAACTTGATCTTTACCGTTTCTTTTTCCTTTATAAAGAGCATTATCTGCATACTTTATAATATTTTCTGGAGCATGCGAGGATGTAGAGCTGGCGATGCCGAATGTCATTGTGACCATTAACTCCCTTTGCGCTAAAGGAACTTTAATTTTTGAAATGCTTTGTCGCAGTTTATTCAGTGTTATGATCCCATTATCAATATTTGTGTCAGGTAACATAAATAAAAACTCTTCCCCTCCCCACCTTGCTTTAATGTCATGTTGACGCAGTTCTTTTTGAAGAACATTGGCAATTTCTACAAGGACGGTATCGCCAATATCATGGCCATAGGTATCATTAATTTTTTTAAAATTATCGATATCTGCAATTGATAAAACAAACTCCGATTGTTCACGATTATTGCGACTAAATTCTTCCTCAATTAACTCCATTGCTCGTTTTCGATTATTTAGTTTGGTCAAGGTATCAGTATTAGATTCATACAATAATATTGATTGATATTGCTTTACTGAAAATGAATAAATCAGTGGGGTGGTTGATGTTATCAAAAAAGTCACAATCATATTTAATAAATAAAACGACTCTTGTGCTTGAACACTCATACTGTAGGCTGCAACGGTGTAATTACTGAGTAAGTAGGTTGCTATTAAGCAGATAAAGCTTATTACAGTGAGTATTAACGGAATCGCAAATTTGACATAACCGCCAATAGCAAAGTAGGCCGCAATAGCAATAAAAAAGTATTGAAAACCATAATCCCAGCCGAGTAAATAGATAGCAAGGAATTGGTGACTTAATACTTCGAATGCAATGGCAATTATTGTATAGGGGAGGTAGTGATAATAGTTTAATGCAATATAGATCGTTGATAAATACAAAGCAATACTGAAAAAATTATAGTAATAAAGCGGTGTTATATCATTGATGTAAAAAACAATAATAAAAACAAAATGAAGGATGATTGCCATTATTTCGGCAAAAATAATAGCACGAAAGCTGGTGTTTTCTAATGGTGAATCGTTGGAAAATAATTTCATATTTTAGGTCTCAACGTTCGTTCAATAACATATTAAACAATAGCAATTGCTTTTTGAGCATTAAAAAAATGATAACCATTTTAGGCCAGTACTTTGCTGACTATTGTTATCTCATTGCGTTGATTGAAGTTAATGAATGCCTAGGTTCATGTTGTAGGCGATGTTTTAATATAGCACCTAAGGTGGTGAAAAAAAAGAGATGAAATTTTTGATATAATGCTTTTATTAATAATTGGATTTGCTGCCATATTTGAAAAATACTTTTATATATTTTTTAATTCTTTTTTGTTACCAAGCAGCGATTTAGGTAAATATTGATTTTTGATATCATCTAAAACTTGTTTTGATTGAGATTGTACCAACCTAACTTTCGCTTTAAGGGCGTTCAGTTAAGAAAAACAAGTTGCTCTTTAGCTGAAGTGAGGTAAAAATCGATCACCTAAAAGATCGTGAGATTTGTAATGGAACTTTGAGGAGCTCTCGCACTTCGATTAATCGTTTTAGTGAATTTTCTTCTTTATCAGATAGCTTAAGCCCAGATATTGATTTTACCTATAATCTAACGCCATTAGGTTAAGAAAACACCCCATATTTGACATGGTCTCAGCCGTCGTCTGCATGTTATTTTTTAGCAAAGAACCTGTTCCTTACCTTATCAACTAACTCCATTTTTTACCTCAATAATTCCATTATTTGTCAATAAATACTGTAACATAAGGCCCTAAAAAGGCTAGGCTGTCATGTCAATAAAGATACCCTTTATCATAAGGTTCTTACGCCGAACGCTGTCAATGGAGCGCCTAAATTTGTATGGTGTAGTTGAGGGTATTTGGCCTACACCTGACAATAAAAGCAAACTGCGCCTATTATCGCTCCACGAATAAATCTAATGAAGCATCTTACCCACAAATTCGAATGGTTTGTATAACGGATATGGTAGTCTTTACACTCATCGAAACGTGTTAATCAATAATTTTCTGGAAGCCTTCTCTAAAGGCCTGGCCTATGGCATTTAGAAAGAAATAAGTTCAGGTGATGATAACTATAAAGGAAGCGCTTTTTACGGTATTTTTAAGCCGTTAAATATGACTTAGCTTATCCCGAAGATATACTCTGTGAGTTAGTTAAGGAAGTTAAGTTTGTTGCTGATAATCAAGCCAAATTCACGATTGGACCCACTGCGAAGCTATAAATGCTAGCTTAAAAGTTTTACACCGGCTAGTACTTAGCCGACTGGCATTATCTCATTGAGTAAGTCTTTAAAAGAAAGAAAAATATTTACTAGCTATGCGTTTTAATGTTTCTCTTATAAATGCTTTACAATTACTATTATGGATAGATAATGAATTGCATATAATATAAAAATAAAAGGAGCTGTTTTATGGCATCAAAGCAAGAACAAGTTTTCAAAACTCGAACCCAAATCGTCGAAGAATCCATTCGCAATAAAATTCTCTCTGGAGTTTATAAAGCGGGACAGCCACTAAGACAAGATGCTTTAGCAAAAGAATTAAATGTAAGTAGAATACCGGTAAGAGAAGCGTTAATGCAACTTGAGGTGCAGGGGTTAGTTCAATTTGAATCTCACAAAGGAGCAACTGTTACAGAGCTCTCTCCAGAAAAAATTGATGAGTTATTTGCATTAAGAGCACTTATTGAATGTTACGTACTAGAGCGTGCCATTGTTAATATGACAGATGCCGATTTAGAACATATAAAAACAGTAAAATTAAACTTCGAACAAGCAGTTGAAAGTGGGACAAATATAGAAGAGTGGAGTATTTATAATTACGACTTTCACAAAGCCCTTTATGGACCAGCTAATCTTCCTGAATCGATGGATATTGTCTACAGCTTAAATACTAAAAGTGATCGCTATATTCGTATGCAGTTACTTTTTACTACCGGTGTTAAAAAAGCGGAAAGTGAACATAATGGGTTGTTTGAGCTATGTCAGCAACGTGATGTTGAAGGCGCAAAAGCATTATTAAGAAAGCACATTATTGAAGCTGGCCACGCGATTAGAAATTTACTCATTGAACAAAATGAGTCAAACAAAAAATAATCTTATAAAATATTAATATTGGCCATATTGTGGTTAATATTAATATTCTACTCTGACAGAGCTAATGATTGTAAGTTTTTTAACCTGATAAATATGGCTTCCATGCTTAACATTATTCTATTATTAATGACGATAACTCATTAATACTTAAAGATAAGATAGTGTCTGAGAGCATTATTATCTTAAAGCTGCATGAGTTTCTCATGCAGCCTCAATAAATCTCTATTAGCTCAAGCCTCTTAGTTTTGCATTGCGACGTCTTAATAACTCTAAGGTGAGCAGTAACATCACTGACATCAGAATCAAAATGCTTGCAACGGCTAAAATAGTAGGGCTGATCTGTTCGCGTATACCAGACCACATCTGTCGAGGTACGGTCCTTTGCTCAGCACCTGTAATGAAGAGTGCTACCACCACTTCATCAAATGAAGTGCCAAAGGCAAAAAGCCCTCCAGAAATAACACCGGGTCTTATCAGGGGAAGGGTTACGTTAAAAAATGTATATACAGGTGTCGCACCTAGACTAGCGCCTGCCCTAACCAAACTATGATCAAAACCGGATAATGTTGCGGTCACCGTGATCACCACAAACGGAGTTCCTAAAGCCGCATGTGCCAAGATAATACCAAGGTACGTTTGCGATAAACCAAAGCGTGTATAGAAAAAATACATTCCCGCTGCAGATATAATCACTGGAACAATCATTGGAGATATCAATAATGCCATAACTGCATTACGAAATGGCATTTTTCTGTTGGCCAGACCTAGCGCTGCAATGGTGCCTAATATAGTTGAAATAATCGTGGCCGCTATCGCAATATAAGCACTATTTTTCAGTGCATTAAACCATTGTGGGTTATCAATCATATCTTGATACCATCTTAACGAATAGGCCGAAGGATCAAGGGTTAGCATACCTTCAGTAAACGAAAAATAGGGTGTTGCATTAAATGAGAGTGGCACAATAATTATAATTGGAGCCACTAGAAAAAAGAGTACGGCAGTGCAGTAGACCTTAAAGCCAACAAAGCCGACTCTCTCCATCGGAGTACAATATTTTGGTAATGCCATCTTAATTACCCACCTTAATATTATTGATACCAACAATTCGATTAAACAAATAAAACATAATTAATACCGTCAATAGTAATATCCCACCTAAAGCCGAGGCCATTCCCCAGTTCAGAGAGCTTTGCATATGATAAGCAATGAAATTAGAAATCATCTGCCCACTTCTACCACCAACTAATGCAGGTGTAATATAAAAACCAATAGACAAGATAAACGTTAACAAAACACCAGCCCCTACACCCGACATAGTCAGTGGCATGTAAGCTTTGATAAAGGCGATGGTTGGGGTTGCGCCGAGTGAACGAGCGGCACGGAAATAATCTGGTGAGATGCCTTTCATCACACTATAAATAGGTAAAATCATGAAGGGCAATAGTATATGTACCATCGCGACAACCGTGCCAAACGTATTATGAACCAACTGTATTCGCTCTGAAATCACTCCGACATAAAGTAGTAGATCATTTACAACACCTTGCATTTGTAACAAAACAATCCAGGATGTTGTTCTTACAAGAAGTGAGGTCCAAAAGGGTAGAAGAACTAAAATTAGCAATAAGTTAGATTTACTATCTGGTAATGTTGCTAGCAAATATGCCAAAGGATAACCTAGTAATAAGCATAAACCTGTAATTAGTGCTGATAACCCCAATGTTTTCACAAAAAGGTTTAGATACACTTGTCTGTGTTCTGGTTGAGCAACAATATCTCCTTGCGCATTTTGACGAAAATCTAATGCAGCCAAGTAGTAACTAATAGTAAATTTAGAGCTTAAATTTTTAATAGCACCCCAATATTCGATATTATTCCAGCGTTTATCTATTTTTATCATCGCCGTTTTGTAGTCATTAATTTGCTCAAAAGTACTCAGTTTCCTACCTGTTTTCATCATCAAGCTACGCATCCCTGCGACTTCAATATTTAAGCGACTTGCTAATGGTGGTAAAGACTTGCTTTGGTATAACCGAATAAGCTCCTCCGCCAGTGCATTATAAGCCTCTTTGTCAGGAAGGCCTTGTTGCTCCCACTGAGAAAGTGATTTCACCGTATTAGGCAGGTTTTTTGCAATCAATGGATTATCGATACTGCGATATAACATTTCTGCAATCGGCACTACAAAAGTGATCATAATAAATGCGAGCAATGGTAGGGTTAACATTAAAGAACGTAAACGTTTTTTGCGCTCGGCTTTTTGTAAGTTTTGTTTTAGTTTGGCTTGATCTTCATTTAACGGATCTTGCATATCCACTACAGAGGGCAAACTCGTCAGCTCCAGATGCATACTTATCTCCTTGCTTCCTGTTGAATTAGGTAAATCAAATTAACTTGCTACAGCATTCAATGCGTGACAGTCATGACTTGACCACCCGAGTGAAATTGTTTCGCCAATCATTAAATTATGGCTTGAAGTGCTTGGAACTTTTACCACAAAATTACGATTGCCTAGCAGCTCTACAACCAACCTTAAATGGTCTCCGTGGTAGATAACTTCTTGGGTTTTTGCTTGGAATATATTATCGAATTTTCCAATCTCTGGGTCTAATACCACATTTTCGGGTCTTATAGATAATGTGCTATTCTCTCCAATATTAGTGACTTTTACAGCTCTTGCTTTGACTTTCTCTTTGCCAATATTAATGACACAATGATCACTGTTAAATTCCTCAACAGATCCTTGTAGCTGATTATTTTCACCAATAAATTGTGCTACAAAGGTATTTTCTGGGTTTTCATATAGATCGGTTGGGCTTGCTAGTTGCTGAACGACACCTTCATTAAAAACTGCAATTCTGTCAGACATCGTAAGTGCTTCCGTCTGATCGTGAGTGACATATAATATGGTAATACCCAGTTTTTGATGAAGACGCTTAATTTCATATTGCATCTGTTCACGAAGTTGTTTGTCTAACGCCCCTAAGGGTTCATCCATTAGTACTAATTTTGGTTCAAACACTAAGGCTCGAGCAAGCGCAATGCGTTGTTGTTGTCCGCCAGAAAGTTGGCCTGGTCGACGGGTTGCAACATGGCCTAACTCGACCATATCTAAAATATTCTTTACTTTTTTCTCAATCATATCAGTCGGCATTTTTCGTGCCTTCAGAGGAAATGCTAAATTTTCTGCAATAGTCATATGTGGAAACAGTGCATAATTTTGAAACACCATGCCTATATCTCGTTTATGGGGGGCTAAATTATTTACTGCTACTTGGTCAATATAGATATCACCATTAGTGGCAGTTTCAAAACCAGCTAACATCATTAAGCAGGTTGTTTTACCTGAACCTGACGGCCCAAGCATTGTGACAAACTCTCCCTCAGCGATATCAAGATTAAAGTTTTTTACTACCAGTTGTTCACCATCATAAGTCTTTTGAACTTTCTTAAAACTAACATATTGACTATTCATTACTGTCTCCAAATTATTAAAATAAAATGTGTAGCCTTTAGCCTTACTCATTTCATTCAGATAGCACCCAAGTGTTAGCGGTACATATTAAGATCAGGGCGTGTTGCTATAGATTTTTCAACTAATTGGATAATAGCTCACGTTCAGCACCTTCTAATGGCAAACGAGGGGCGCTAAATACTTCAGAACCCCGACCGCAGAGATGCTCTGCTAACTTGATGCATTGAACCAAAGTAGGAATCGTGTCCAGTTTCAATAGTGGAAGGAACCAACGATATAGCTGTAATGCTTCAGCGTATAGGCCTTGCGATGCAAGACCAAAAATTGCCACGACTTCTTGAGTTGCCGTTAAAATTAATCTTTTTTCTTCTGGTGATAATGAGCAATTTTCACCCTCAGTATCTAGGCAGATAATCCCATCAATACCATCATTTATTTGATTATCAATCACCTGTTGATTTGCTTTAATGTTCAGTGATTGGTCTGCATTAAACTGTGTACTAACAGCAGGGTATACGTCTTTCCAGTTAACTTTCATGTTAACCCCTTTTTTGATATAAAATATTGTCTAAAAAAATAGGTGCGGTAATTCAAAATGAACTAAGCCGCACCAATTTATTTTTATTACTTAGCTAACCAAGTATTAAACTCTTCGTTCAATTCATCGGCGTAATCACCCCACCATTCATCATTTACTAAGAAAGCCGTTTCAAAGTTTTGTGGTGCAGTCGGAAGTGTGTCTAACAGCGCTTTATCCATATTAATGGTCGATGACTTACGCGTCGGACCATAGGAAACATATGCGGCTTGCTTTGCCAAAGGTTTAGTTTTAGAAGAGAACACAACAAACTCAATTGCGCGTTCTAAGTTCTTACTACCTTTAGGAATAGCCCAACCGTTCATGTAACCCATCTGACGATCCCAAATAATTTTAAAGGGTTGGTTTTCATCTCGTTTAGCATTCGAAATACGCCCATTAAATGCAGACGAAATAACCACTTCACCATCCGCTAACATCTGCGGTGCTTGAGCGCCAGTAGTCCACCAAAACACGTGTTCTTTAATCGTATTTAGCTTGTTAAATGCACGATCACGACCTTCGCGTGTTTCTAACTGTGCATAGACATCTTCAGCAGAGACACCATCTGCTAACAGAGCCCACTCCATGTTACCTTGTGGGATTTTTTGTAAGCCACGACGGCCAGGGAATGTTTTAAGATCAAAAAGGTCGGTCATCTTAGTTGGCGTTGCTTTACCTTTAAATTGATTCTCATTTATGGCTAAAATAGTCGAAACAACAATGGAGTTAATGGCACATTTATGAATTGCACCTTCAATAAAATCATCTTTAGCCGGAGTACCGTCATCACCTGCTGGTAAAATTGATGGGTCAAATGTCTCTAATAACCCTTCAGCACAACCTCTTACAATGTCTGGTTTATCTAAAGAGACAAGATCCCACGTCACATTGCCTGATTCTACTTGTGCTTTAATTTCAGCCAATCCGCCATTAAAATCTTCAGAAACGATCTCAACCCCCGTCTCTTTGATATATGGTTTGTGGTACGCCTCTACCTGGCTTTTGGTAAATGAGCCGCCCCAAGATACAACGGTTAACTTATCCGCACTGTAGGCGTTAAGTGAGATACCTAAAAATATAGGAAGTAATATGTAAGGTTTTAGATTGATACTATTTAACATTGAGCTTCTCCATTTTGTTTGATTTACGCTTATTTATAAGAGGATTTAAGCGTATTTTTCCTTCGACTTATTAACGTCCGTTAACAAACTCATAACAAACCTAGCAGTATTTTATATTGTATACAATATAAAATTGCGAGTTTTTAAATGAAGCGTGAAATGGAATAGGGCTTAAGATCTATTTTTGTCGGTTGCGTTTGCTCTAATGACAAAATTAAATCGGCGGTGAAAGCTGCTTGAGTTAATCCTAAATGTTGATGCCCAAATGCCATCAACACTCGTCCATCACACACTGAATCGATCACCGGTAATGAGTCGGGTAATGATGGTCTGGAACCCATCCATGCAGTTCCTTTTTGTTTTGATAAGTTTGGGATAAGCGCGTTGGCATGTTGCTGTAACATATTGGAACGGTGCGGATTTTCAGCTGCGTCAACATGGGCATATTCAATGGTTCCTGCTAAACGCAATCCACCATTCATTGGTGTCATAATAAACTTTCTTTCTGCTGAGCTTATGGCCATTGATATTGAATGTTGCGGTTTAGGTATCATTAAGTGATAACCTCGTTCCGCAAGTAGAGGCGGATTAATATTAGTGAGTTGTTTGGCAAACTTTGCAGACCATACTCCTGCTGCAAGTACCACTTTGTTTGATTTTATCTCCCCTAAACGTAATGTTTTCATGCTACAACCGGACTCTGAAGCCGAGATGTCCTCAACTTTATCAATGATTATTTCCCCTCCAATTTTTTTGTAAGACTCAGATATTAAAAGGCATAAATCAAGAGGTTCAATAGTGTGCCCTGTATTTGGAAAAAGAATCGCGTGTTTGACATTACTACTTAAATTGGGTTCTTTTCGGCGCGCTTCGTTACCGTCAATAACAATCGCATCAACTTTGTTTAGCAGTAGTTTGTTCAGAACAGGGCGATAACTTTTAAAGGCTTCCTCTGTTTCAAATACCAACATAGAACCTTCATCTTTGAGCATATGGAGTTGATCAATTTCCGTAAGCAGATCTTGCCATGCATTAAGTGAATATTTATTGAGCTCTATTAATGCAGAGGTTCCTTTATTAAATTGTTCCGTCCTCGCATTGAACAAAAAATGAAACATCCAAGGGATGGTTTGTAGAATATCTCGCCAACGAATTGATACAGGGCTCTGAGGATCAAATAGCATTTTTGGTAATTGAGGTAGCAGTGAAGGTGAAGATAATGGGAATATTTGTTCTGTGGCGAAGTGTCCGGCATTACCTTTTGAACAACCTTCTGCAATACCTTTACTCTCGATAATACGAGTTTTCAAACCACTCTTTTGTAAACGGTATGCGCAACATAAACCGACCACGCCACCGCCAATAATAATAATGTCTAATTCTGTATTATTTTTCATCACATTTATCCTAAAATATAATTGTATAAAATATACGATAGTATATATTAACATTGCTTTAACATTTTGAAAGGTGTGATTTAAAGGAGAAAGTAAAAATGAGAAAGGGAACATTTTTTTGTATTGATGCTCACACATGTGGTAACCCTGTTAGATTAGTTGCTGGGGGCTACCCAACACTTATTGGTAACAACATGAGTGAGAAAAGACAGTATTTTCTAAAAGAGTTTGACTGGATAAGGCAAGCGTTGATGTTTGAACCAAGAGGTCACTCTATGATGTCAGGATCAATAGTGCTACCTCCTTGTTCAAGTAATGCTGATGCTTCTATTTTATTTATAGAAACCAGCGGCTGTTTACCAATGTGCGGTCACGGCACTATTGGTACTGTTACTTCTGCGATAGAAAATGCCATTATTACTCCAAAAGTACCAGGCCAACTCATTCTTGATGTACCTGCTGGGCAAATAAGGATCGAATATCAACAAGTCAATGGCAAAGTTGAGTCGGTCAGAATCTACAATATCTCCTCCTATTTAGCGCACACCGATGTAGTTATAAATATTCCAACTCTTGGAGAACTGATCGTTGATGTCTCCTATGGTGGTAATTTCTACGCCATTGTCGATCCACAAAAAAACTATAAAGGCTTAGAGCATTTCAGTCCTGATCAAATTCTACAACTTAGCCCATTAGTGCGTGAAGCCGTTGATAAAGCAGTTAAATGTGTTCACCCAGAAGACCCTACCGTTAATGGTGTAAGCCACGTTTTATGGACAGGTGAACCAACTCAGCCGGAAGCAGTAGCTCGTAACGCTGTATTTTATGGCGATCGCGCGATTGATAGATCTCCATGTGGCACAGGAACCAGTGCAAGAATGGCACAGTGGTATGCCAAAGGTAAGTTAAAAGTTGGTGAGGAATTTATTCATGAAAGCATTATTGGAAGTATGTTTAAAGGCCGAGTGGAGTCCTCCGCTCAAGTTGGTTCATATCAAGGGATCAATCCAAGTATCGAGGGTTGGGCAAAAGTGTATGGTCACAATACCATTTGGGTAGATGAAGATGATCCGTATGCATTTGGTTTTGAAGTGAAATAAATACAATAATTAGTAATTCATATAGTTAAGGAATAGTTATGTCGAGCTCTACCATAGATGTAAATAAAGCGAACAACCGTGTTACAGATACTTTTCAAGCCGTTAATCCTGTTGATGGCACTAAACTGGTTGGCGATTTTAAGCAAGATTCTTTGCTTAACATCAATCATGCTGCACAAGTCGCGCAAGATTGCTTCTTAGAATATAAGTCTACAACTAGTCAACAGCGCGCTACTTTTTTACAAACGATTGCTCAGCAGCTAGAGGATAATCGAGCTGTAATTGTAAGTAGAGCACAACTTGAATCGGGTTTACCAGAAGCCCGTCTAAACGGTGAGTTAGGTCGTACAATTGGTCAGCTAAACTTGTTTGCAAATAACTTACTGAATGAAGGTTGGCAGCAAGCAGTAATAGATACGGCAGATTCAGGTCGTCAACCTGTAGCTAAACCAGATATTCGTTCACATAATGTTGCTATCGGGCCTGTGGCTGTTTTTGGTGCGTCCAACTTTCCGCTAGCTTTCTCAACTGCTGGTGGTGATACAGCTTCTGCATTAGCTGCTGGTTGCCCTGTTATCATGAAAGGCCATCCTGCACACCCTGGTACTAGTGAACTTGTTGAACAGTGCATCAACAGGGCGTTGTCTGCTTGTCATCTTCCTGCTGGCGTTTTCACTTTGTTACAAGGCACAACGAATGAACTGGGAAGCGAATTAGTTCGGCACCCTAATATTAAAGCTGTTGGCTTCACTGGATCTACCACCGTTGGACGACTGTTGATGGATATTGCAACTTCTCGCCCAGAGCCGATTCCGTTTTATGGTGAGCTTGGTTCAGCTAATCCCGTTTATTTACTTAAAAATCAATTGGAGAAAAATGCAGCACAACTAGCAGAACAGTTTGTGCTATCGATGACAATGGGAGCAGGGCAGTTTTGTACCAAGCCTGGATTGATTTTTGCAATTGAAGGGCTAGGACTTGACACATTCGTTAAACAGTCACAGTTGCTACTTGCCTCGCAACAACCATATACTCTTCTAACCCAAGGTATTAAACAGAGTTATCTTGCATCGTGTAAGAAGAGGGAGTTGGAGCCCAACATAACTAAAGTTACCAATCGCGCTGAAGATGGCAAAGTATTAGCTAAGCTGTATCAAATTTCAGCTCAAGATTGGTTAAACAATCCAGATTTTGAGGAAGAAATATTTGGCCCTCAAGCACTTATTATTAGCTGTAAAGATAATGAACAGTTACAAGAGTTAAGTGAAAAATTAAGAGGGCATTTAACCGCAACGATTCATTGTAATGAAGAAGATTTTGACCAAGCTGAACGTTTAACCACTATTTTGAATAATAAGGTGGGGCGTGTCTTATTAAATGGATGGCCAACGGGGGTTGAGGTATGCCACAGCATGGTACATGGGGGAGCTTACCCTGCAGCAACAATGAGTAATAGTACTTCGGTAGGATCAGGTGCAATTTATCGTTGGTTACGTCCTGTTTCATATCAAAATTTCCCACAAGCATTACTACCTGATGTATTGCGTGATGACAACTCCAAAGGTATCTGGAGACAAGTTAATGGTCAAATAAGTAAACAATCGATTTAATTTACTTTGCACCCTAATACCAGAAGCCAGAGTGACGAATTATTTCAACTCTCTGGCTTCTGGTTCCTATCGCGTTATAGCTAACGGTTTTATTCATTTAGCTTTCTTAACAAATGAATCGCAAAACTTTAAATGACATTGTTTACCACGTAGTGCTCCACAAAAACTACTAAGTTAGCTGATGGTATTTGAATTTTATATCTATTTTTTTATTGTTTGTAGGCTTTGCTACAACACACTCTAGTTGTTTTAATATTAATCATCTGGCGATCAGCTACTATCTTATAATATGGCTTCAATCTAATACTATTAATTGGTGTTTTTTTCAAATGTGAGCACACCAATTGCTTTCATTCACAATAGTGTTATTAATGTTTAATGTACTTTCTATGAAAGAAGGATAATTAACAATAGTTAAAGATCCTAACCCATGCGTTCTGACCTTTTGAAAAAAAGCAGATGAATCTAGGGCAACAAAAACCAATAAACAATCAGCTTTGGATAGATAACATTCTTTGGTCGGTTGTGAGTGATTTGAAATAACGATTTAATTTTTAGATCTGCTCAGAGCTTGTTTTAGACAGGTTATGAGCTCGAGACAAGGTATAAATATAGACAATTAACGCAATCTGAAAACTAAAAACTTTATTAACGTTAAATTAGATAAAGAATTATACTTAAAATAACCGGCAGGATAAGGTATTCTATCTATAAATTAACTCATAACATATTGGATAAATCGATGATTGTATTAGGACACCAAAACCCAGATTGTGATAGTTTATGTAGTGCTATCGGCCTTGCAAGTTTATTTAATAAAATGGGCAAAACAGCAACCCCTGCTCTACAAGGCGAGCCCAACCCTGAAGCGTTATTCTTATTAGAACAATCTGGCTTACCACAACCTGAAATCCGTACTGAAGTCGCGGGTGAAGAAATCTTTATCGTAGATTATTCAGATTGGGGACAAGGTACTGCTGATATGAAGAAAGCAACGATCTTAGGGATTGTAGATCATCATAAATTAGGCGATATCACTACTTCTACTCCTCTGGAATGTTGGATCTGGCCTGTTGGTTGTAGTGCTACGATTGTTTATAATATGTACAAATTTAATAATCACACACCTGATGCACCAGTAGCAAAAATGATGATGGGTGCGATCATATCTGATACGGTTAACTTCCAAGGTCCTACTTGTACAGAGATGGATGTGGTTGCAGCAAACGAATTAGCAGCAATTGCTGGCGTTGACGATATTCAAGCATTTGCAACTGCTCAATTTGAAGCTAAATCAGATATTAAGTCTGTATCCGCCGCTGAGCTTATTTTACGTGACCAAAAAGTATTTGAAATGGCGGGTGAGAAACTAGCTATTGGACAACTCGAATTAACATCTTTAGAGACTGCTTTTTCTAAGAAAGGCGATATGCTGATAGAAATGGGACAACTACAAGCAGATAAAGGCTATCATTCTACGATAGTGTTATTAACTGATATTAATAAACTAGATACGACTGCATTAATCATCTCTAAAGATGCGAACAAAGTCGCAACAGCTTTAAACAGCACTGTAACTGATCATATGTTTGAATTGCCAGGTGTTGTAAGCCGTAAAAAACAAATTATTCCTTTTTTACAAGCTGCATTTGAAGGTTAAACATATAGTTTAAACTTTCTTAAAAATAATGCTGAAAGGCGAGCCTTATGATGAGGCTCGCCTTTTTTATTACCAATTTTTAATTTTCTTACAACCACTTAAGTTTAATATTTGATAACATCCCTTATATTATCCCTATTTCTAATATTGAGGTTACATGCATATTCATATTCTTGGTATTTGCGGCACGTTCATGGGCGGTGTTGCGATTCTTGCTAAATCCTTAGGCTATAAAGTCACAGGTTCAGATAAAAATGTCTATCCGCCGATGAGTACACAGTTAGAAGAGCAAGGGATTGAACTTATTCAAGGCTTTGATCCAAGCCAATTAGATTGTAAACCTGACCTTGTGGTGATTGGTAATGCAATGAGCCGTGGAAATCCTTGTGTAGAAGCCGTACTAGATAAACAAATACCTTATATTTCAGGCCCGCAGTGGTTGTTGGAACATGTTTTGAAAGACCGTTGGGTATTAGCGGTTGCAGGAACGCATGGCAAAACATCAACCTCTAGTATGCTCGCTTGGATTTTAGAGTATGCCAATATGCAACCGGGTTTCCTCATCGGTGGTGTGCCAGAGAATTTTGGTTTATCTGCCCGTTTAGGGGAAACACCATTTTTTGTGATTGAAGCTGATGAATACGATAGTGCTTTTTTTGATAAACGTTCTAAGTTTGTGCATTATCACCCAAGAACCTTAGTGCTGAATAACTTAGAGTTTGATCATGCAGATATCTTTGAAGATTTAAATGCGATTAAAAAACAATTCCATCATTTATTGAGAACAGTTCCAAGTACTGGCCGTGTTTTCATCCCAAATAAAGATGAAGCGTTAATGTCTGTCAAACATATGGGATGTTGGAGTGAAGTAGAGTATTTAGGTGAAAATTGGTCTGCACAAAAGGTTAAAGAAGATGGTACGCAGTTCGAAGTAAACCTAAACGGAGATAAACAAGGTCAAGTGAACTGGAATTTAATGGGCGACCATAATGTTGATAACGCATTAGCTGCGATTGCGGCTGCGAGGCATGTTGGCGTGACTCCTGAAATATCAATTCAAGCATTGGCTGAATTTAAAAGTATTAAACGTCGCATGGAAATTAAAGGCAAAGTTAACAATATTACAGTGTATGACGATTTCGCTCATCATCCTACCGCAGTAAAAACGACGCTAGCAGGTCTACGTGCAAAGGTCGGAAATGAAAGAATTATTGCTGTGTTAGAGCCACGTTCAAATACAATGAAATTAGGAATACATAAAGAAGCATTAGTTAACTCATTGGCTTTGGCAGATAGTATTTATTGTTTTGAAGATAAAAGTATTCAATGGTCTATGAAAGAGTTGTTTGCAGAACAAGGCAAAGCAGTGAATGTAGAAACGGATATAGATGACTTAGTGGAACAATTAGTTAAATACGCTAAACCTAGTGATCATATCTTGATCATGAGTAATGGTAGTTTTGCGAATATTCACCAAAAATTATTAGATAAATTATAGGATGAACATATAGATGACTATGCAATATAACGATACCGTGACTTTAGGTGTAACTGGGGCTTCAGGCAGTGGGTATTTTTTGCGTTTATTACAGTCAATGGTGAATGCAAACGTCAAAGTATATTTAATTTTATCTGAAGCGGCACAAATAGTATTAAAAACAGAAGTTGATGAAGATTGGCCAGTCGATATCGTAGCGTTGAATGAATATTTAATAACTCGCTTTGATAGTAAACAAGGACAAATTACAGCATTAACGTCAAAAGACTGGTTTTCACCTGTAGCGTCAGGATCGTCTGCGCCTAAAAAAATGGTCGTTTGTCCATGTAGTTGCGGAACACTTGCTTCAATTTCACAAGGTTTATCAAATAATTTAATAGAACGTGCAGCGGATGTTGTATTTAAAGAGAGGGGGCAGTTAATTGTAATGCCGAGAGAAACACCTTTTTCTACCTTACATTTGAAAAATATGCTCACTCTTTCTGAACTAGGAGCCACTGTTATGCCTTTAGCGCCTGGTTTTTATCATCAACCAACAACTATTGAAGAGCTACAGGACTTTATGGTCGCGAGAGTAATGGATCATTTGAAGATACAACACCAAGCAAGTAAGCGCTGGTGTGAGTGATATTTAAGCAAAAAAGCCTGCGTTTGTTTGTTATTTGAACACATTTTTTTAAATACTAAAAATAATGATTTAATTGCAATAAAACGCTTGCTTACCTTTTCAAGATCCCTATAATGCGCATCCACAGACACGGGACGGAACGCAAGTTACCCAGCGAGTTTGAGAATAGTTTTTAACGTATTAACGCTTCGTAGTTCACTTCGAAATTAAGTTAAATTAAAACGTTGACAATGTTAGAAAGGCGCGTAATATACGCCGCCTAGCCGAAAGGCACGCTCTTTAACAATTTAATCAAACAATCTGTGTGAGCACTTGTTGTTGATGTGATTTCAAAAAAATCAAAAATGTAATTCTTCTGCTT
>NZ_JACJDP010000070.1:0-5903 GCF_014163575.1 Psychromonas sp. SR45-3
CCTGGCGACCGTGTAAAAACAGATAAACGTGATGCATTGAATCTTGCAAAGTTACTTAAATCTGAAGACCTTACACCTATTTACGTACCTGAGCCAGAAGATGAAGCGATGCGGGATCTTTCTCGCGCACGCGAAACAACCATGAAGGATCTCAAAGATGCAAAATATCAGCTTAAAGCACTCCTTTTACGCAATAACATAAATACCACAATAAAAGATAATTGGTCATCTCAACACCTGAGATGGTTGGCTGAATTGATTCTGCCCTCACCCTGTCAGCAAATCGTGTTACAAGAAGCTGTACTTACAATTACAGAGAGAATACAGCGCTTGAAACGTCTTGATAATGAGTTAACGCATCAGGTTAAGAATTGGCGTTATTACCCTGTTGTTAAAGCACTACAAGCGATGCGAGGTATCAGGCTTTTAGTTGCAACGGGTGTTATTGCTGAACTAGGTGATTTAACTCGATTTGATCATCCAAGAAAACTAATGAGTTACCTTGGCTTAGTGCCAAGCGAACATTCAAGTGGTAGTAAACGGCGACTTGGTGCTATTACTAAATGCGGTAATAGCCGTGCAAGAAGACTACTGGTCGAAGGTGCACATACTTATAAATACAACGCAAATATTTCAAAAGAGATGCAATTAAGACAAGAAGGGTTACCGAAACAGATCACTGATATTGCCTGGCAAGCTCAATGCCGTTTATGTCGACGATACCAACGGTTAATGCATAAAGGTAAGCATCGTAATGTTGTGGTAACAGCTATCGCAAGAGAGATGGCTGCATATATATGGGCCATTTCACGAGAAGTCGTGTTAAGCCCTGTAGATATAAGATCACGTATTGCTAGGTTACCCGCATGAATAAAAGTTTTGAATTAGCGTATAGAATCAAGCATCGGGTGTGGCACAACCACCGACGGCGTTATGCAGGCAACGAGGTGTATTATCGTTGAACCACGAACATAGACTGAAGACAGGTGCCACGACGAAATAAGTAAGGTAGGCGCTGCTAACCAATAGGTTAGTAATCCACGAATATCAGCATGATAACCGACGAAATTACTTGCTTCATTCTGTACGTTAATTCTCTTAATAACAGAGAAAACTATAAGGCTCTAAATATACTGAGCAGGGAAAAGTAATATTTATATTGACGTGGGAAGTCATACCAACGCCTGCTTAAGTGGACTAAAAAAGTGGGTTATAATGTGTAGCGAAGCGAAACCTAGCCCACTGTTTTAGTTCCGTTTAAAACTCTTGTTATGCGTTTTTATAACTATTTTTTAATACACTTACTTTACCAAGTATTTCTTCAAAAAGCATATACTCAGCTCCTTTTACAGTTTCCCAGTCAATACCTTTGTTTTGAAAATAAGGATCGCTACCTATTTCCATATACACTCGAAAATTACTAAGTTTAAATAATGCTTTATTTGTTTTCTCTAATAGCAAAAAGTGACTTTTTACGTCAAGGTTACCAAGCATACTTGGAAGGTCATGCGCTAATTCATTTCGGTGCGTTCGCAATGCTTGAATAGTTAAAAAATCCTCTTCATCAATCGCTTCCATGAAATCTCGAAGGTATAACAAGCAAGCTTCAAAGTTGTTCTTATGCCTAGATAAAACATCATCTTCATACGATTTGAAATACATACCTTCAGCAAAAGTAATATCTTCATAAAAAGCTTTGATAGGACTTACTATGATACTTTTTACCAGTTCGAATGCGACAAGAATAAACCCCGAATAAGCAAGTGCTTGTGTCAGATCCGTTTCTGAAAATTTTTCAATATTAGACATATACCCTCCATAAATACACAGACGCATAACAGCTTCTTATACAAAATAATCCCGTATTTCCAGCAAATAGACGGAATATCTTAATTTGTTAAAATTGAGTCAACGATACGCTTATTAAACCTAGAAACAATCACTTAAAATAAACAATCAAATCTTCGTCATGTGGATAGATAGAATAATTCTGTATTAATAACAGAAATACGGATTAGTTTGAAAAGCTATATTATTGAAAGGAGAAATAAGAATTTAGTAACAATGTGAGTTTTTGATCGAGGCGAGAGGTTAAGAGCGTGCAGATATAATCATTGATACCCAAACCAGGCCAACCAGTTTGGGCATCAATATAATTAAGGTTAAATAGTGCCTGCTAGTGAACCTTCTATTGTTGCAAGCGTTGCACCGCCGGCCATTAGGTTTTGCAACTCTTCAGACGTTATTTCACCTCTTTTTGCTGTGCCTAATGTGTGGCCTCGGTTCAATACTGTGAAGCGATCACCTACCGCAAGCGCATGACGTACGTTATGGGTAATAAATACCACGGCAATGCCACGTTTACGTACTTTATCAATAGTGGCTAATACATTCGCTGTTTGGCGAACCCCTAGCGCAGACGTTGGCTCATCCAGAATAAGCACTTTAGCGCCAAAATGTACCGCACGTGCAATGGCGACTGTTTGTCGTTCACCGCCTGACAAGGTACCAATCGCTTGATCGGCTGAGCGTAGGTGGATGCCCATACTTTTCATTTCTCGCATGGTAACTTCGTTAGCAAGTTTATGGTCAAAGAAACTAATACCTGCAATTTTTTTAGTTGGCTCATTACCCATAAAGAAGTTACGTGCTACAGACATTAACGGAATCATTGCCAAATCTTGATAAACCGTTGCAATCCCTGCGTTGATGGCATCGCGAGGACAATCAAAGTCCATCTCTTTACCTTCAAAGTAAATTTCACCTACAGACGGTTTATGCACACCAGCCATGGTTTTAATAAATGTCGATTTACCCGCGCCATTATCGCCTAATAAACATAAACATTCGCCAGCCATCACTTTCAAGGACACACCAGAGAGCGCAATTACAGATCCAAAATGTTTCTCTATCTTTTTCATTTCAATAATTGGTTTGCTCATACTATTTCTCCCCTGTGATCATGCGACGTATATAAGTATTCAGTATTACTGCAAATAATAAGATTGCGCCGAGGAATACTCTAAATAGAGAGCTTTCAACACCAGCAAAGAATAAACCTTGTTGTACTACCCCGAAAATAATTGCACCTAGCGCAGCACCGATAACTGAACCATAACCACCGGTTAATAATGCGCCACCAATAACTACTGAAATAATGGCTTCAAACTCTTTTAATAGACCACGGTCCGCACCAGCTGAGCCAAACTCAATAACTTGTGATGTTGCAAAAACACAGGCACAAAATGCCGTAAACATGAACATTAAGATTTTAACGCGATTAACTGGAACACCAACATAAGTGGCCGCTTGTGCATTACCACCAGAAGCGAAAATCCAGTTACCAAATTTTGTTTTTGTTAATAACCAATGAGCGAATACAAGTAATATTACAGCCCAAACCATTAACATTGGGATACCTTCTACAACCGGCTGTCCTTTTTTGAAACCACGTTCAAAGGTTTCAATCCAACCGTTATCACCCATCCATTGAAATAAACCAGTGAATACTTTGCCGCCAAATACAGGGGCAAGCCAATCGCCTTCTGCAGCATCTTTAATGCCACCGACAATAGTTTTATTGGTGGTAGAAATTGCAGCAAAGATAGTTAAACCACGAAGAATAAATAAGAAAGCTAAAGTAACGATGAAACTAGGTAATCCAGTTTTAATCACTAACCAACCACTTAATGCACCAATGGCCATGCATAAAATGAACGTAGCGATAATGGCCACCCACATCGGTAAACCAAAAACGACGGAGAGTAGCGCAATTGACATGCCGCTGAACCCAATCATCGACCCAACTGATAAGTCGAACTCACCAGCTATCATTAATAAACAAGCACCTACAGCAATAATAATAAATTGCGATGAAACAACTGACCAGTTCATGACACCCGCAGCAGAAAACATGCCCGAGTCGCTTGCTGTCAATAAGAAAAATAAAAATACCAATATGGTCCCACAAATCCCGCCTAATTCAGGTCTAATCAATGCTTGTCGAAAACTTGACCTATTTTTAACACGCTCATCCGGTTTTGTTTTACCTAGTTCTTTTGGGGTTTCTTTCACAGGTTTCTCCGGTTTTGCGTCGCTCATGGATTGGGTTGATGTGATTTCATTCATCTGTTGGCCTCTAAAATTTTGAAATTGATAAGATTTTAGCTAAAGGCAAGCACCATCATAGTGCTGCCTTATTAATTTAGATTTTAACGATATTCACCCGCGTATTTTTCAACTAAAGCTAAGCCGTCTTTAGTTACAAAGCCAGGGCCTGAATTAATATTGTTACCAGGTAATACTCCATAACGGTCATAGTTCGTTAGCAGTACTACAGGTAAGTAAGCTTGTAGGAAGGGTTGTTGATCAATGCCCCAGTTGATGATGCCAGATTTAATGGCTTTTACTATATTCTCACCAAGGTCAAAGGTACCAAAGTAGATATCACCAGCATAACCATTTTCTTGTAATGCTAAGATAGTTGGATCAGCAGAAGTAGGACCTAAGGTTAAGATGGCATCTACTTTAGGATGTGAGCTTAAGTAAGCTAATACACGGTTTTTAATTTCCGAAGGATCTTGTCCACTGTCTAGCATTGAATCACCCAGTTTTACACCAAGGCCCTCAGCAAAACCACGACAACGTTCACCAACTACGGCATTAGAAATCGCATGATTAACACAAACAAATGATTTAACACCATCACCTTTTGCACGTAAACCTGCTGCGTAACCTGCATCAAACTCTGGTTGCCCAACAAACATCAATGCACCCACTTCACGCGCTTGTTCTGGTGTGCCAGAGTTCATGATGATCACGTTAATGCCTTGATCGACTGCACTTCTAATTGGACCACTTAATACGTCAAAGTCAGCAAGCGTAGTAATAATACCGTCTGGCTTAGAAGCCGTCGCTTGCTCTATAATACGCGCCATGTCTGCAAGGTCACCTGTTGGTGGATTGCGATATTCAACGTCAACCCCCATTTGTTTGCCCGCTAATGTCACACCATTCTTTACTGTATTCCACCAGCTATCTGAATCAGGTGCGTGACTTACTAAGACATAACGCTCTGCAGAGGCTGTCATAGATGTCAGTGCAAGTGGTGCTGCTAATGCGACTGACATAACCGCTGCAGTTAACAATTTAAACTTTTTCATTAAGATTCTCCTAAATAGTACTTTGGGTTTAAAAATGAAGTTTACTTATAAACATAAGTTCTAATAATACGAAGAGCTAAACCTCACTCTCAATTGACTATTAGAAGCTGTTATTTACCCTTCTTGAGTGGCCACCTTCAATTTATAAAAAAGATGAATCATGACTGAAACAAGAAGTGAAAAATTATTTTCATAAAAGAACAACTTCATAGTAATCTTTCAAATCTAGTTAGGCTACAGCTTAAAACCCAATTGTTGCATAAATGTTAACCATGTCGGATTTAAGCAACAAAGCAGGCTGAAAAACCACTTCAACCCCCTAAAAACAGATAAAAATTGGCATTTATTCTTTTATTCACCCTAAAAATACGCTTTTAACCTCCTTCTCAAGCTATCAAGCGACGGTAATCGCACATTCTAAGGGCCAAGCGAAATGGAAAAATATTTTTCAATAAGTGTTTTTTTATTTTAAAAAATAAATTTCATGACTATATAGGAAGAGAAATAAGAGGGTGATCACGGTTCAAAAACAGAGAGCGTGAAAATAAAAGTATGCTGTCAGTGGATGAGAATTTGATGCCACTAACATTTTTAAAAATTAACGTTAAAAACAACACGCTAATGCAATCTAAAGAATGTGTGGAAAAGTAAATATAACATCGAAAAAAGCAGCATTGAGGTAGGCAAGAGTAGATAAGATTGGGTGAATTGGCAGTTTAACCGTCAGTGGTCAGGGTGACT
>NZ_JACJDP010000071.1:0-5730 GCF_014163575.1 Psychromonas sp. SR45-3
GAAAAATGACTTAGTTCAAGGCGTAAATTGAACTAAATGGTTGTTTCCTTTATGAAAGTTACAACGAAGAAATAAGTTATTTTAACAAGTAAAATAGATCAGTTAATTAGTGTGATTGGTATAATTGTTGGAACCTGCCTCTTTCCCTCTGCTTGATGTCTTTTAGTTCTTACCTTTTAGTCATTAAAAATAAAAGATGGGAAACTAAAAATACTTTTAATCCTATCTCAAAGTAATTTATCTTTTATTGTTAACCCTAACCCTTCGTGCAATCTGTGTAGCGCAGCGCTCCGTGGTTGGTTTTTTTAGGTTTGTTGTTAATTTCACCTATCCCGAACACAAAAAAGCCTGCATAAAGCAGGCTTGAAAGTGGGGTACTAAATTAAACTATTTAGCTTTTTTTTCTTCTTTTGGTTCTGCTTTAACTTCAACTTCTGGTACATCCATCACGTCAGCGTAAGCAGTGCCGTAGTAAGAAGCAATTAATACTTCTTTAAGCTCTGCGATTAATGGGTAACGTGGGTTTGCACCTGTACATTGGTCATCGAACGCATCTTCAGCAAGTTTGTCAACTTTTGCCATGAATGCCGCTTCATCAACACCGGCAGCTTGGATTGATAGTGGAATATTCAATGCTACTTTTAACTCTTCTAACCAGTTTAATAGTGCGTTAAGTTTGTCTTCAGTGTTACCTGTTGTGAAACCTAAGTGTGCCGCTATTTCTGCATAACGAGCACGTGCTTTAGGGCGATCGTACTGTGAGAATGCAGTTTGTTTAGTTGGGTTATTAGTTGCATTAAAACGAATAGTATTCGCAATTAATAATGCATTTGCTAAACCATGTGGAACGTGGAATTCAGCACCTAGTTTGTGTGCCATTGAGTGACAAACACCTAAGAATGCATTAGCAAAAGACATACCTGCGATAGTTGCTGCGTTATGTACTTTTTCACGTGCGATTGGGTCTTTTTTACCGTTAGCATATGAGCTTGGTAAGTACTCTTTAAGCATTTTAAGCGCTTGTAGTGCATGGCCGTCTGAGTATTCATTCGCTAATACAGAAACGTAAGCTTCCATTGCGTGAGTGACTGCATCGTAGCCACCGAATGCACATAAAGATTTAGGCATATCCATAACAAGGTTTGCATCAACAATCGCCATGTTTGGTGTTAGCTCGTAATCTGCTAATGGGTATTTTTGACCTGTTTTTTCATCTGTAACTACAGCAAATGGTGTTACTTCAGAACCGGTACCAGAAGTTGTAGTAATACAAACTAACTCTGCTTTAGACCCCATTTTAGGGAATTTGTAGATACGTTTACGGATATCCATAAAGCGCATTGATAAGTCTTCAAAATCTGTTTCTGGGTGCTCGTACATTACCCACATGATTTTCGCTGCATCCATTGGTGAACCACCACCAACTGCTAGAATCACATCAGGTTGATAGCTTAAACATGCTGCTGCACCTGCTTTTACGACTGCTAATGTTGGATCGGCTTCTACTTCATGGAACACTTCAACTTCCATGCCTTTTTCTTTCAGGATAGAGCGTAGGTCATCGATGTAACCATTGTTGAATAAGAAACGGTCAGTCACGATTAATGCACGTTTTTTACCTTCAAGGTCAGTCATTGCAACTGGTAGACAGCCGCGGCGGAAGTAGATTGATTTTGGTAGTTTATGCCACAACATATTTTCAGCTCGCTTCGCAACAATTTTCTTATTGATAAGGTGTTTTGGACCCACGTTTTCAGAGATAGCGTTACCACCCCATGAACCACAACCGAGTGTTAAAGAAGGTGCAAGTTCGAAGTTGTAAAGATCACCGATACCACCGTGAGAAGCAGGCGTATTCACCAGAATACGTGCTGTTTTCATTTTATCGCCAAAGTAAGCGATACGATCTGCGTTTGCATCTTGGTCTGTGTAAAGTACTGACGTATGACCAACACCACCTATATCTAATACGATACCTGCTTGACGTACTGCATCTTCAAAGTTTTTCGCTTTGAATAAGCCTAAAGTAGGAGATAGTTTTTCATGTGCAAATTCATCATCCCATGAAGCTTCTAGGCCTTCACCGATAAGGATTTTAGTTGAAGTTGGTACTTTAACACCCGCTAGTGCTGCAATTTTGTATGCAGGTTGACCAACGATTTTCGCATTCAATGCACCATCGATGATTAATACTTTACGTACTTTGTCTGCATCTGCTTGGCTTAACACTGCCGCGCCGTATTTAGCGAAACGTGCTTTTACTTCGTCGTAAATAGATTCAACAACAATCGCTGCTTGCTCAGAAGCACAGATTACACCGTTATCGAATGTTTTAGACATTAAGATTGAAGAAACGGCACGTTTGATATCAGCGGTTTCGTCGATAACTACAGGTGTATTACCTGCACCAACACCGATTGCTGGTTTACCTGAAGAGTAGGCCGCTTTAACCATGCCTGGACCACCAGTTGCAAGGATAAGGTTGATATCGTCATGTTTCATTAATGCATTTGAAAGCTCAACTGATGGTACGTCAATCCAACCAATAATATCTTTTGGTGCGCCAGCTTTGATTGCTGCATCTAATACCACTTTCGCTGCGTAGTTGGTTGCATTTTTAGCGCGTGGATGTGGAGAGAAGATACAACCATTACGTGTTTTAAGACAGATTAGGGCTTTAAAAATCGCAGTTGAAGTTGGGTTGGTTGTTGGGACGATTGCACAAACAATACCTACAGGTTCTGCGATAGTGATAGTGCCGCCTTCTTCATTGCGGTCAATCACGCCACATGTTAGTTCGTCTTTGTATTTGTTGTAAATGAATTCAGAAGCAAAATGGTTTTTGATTACTTTGTCTTCCATGATACCCATGCCAGACTCGTTTGCAGCCATTTTAGCTAATTCGATACGTGCTGTAGAGGCTGCTAATGATGCTGCACGGAATATTTTATCAACTTGCTCCTGTGAGTAAGTTGCAAATTCTTTTTGCGCCGTTTTTACACGAGCAACCATTGCATTTAGTTCAGTGACATTACTTACCGTCATATATTTCTCCAAAAGTTTAATAAATTTAAAAGTTTTAAAAATGTTCTATTAAATCGTATCTCTTTATAAAAACTGACTTACTATTAAAAACGGACTTAGTAAAAAACTTTCACAGTCATTATAGAAATAAGGTGATTTAGCGTATTGATCAAGATCACTATAAAGTGAATGTATTGACCTTGTTTAGTGTGATATTTATCACGTTCAATAAGTCTTCTTCATTTTTCGATATTTTTTTTGAATGTCAGTTTTGAGGTCTATGAGTCAATTTAAGCCGAAATCATTGTATGCCTATTTGCTCAAAACAATCTATGGTTTAAGATCTAATTTTCATTAATCTGCGGCAATCCTTTATACTGTCATTTCTTATTTTATATTTAAAAAAATAGCACCACTTAAGGGAAGATAAACATGGTAAGTGTTTCCACAGCAGGTCGTACCGCATTGTATTTTTCTGCTTTTGTCATTTCATTAGCAGGGATAAAAGAAGCAGCACCTATTGTTGTTCCTTTTTTGTTATCTCTATTTGTCGCCATCATTTGTAACCCCGCTATTAATTACTTAGAACGTAAACGGATGCCGAGAGGGCTGGCAATTACCTTTGTTATTGTCACTATCTTTTCCTTATTTATTGTTCTAGGTGGCGTGGTAGGGGCGGCTGTTAATGACTTTAGCAAAGCGATTCCAACTTATGAAGAGCAATTGTCAGAGCAAATTACATGGCTAATTGAATGGTTAGGAAAGCATGATATAAAGCTGTCGATGGGGGAAGTGCGTGGTTATTTTGATCCTGCTAAAGTGATGAATTTAGTGACCACTACCTTATCTGGATTCAGCAGTGTGTTGGGCAATATATTCCTTTTATTATTGACTGTTGTTTTTATGTTGGCTGAAGGGCAAGTGTTCCCGAAAAAACTACATATTGCATTTGATGATTCGGAGCAAACAGAGAAAAAGTTAGATCACTTCTTAAGTATGGTGAACCGTTACATGGCTATTAAAACCATGGTGAGCTTAGGAACCGGCATCGTAATTGGTACTGTGTTGTGGGCAATTGGTGTTCAATTTTACGTATTATGGGCATTGCTGGCTTTTTTATTAAATTACATTCCTAACATCGGCTCAATTATCGCCGCGGTGCCTGCTGTTATTCTGACTTTTTTACAGCTCGGTGCAGGTTATGCTGCAGCGGTGGTTGGATTATTTGTCAGTGTAAATATGATCATGGGCAACGTTGTTGAACCGCGTTTTATGGGGCGCAGTCTAGGTTTATCGACCTTAGTTGTGTTTTTATCATTAATTTTTTGGGGCTGGTTATTAGGGGTCGTAGGTATGCTGTTATCTGTGCCTTTAACAATGATTTTAAAAATCGCTTTAGAAAATAGTGAAGATGGACGGTGGTTTGCTATTTTATTAAGTTCAGATCAAGAAGTTGCTGCATTTGAACAAACCAATATCGATAAATCCAATGCGCAACAAGCGGAAGGCTCCGCGTCGTCGAAAGACGTTAATTCAAATAGCCATTCAAGCGAAAACGATTCAAATAATGAGACTTAGTCATCAGTTCAATCGATCCTTAAAAAAGAAAATTAAAGAACAAGTTAAAGAAGAAAAATAATATGTTTACAGCACTATTAGAAAAAATGCATTTTCCAGACGTATCGTTAACAACTAACGAGCAAAATAAAGAAATGGCGCGATTATTTCATGGGCGTGGATTCTTTTATCCTGAATATCAGCATATTAATATAGATTGGTTAGCGCCAGTTGTATTGATTATTTTATATAAGGAAGAAGATGCACAATGGTTGGCTAATTTGAGTGACTTCCTGCTAGTGGAAATGACTCAAAGAGGCTTTGTGGTGAAGAGCATTCAAGTGCAATTTCGTTGTCGAGACCTTGCGCCTACTGAGTTGTTATATGGCGATGCGTTGCATGATTTTGTCGCTTGTGAAAACGGCTTGGCTTATAAAATCAATCTCGGTAAAAATCAAAATTACGGTATTTTCTTGGACATGAAAAATGGCCGTTCTTGGTTAAGAGAAAATAGTCACAATAAGCGTGTATTAAACCTATTTTCCTACACCTGTGCATTTTCTAATGCGGCTATTGCTGGTGGCGCAGAGCAAGTCGTTAACTTAGATATGAGTAAAGCTGCATTAGCAGTAGGGCGTGGTAATCATAGGCTTAACGGGCATGATTTAGATAAAGTGAAATATCTTGGCCATGATCTTTTTAAGTCATGGGGTAAAGTTAAACGTTTAGGGCCCTATGATATTATCATTGCCGATCCGCCTTCATTACAAAAAGGCAGCGTTAATATAAAACGTGACTACCCAAAGATAATGCGTCGTTTACCTGAGCTGTTAAACCAGGGAGGGCAAGCTTTGTTATGCTTAAATAGTCCTGATTTGGACTTTCAATTTATTTATGATGCATTAGCTGAACATTGCCCTACGGCAAAAGTAATAAGTGTTATTGAGCCGCCTATTGAGTTTACCAATAGTGAACTTGATAAAGGCCTGAAATGTGTATTAGTAGGCATATTAGCAAAATAAAATGTAACTACTCAGGCCGTCGCTATTTAAGCCTATTTCTTCGTTGAAAAATGCTCATTTAAACCACTAAACTGCGCTTTTTCGCCTTGAACTAAGCATAAATAGCTTAGCCCTGAGCATTTACGTT
>NZ_JACJDP010000072.1:0-5529 GCF_014163575.1 Psychromonas sp. SR45-3
TTTGCAGAGATAATAGCGGCTTTGATTTCTTCAGGGTTATGCCCATCAACAGAAATGACTTGCCATCCGTAAGCTTCAAAACGCTTAGGTGTATCGTCTGTGAACCAACCTTCTACATCACCATCGATTGAGATACCGTTGTCATCCCAGAAAGCAATCAGTTTACCTAGACCTAATGTACCCGCTAAAGAACAAGCTTCATGCGAAATACCTTCCATTAAACAACCATCGCCTAGGAAAGTGTAAGTATGGTGGTCAACAATGTCGTGACCTTCTTTGTTAAAAGAAGCCGCTAAAGAACGTTCAGCAATTGCCATACCGATAGCATTAGTAATACCTTGGCCTAATGGCCCTGTTGTTGTTTCCACACCTGGTGCGTAACCATATTCTGGGTGACCCGGTGTTTTTGAATGTAATTGACGGAAGTTTTTAAGATCTTCAATTGATAAATCATAACCTGTTAAATGCAGTAGAGAATAGATAAGCATTGAACCGTGGCCGTTAGATAGAATAAAGCGGTCGCGATCAGCCCAGTTTGGATTAGTCGGATTATGCTTTAAAAAATCCGTCCATAAAACTTGCGCAATATCAGCCATTCCCATTGGTGCGCCTGGGTGACCTGAATTGGCTTTTTGGACAGCGTCCATACTAAGGGCGCGTATTGCGTTAGCTAACTCTTGACGAGAAAGCTGAGTGGCAGAACTCGATGGCATAAATAACTCCTGAAAATTAATGACTCATATTTAAAAACTAAAATCAGTGTATTTAGTAAACAGATAAGAAAGTGAGAACTAGATCGACAGAATGGCCAAAAAATGTTGAACAATAGCTCTATACACAAAATATGTGGTTACATTAAGAGTTTTAATACGATTAAACCTGATTAAGTTAACTCAATATGCTTAAAAAACGTATTTATAAAATAACAGGTTTAGAAAGTAATTAGCTTTGGCAAATAGATAACTTAAAAATATAATATGAAGAGAAGCGCTTAGCGTACTTATTAGAAGATTAACCTGCATGCTTAAAAAATAAATAGCGAAGTGAACAGGTTAATGATTCATTCCAAACGGTCTTTAAGCAACTAACGGTTTGTCGATTGTAAACGTAAGTACTTAACGACTTTTTCTTCGAATGTGACCTCAGAATAAAACTCTTTTACCATATTAACTGGCGCAATATCGGTTCGCTCCATTAAGGGGACTGCGCGCCCTGTTGCTGTAATATAAGCATGCACATCAGTATGACGAGCTAACAAAGGTTTAATAACATCTGCGTACATGATGCCGGCTAATAAACTAGCAAACCCTTTTTTACGGTGGGCAGGCATAGTCACAAAATGTATCACGCCTAAGTCTTGATATAACTCCCCATGATGTAAAGTGGTTTTATCGATACAAGCCTCATAGTTTTCTAGTAGGCTATAAGCCACCAGCTGTTCATCAACATACAACTTGAGTAATTCAGCTTGAGTACCATGACGCAATTGGTCATGCTCAGTTAACCATTGGAACAAGTACCACATTTTCATGTTGACTTGCCCAAGTTCCAACATCTCTTGAGCGCACTCTTTAGCATTACAATATTCAAAGCGTTGCATTAATAAACCTATCTAATTGGAACAGTTCGGATCCCTCTACAATGAGGAATGACTAGGGAAAATACCAGCAATAAAAGCCCTAACTAAAAAATAAAAGAAAGTGACCACATAACATTCATCACTCAAAAACGTGCTACTTTATCGCAATATGTATTTCAATTTCATTACCATTTGGATAAAACTCAAAATCAGTTGAATAAGCACGTTGCTGTGGTGCATTTTCATCCGCAAAATAATCCCAAACTTCAGTCCACCCATCAATGGCAATTTGTGGCATTTCTCCTTTGTGTTTAAAAACCAGATATTGACCAGCGGGGATCACCACTTTTTGTAAAGGTACAGATACAGGCCTATTTTTACCATCAAAACCAACTAATACATTAAACTGACCGCTAGCATCTGATTCATAATCAAAATATACCCCGTAAACTCTTTCTCCACTTTTATAATCAACATCAACAGTCTTATCAAACTGTTGCCACAAAGCGCCTATTTTGCCCTTATCAGTGCTCATTTCAGTTTCATTATCAGTCCTGATACTTAAGCCATGTAGTATTTTTTCTGAAACTTTACGTATTGTCATAACAAATCCTTGTAGAAAATTAGAGTGTTTAACCAAGCAGAGCACAGAAGCAGCAGTACTAAATAGTGTTGCTCATAGTGAGCTGAAGTTAGTTATATCACAATCAAGAATAGGGATTAAAATTTATAGACGTTATCGTTGTTATTTTTCTGAGGAGTTGATCTTTGAAGTGTATTTGGTAAAAAGTTATGCTTTCTTGTACATCATAGGAAAACCTATGATGTACAAGTATTTATATTTCTTAATATTAATACTTGATAATGGCACGCTCAATAAAGACTTCTTTTGCTACCTGCATCGCATTGAGTGCAGCAGGAAAACCTGCATAAACAGCCATTTGTATAATTACTTCTGTCACTTCCTGCGGTGTACAACCGACATTCAGTGCACCATTAATATGCACATTTAATTGTGGCAAGCAGCTCCCCATGGCAGTTAATGCGGCTACCGTTGCTAATTCTCTACTTTTTAGATCAAGCCCTGCTCTAGAGTAGATATCACCAAAAGCAAATTCAATAGTATACTTTGCTAGGTCGGGAGAAATAGTTGCCAAACTATCAATCACTTTTTGCCCTGCCTCTCCATCAATTTCTTGTAATTTTATAAGGCCATCTTGATAACGTTTATTATTCATTTTCTTCCCTTATTTATTAATAAACCGGTTTTCAATAACAATCGGATTTCGTTAACTACTCTACAACTTAGAGTTAACTCTAAGTCAAGTGTTAAAAAAGGGGGAAAAGTTGAGAAAATGAGCCAATGGGCAAAACGTAGATTGATTAATATGAGTTTATGGAATTTCCACTATCGACAATGACCTCGTAAAAAACTTAATATCAATGAATTAAGATGTAGCATTATTATTTTAATGGCTTAAGGAAACTATATTAAGGAAGGTAATTGAAATAATAGCGAATACCAATTGTTTATGGATTATATTCATTGCCGTTTGATGACCTCGCTATAATAGATGATTTTTTGTTGCAACTTCTCCAGGTTTAACTGCTGTTCAGTAATATTTGCTTCAAGTTTAAGGGCGTGCTCCTGTAACATTTGCATTCTTTGTTCTGATGTCGAATTACCCTGCTCTCTTAATTCTGCATACTGCAAAATTTCTTCCAGTGGCATCCCCGTATCTTTTAATCGCTTTATAAACGCAATCCAAACTATATCTTTCTCTGTAAACCAACGGTGGCCACTGCTATTACGAGAAATGTTTTTTAACAACCCCATTTTTTCATAATATCTAACGGTATAAGCAGTGAGCTTGGTTGCCTCTGAAAATTTTTTAATATTCATGCATTTCTCCTAATCTTGAATTCAAGTAATAAGTCCTAAGAATTAAAATATACACTAACAAAGTAAACCAAATTAGTAATCAAAACGTATAACTGGAAACAACCTCAAGGAGTAAGTCATGTTTTCAATTTTTAAAAAAGATCCAATTAAAAAACTCAACCAACAACTGTCTGCAAAATTAGAGGAAGCAATGCACGCACAGCGTAATGGCGATATAAGAACTTACTCACAATTAAGTTTTGAAGCACAAGAAATTGAAAAGCAGTTAATAGTCTTAGAAAACGCGAACAAATAGAAGAATATTGATTGCCTTGTAAGTAATGGTAACTCTATAAATTTATCTTTGTATTTGAGAGTTGATTTAATAAAATGTAATAGAGCCTATGACAGTGCCTAATAACTAGATTGTGATGGCATTGATGATTATGCTATCGATTGTTTTAGAGTCATTGCTTTAGAGTCGTAGTCAGTGACAATGACTTAATATTAAACGGGCTTATAATACTATACTTAATCCCCACGCCCCTAGTATTAGAAGAGTTAGAGTAATCATCGCCCTCTTTTTATGTTTATTAATAATGCGTTCAGCATGGTTCCCAGCATAATATACAACCACCGCTAAACCAAAGTAACGAATAGAGCGTGCAATTGCAGAGGCAATTAAAAATAAAGTAAGTGAGTATTTAGTTGCACCCGCAGCAAGCATTGCGATTTGGAATGGAATTGGAATAATACCTAACGTAATAACAAACCAAAACCCTTTATTTTCCATGCTTTGTCTAACATTTTCAAACTGTGTTGGGTTTGAAAATGTTTCAATGATCCAATCACCAACCACATCAAATAGATAATACCCCAGTGCATAACCCAATAAAGCACCCACAATACAGCCTAAGGTTGCCATTAATGCAATAAGCCAAAGCTTTTCACGTCGAGCCTGCATTAACGGTACTAATACCGCTTCTAAAGGGATCGGCACAATGGTTGATTCCAAAAATGATGCAATCGTAATACCACTCAACATATGCTTTGAATCAATAAACTTACGTGTTTTTTGTTTTATCTTTTTTTTGATTGGCATAGTGGATCTCTAAAGTGGTTGGGAGCTCGGTTAGTTGGTATTTCAGTTAGCTGATAGTTAAATTAATGATGACTAAATTGATCATGACTAAATTAACTGATTGAGTAAGTTATTTAGTATCAACATCAGCCTACATAAATGCTATTTATTACCAATAAAATAATATTGAATGAACCGAAAGCTTTTTAAATAGGGTTAATGGCTTCATTTTATTCAGCGTACTAGTATGGAGGCTCTATTAAGGGGGTAGCAATCAGGTGCTCCCCCCTATAACTTGGACAAAACCGTACCTCTAAACACCTATACAAAATTATACAGAACTAAACTTATGCATCGATGTATGTAAAATTTTCGTACGCTATTTGTCCTATGTCGAACGGCTTAATAGTATGATTTTTCAAACTCTTTTTTGGCTTCATCTTCAGCCATTCCATACTTCTCTTGCATTTTACCTTGAAACTTTTCTAGGTTACCGTCAATTTCTTGTAAATCATCGTCAGTCAATTTACCCCAATTTGCTTTAAGTGTACCTGAAACTTGTTTCCACTTACCTTCGATAATATCGTTGTTCATTAAGTAACTCCTTGCTTTATTATAAGGTTTATTAAACTTGGTCTAATAAAAGAGTCATTAAAAAGATAATTTAAAATAACATCGTAATTAGAATCATTGATGTTATGAACCCTTTCATGGAACTCAATTAACTACAACCAAGTTTTATGCCAAAACATAAACCACTGATTATTAAGTGAAAACACAAAGGGTAAGTGATAAGCCTGTGGCTTCTTTGTAATAATTACAGTCCTGCTTGTCAATTTTGCATGGTTCACAATGAAAATAGGTAACTACTCAGGCCGTCGCTATTTAAGCCTATTTCTTCGTTGAAAAATGCTCATTTAAACCACTAAACTGCGCTTTTTCGCCTTGAACTAAGCATAAATAGCTTAGCCCTGAGCATTTACGTTT
>NZ_JACJDP010000073.1:0-4890 GCF_014163575.1 Psychromonas sp. SR45-3
AAGTATGCTATGTTTATTCATGCTAGCCTCCACATTATATTGTTGATAGATATATTATGGCTCTGGTTGAAAAACTAACCCACTGTAGAGGCTAGCACCTTAGTGGGAAGTCATTATGTCTATGTTTTCATCATGTGTTGAGTTATAAATTAAGGATTTATATGTGAATTTATTAGGAACCCCATATTTTCTCCAGTTTGGAGTCCCACTTATAACGGTTGGGTTGTCCATTTTTATTAAATATGTCACAAGGAATGATCGCCACTCAGGCTTTAAAAAAGAAGATACAGCTGTTGGCTTAGATTTGGCTGTTACGGCGTTACTTATATTTATTACGGGGAGTGCAAAGCTTGCTGGTGATTTACCTCCGAGCAACCCTCCTGCTGATATTGTTGAAAAACTTGCAGCTGTCCCATGGATACTAATGGCATTTATCGTAGGGATTTGGGGCGTATCTACCTTAGTAAGAAAACTCGGCTGGGAAAGTGACGATAAGTTAAAAGTATTTTGGGGAATAATAGTTCCTGATGCATTCGGTTTATCTGTTCTTCTATTTGTAGTTAATTGGATATAATTGCCATGAAAAACCCTTTATTAAAAGAAATTTACAGGTTGTCAGGTGTGATTATTCCACTGGCAGCAACATTATTATCAGTGATAATTTTACTTTCACAATTAGGAAATATTGAATACTTAAAATACGCTATTAGTATCGCTGGAGCAGGCGTTGGTGCTTTAGCTGTTTATTTGTATGCGGGAATCAGGTCTGCATTTAATGCACCTAAAGTTTATATATCGTATTCATTTCAAGATTCAAAATTAGTAGACTTAATCTGCTCTCAACTGGATCGTATCCAAGTTGAAATCTTACTAGATAAACATGAGCTTACGGTTGGTGATGATATAAACAAAAAGTTGAACTCACTCGTTGAAGCTAGTGATTACATTATTTACGTAAACTCGCATAATAGTTTAGATTCTGATTGGGCAAAAAAAGAATTAAGAAACGCATTGTCGCTCGATAAAAAAATATTACCTGTGGTGCTCGATGATACTCCATTACCCGATGAGATTAAGCATTTGATGTATGCAGATTTTAGAGAAGATCCTTCTGAAGGTGTAAAAAGTTTAATCAAAGTATTTTCGAACATAAAACATAACAAGCCAATTAAGCAGGACTAAAAACAGTTGGCTTTTGCTCCTGCGTCGCTTATTTTAGCCAACAATTTTAGCCCCTTATTGGGGCGTTAGCTCTCTATTTGCAGTCTGCTATTTTAAGTTTTAATCGATCATTATTATAAAGAGAAAATGTGCGTACATATTTAAAGAGTTCGATAATTACTGGACACAAATCTTACTGGGCTACTCATTTTTGCTCATTTTTTGAATGTCTTCATTATCATACATTAGAAAACTCACCAAATAAGCTTAGAAATTATCCTAATTGGAGTCTCTCTGATTACCGCGGTCATATACCTAATAATTTTTTTTGTTTTTTAAAACGTTGGGTACAAAATTGGGGATTTCAGTATTTCATGGCGAACTATTTAAATCAAAAAGTTGGTGACTATATTGTTGATGAATTGTTAGGTAAATTAAGTTATGAATTTGGAGCAACATTCTCTCGCGATTTAGACAAATACTGGTTTTATGTATCAGGTGTAGATTCAAAGCTTAGTGATGATTTAAGTGGTAGGTTTGATTCTATCTTTCCCAAAAAGGTTGGGTTATTACCTCCTGACATGAGCAAAGTTACTCGAAATTCAGATTTATGCTTAGTATTAAAAAACACTAAAGAAGACGTAAATATTGGCATTTTTGGTGAGGTTGAAGGTAACAAAGGTTATAAATTAACAACGGATACATTTTGGCACAATAAATCGGATTATTGTGTTTTTGCTATCGGCGTTGATAAAGGTAGTAACAAAGAATGTTACATTGATGTTTATGATTATAATGGCGCTCCAAAAGTAAATATAATATTTGAAGCTGAGCATCATGTGGTTAAAGATTTTCATAGAGTACTTGGGGCAATGGAAAACTTGTTTCATAATGGACCCAAAACCCATTTTGATTCCCTTGATGAGGAATTCGGATTTTTCATTAATCATATAAAAATGAATTGGGATCAGCCTGTTAATGACATCGTTGACTTTTTTTACAAGTTCATTGATTACAATGACTATATCGGAAAAGTTGATGGTACATTACCATTTATGTCAAGTATGCAGGCGGATGAAACGAGCTAACAAGGCAATTAAACGGAACTAAAATAGTTGGTGAGGTTCCGCTTCGCTCCACATTATAACCAACAATTTTAGTCCGCTTATTGTGAGAAAAGCGCTGGACACCCACAAACTTTAATCAATATTTATACTTTACTAATAACGACTTAAAATAATCTGAAGTTAAATTATTAACCCTTCGTGGTTAATCCGCTTTTGACCTTAAAAAAAGGCTCCAAGGCCGTTTAAACGACAATGAAGCCAACAGGGTAAGGGGGGGCTTTAAGAGTGTTATTTAGCCACTTTACTTGACGAGTTTTTTCATGCCCGCTAGCATTTTTTCAGCTGTTTCGTAATGGTCACCTTCCCATAGCTGATCATTTAAAAATTCACCGGAATAGAAACCGTCATAACCCGTCGATTGGATGGCATCAATCCATTCTTGTAGTGGAATTTCTCCTTCACCAATTAAGCAGCCGCGTAGTTCTTTTTCGTCGACCCAAGGTTGGTTTTCAGCAGGTCGTAACCCATCAGAAATATGAATATTATAAATCAGTTCTTTATCCACTTTCGCGACTTGTTCTAACGTTGCGCCACGGCATGACCAAAGGTGCCACGTATCTAATACAAAACCAAAGTTATCGCGGCCAACGGCATCATGTAAACGATGATAGTCATCTAATTTGGCAATGGGTGTCCAAGCTGCACCTTCAAATTGAAAACGAATATTGTGCTCTTTACCAATATCGGCAATGTGCGCAATATTTTGTGCCGTAATTTTTATATTATCTTCCACTGACAGGCCATTTAGCGCTTCAAAGGAATTTAATTGAATAGTTGGTGCACCGATTTCATGAGCAAACTGGCATAAGGTTTCAACTTGCTTAAATACGCTTTGCTGCGTTGTTTTATCAGCCGCTTCAACGCAACCGATAATATCAATCGCTGAAGGTAAAATACCTGCACTATCTAGTTTCGCTTTAAGAGAGGCACTGCTTAAACCACTATTAATATAGCGCCATAATTTCTCAGTATGAATTTCTAAGCCTTGATAGCCCGTTTCTTTTGCAAGGCGAATATCGCTCACAATATTATTATGTAAAGAGCACATACCGTGTAATGCAAATTTCATGGGTTCACCTAATTAATTAACTTGAATTCAGCTCAAGTTCTTTGATAGCTACAACAAGAAAATAACCTCGATGTTGGCTTATTTTCTTAAATGCGATTTTTTAACCATTGTTTTGATCATTGATCATTGATCATTGATCGTTGGTTATTGATTGCTCAGTGACGACTTACTCATAACATCACTGTTTTATTTGAGTGTAATGATTCCAGTGCTGCATCCGCTAATGCTAATGCTCTTTCACCATCAATGCCTGGTGACAATGACGTTGCACCACCTAATACATCTACAAAGTGGTTCCACTCATTTTTGTAGGCACCAGCGTAACGTTGTAAGAAGAAGTACTCTGGATTTGCTTCTACTGCGCCTTGGTTACCAAATTGTTTCACTGAGTTTTCAGTGATATTGCCTGCGGATAACATGCCGTTACTGCCATGTACTTCAATTCTTTGGTCATAACCATAACCTGAACGTCGGCTATTATTGATGGTTGCAATCGCGCCTGATTCAAAGGTTAAAACAATTACTGATGTGTCTATATCACCGGCTTTACCTATTTCAGGATCAACCATACAGCTACCGTAAGCTTTGATACTGGTCGGTTCTGCATTCATTAAATAACGCACCATATCAAAATCGTGGATTGTCATATCTCGGTACATGCCGCCCGATGTCTTAGCGTATTCTGCCGGTGGCGCTGCTGGGTCACGCGAGGTTATGATTAATGATTCAACCTGACCAATCGCTTTATCATTTAGACGTGCTTTTAATTCATTGAAATGCGCGTCATAACGACGGTTAAAACCAATGAACAAAATTGAATTATTTTCTTCTACTACTTTCAAGCAGTCACGTACCTTCGCTAAATCAAGGTCGATTGGTTTTTCACAGAAAATCGCTTTGCCGTGTTGGGCAGCTAGTTCAATAAGGTTAACGTGTGTATCTGTGGCAGAACAAATACAAACAGCATCGACATTGGGATCGGCCATTGCTTCTTCGGTGGTTTGAATTTTGGCGTCATATTTTTCTGATAATTCTTCACGTCCCTCTACATACGGGTCAATCACTGAATACACGTTAGTTTGTGTATGGTCATGGATATTCTGTCCATGAATGCGGCCAATTCTTCCAACTCCAAATAATGCAATATTAAACATACCGTTTTCCTTAAAGTGTAAATGTGCTGTCATTTTAAAATTCGACTTTACGTTGATCTTATTTTCAATTTATTCCTACTCTGAGTGCTATTTTTTGACACAAAAGACACTTAATTTGCCTCTTGTAGGGGGTTTAAAAAGCGTGAGTAAGATTTATTCTTTTCCTCTTTTAAAGGAGAAAAAATAACACCTATTAATAGGCGCTAAAACAAAAAACTGCAAAAGAAAAATATTTTTCATTTTTATCTGTGTATTGATAATATTGTTTATTTTATGAAACTGCTATTTCTTTACTGTTTATTTTTATTGAAACGTTAACCTTATCACGAGAGTGATTTTTAACAAAACAATAACATTTTAAGCTATTGTTTTTAATTGT
>NZ_JACJDP010000074.1:0-4057 GCF_014163575.1 Psychromonas sp. SR45-3
GATAAAGTGAATAGTTACATGTGGGTCTATTGCTCAGGGCAAGACTCACCAGTCCCGAATCATCCTGTCCCTAATATCGTACTTTACGACTTCCACAATAGTCGCGCAGCCACCTGCGTGGTCGACTACCTTAATGGTTATCAAGGCTACTTGCATGTTGATGGGTATCAAGCTTATGGTAAAACGCAGGCTACCCTCGTAGGTTGTTGGGCGCATGCTAGGCGCAAGTTCATTGAAGCGAAAAAGCTACAAGGTAAACATAAAGCAGGTAAAGCCGATGTCGTATTGAGTCTCATCCAAAAACTGTATGGCGTTGAATCCCGTATTAAAGATAAAAGCATCGATGAAAAATATACAGCAAGGCAAGCTGATAGTTTACCTATTATTAATAAGCTAAACACATGGCTTGAAGAGAATCAGCGACATTTAGTCGGTAACAGCAAGCTAATAGAAGCTGCTAACTATCTAGCCAATCAATGGCACAAGCTGATACGCTACCTAGATGATGGTCGATTAAGTATTGATAACAATCGGGCAGAGCGTGCAGTCAAACCGTTTGTGATAGGACGAAAGAATTGGTTATTTAGCCAAACGGCCAAGGGTGCCCATGCTAGTGCGACACTTTACAGTATTGTAGAAACCGCCAAGGTAAATGGTCTGATCCCATTTGATTACGTCAATGCTTGTCTTGATGAACTGTTCAAACCAGAACCCGGTATCGATAGCTTGTTACCATGGTATGTTAAAAAGTAGGTGTGGTTCGCTAGACGCTTACTTTGAACCCAAAGGAGTCAGAATTATTAAAAGCGTATATTCGAGATAATGACATTACCGTGAGTGGGTTGGTGAGGAACTTGGTTAAGCAGATTGTGGAAGAGAAAGCGTAAATAAAAAGAGATAGCTCATGTCAGCTATCTCTTATTTCGTTGAAATTTTGCGTGAGTGGCTAAGTCGCTTTCCCCCCCCCAAAAAAAAACGATAGGAACCGAGAAATTAGAGGAAAATTTTATGCGGCCAATTTAATTATTAAAAAACCAACTATTCCTAGCAAAGCAATATGCGGTAAAAAGTATATGACAGTATTTTTTATTGCAGAGTACAGCGTTACTTTTTTTCTAGCATCATGCCCCGCTGTAATACCAGTATCTAGATACAGTAACCATTCATCAAAAGTCTTTTTATTAAAAAAAGAACTATGGCCCCCTTCCCTATATTGATTTTTTACTGCATCTACATATGTTCCTTTAAAACCAACTCGGCCAGCCATTCCTAATCCCCAAGCAACGGAATGACTCAGAATTAGAGGAAAGTCAGATAATGCGCATTCATTTAAAATACCCTTTAAAGTATATTTGTTGATCAAGTCAGAAAATGGATATTTAGGTTTTAAAACACTACCACACAAAATAAACCGATTGAAATTAGGGCTAGATATCAACGACATTTCTTCAGCAGCTTGTTTCAAAATGTAAGTCCCAAAACTGTGTGCAATAATATCAACCTCCGAATCAGGGTACTGACTCTGTAGATCTAGTAGTTCTTTAACAAAAGAATTTACTTCTTTTTTTCTGAAATATGGAATTAAAAAAGAAATTATAGGAAAAAAGTTGTATTGGAATTTTACATGTTTTATTTCATTTCTATTTTTATCTATTAAATGATCATCAAAATCAGTTTGCCATTCGCCAAAAGTCATAATTCCATGTATTGAATAAATTATCTTCATTGCTTCTTTTTTTTCTACCGCTATTTCTTTCGTCGCAACATACTCTTGAATACTTATAATTATTTGAACAGCCCAGTCATCGCTACAATTATTATATTGATATGCAAAAACTCTTTGCTCGGAGAAACTTTTTGCCTGTTTTTTAAAAATTTCTGGGTGCTCGGTTAAACCAATTATTACATTTGGAATTTTAAAGCTACTTTTCCTTTTATTGATGCTATGTTTCAAAGTTCTTAGTAAACCTAAGCCTGCATTATCTAATTTTTTTCCTAAATTTCTCATCGGTAATTGCATATCTAAAATTAAAATATCAAAGTGTGATAATTTTAACTCTGTCTCAGCATCATAAATATTTGCAACATTACATATTGCTGTAACACCAATAGTAACTAATTTTTCCTTAATTAAATTATATTTAATCTCGTTATCTTCAACTACCAGTACTCTAATCAACTCTTTTGTCCTTAATTAAAATGCTTAACTGCTCTTTCCATTCATTTGATGAAGACTCCCAAGCAATAACGGAGCAAAGAAACTTTTTAAACCTAATTAATAATTCAGATCTCAGTTTTTTCAATGATACTTGATCATCATGATGCCCAAATACATCATGCTGAGTTAATATTGCAGTCGGAAGAGAAAGTCTTTTATGCTTCATGTGAATTAAAATATCTTTTCCAGCTAAATGCTTTATGTCAGTATCATCTTCTTTATACCTAGGTAAACTCATATCTAAAATAAAGAAATCAAAACTCGTTGTTGATAAAGCTTCAATTACATCATCCTTATTGTCTACAATCTGAATGAGGGATTCATCAAATTTCATTTCATCAATCAAGAAATCAATAATTTGCTTTTCTTTAAAATTATTATCTTCAGCAACTAGAATTAACATAGTTATTATTCCTTTATGATTAAACTCGAATTATTAAAAATAATTACAACAGAAAAACGATTCTCTTCAATATTTATCTGAATAGAGTTTTTAACATTTAACTCTTGCTCAAATATTCGTTTTATTTTATAAAATCCGCTGTTATTTTCTCTATTAGCTTTATCAAGGTAATTAATATTATTTACAGTTTCGTTAATTGTCCCAACTTTACCCATATCAATTCCCTTAGAGTTAGAAGAGATAACAAAATGTGACTCATCTCCAACTTCAGATATCTTAATATCTAAAGAGCACTCGGTTGCATTTTCTCTGCGTTTAACTGCATTCTCTATTAGAATTGAAAATACGCGAATGAAATTGGATAAATGAGTACCATTAATAAGCAATGTTTGTTTTTGACCAAGAGATTGCTTCATCTTTACTTTTGGGAACATTTTTTCAACAAAATTAAAAGCTTCTAATACTGGTACATTGATAGGGAAATGTTCTCCAGCGGACTTTGAAAAATCAAGCCAATTAGTTACAACTTTAACTTCTTCAATTAAATCTGTGCGAGCTAGTGCTATTCGGTCATTAATTCTATAGGCATTTGGACCTAGAGCGTTTGCTACCGTTTTAATTTCTTTAAAATAATCATTAACTTGCGCCAACAAAACTTTTTCAAGTACAACCTTACCTTGCTTAATTAATAGATTGGCTTTACGGTCTAGATCAGAAATTATATTATTAATCACTTCCTCATACGTTGACCCTGCTTTTATTAAATCTAATATACGATTTACATCATCACTTGCAAAAGTGAACTTAAATAGCGACTCATCAGAAGATAAATCATTTGTAGAAATCTGTATGAATTTTACTTTTATTCTCCCAAGCAATTTATCAATTGATGATGAGAATTCTTTAAAAGCGTCCTGTAAAATTTCATAATAATGGAGATTTAATATATTTTTGAAGTAATCACTAAAAAATTCATTATCTAAATACAGACCGTTTAGTTTCTTACACATTAAATCATGTTTTTCAAATACAGAACGCAGAAATGGAACAATTCCATTGTGTCTAATATCAACATTCAATGATACATCTAGGCCAAACACAGAATCTAATGTGTAAATATCTCTTATTTCCATCATCATGGATGCTGCTTTATTAAAAGATTTTTTATCAGTCCTCACAAATATCTTTTCTTTGCTATCTAACCTAGAATTTTCGGTATATTTGGTTTCTTCTTCACCATCTTCTTCGATCAGACTAATTAATTCTTCAAAATCTGTTTTGTATAAATTTTTCGCTTTTACAAAAACCTTAGCTCGATCGACTTTAAGTTTACCTTTCCCTAATTTTTTCATGCATAGGTTTTTCGTATACTCATGTAATAACAGTTCATGTTCATCTTTAATTGACTGAGTTTCTGAGTTGTGTTCAAGGAGATT
>NZ_JACJDP010000075.1:0-503 GCF_014163575.1 Psychromonas sp. SR45-3
CTGAGCTAAAGAGAAATTCCTTATTTTGCTAATGTATAAGTAGATCATAAATTTTAGGTAAAAAAAAGCCCGAACAATGTGTTCAGGCTTTTTAATGTGGCTCCTCTTGCTGGGCTTGAACCAGCGACACACGGATTAACAGTCCGTTGCTCTACCAACTGAGCTAAAGAGGAATTAACTTTTTAAGTCACCAAGTTTACAACCTGTAGACTTGTTAAACTCGAAGGCTTAACTAAATGTGGCTCCTCTTGCTGGGCTTGAACCAGCGACACACGGATTAACAGTCCGTTGCTCTACCAACTGAGCTAAAGAGGAATTGTAATTTTCTCACTGAGAAATCTAAATACGGATTAACAGTGTCTCTATCGCTCTATCAACCGAGCTAAAGAGGAATTGTAACTTTCTCACTATTAAATCTAAATACGAATTAACAGTGTCTCTATCGCTCTAACAACTGAGCTAAAGAGGAATTGTTCTTTTAAGTCTTCAAATTATCGGACTCG
>NZ_JACJDP010000075.1:603-2919 GCF_014163575.1 Psychromonas sp. SR45-3
TTATGTTCGATATAATCAAACTTAACTAAATGTGGCTCCTCTTGCTGGGCTTGAACCAGCGACACACGGATTAACAGTCCGTTGCTCTACCAACTGAGCTAAAGAGGAATTGTAACTTTCTCACTGAAAAATCTAAATACGGATTAACAGTGTCTCTATCGCTCTACCAACTGAGCTAAAGAGGAATTGTAACTTTCTCACTATTAAATCTAAATACGAATTAACAGTATCTCTATCGCTCTACCAACTGAGCTAAAGAGGAATTGTTCTTTTAAGTCTTCAAATTATCGGACTCGTTATGTTCGATATAATCAAACTTAACTAAATGTGGCTCCTCTTGCTGGGCTTGAACCAGCGACACACGGATTAACAGTCCGTTGCTCTACCAACTGAGCTAAAGAGGAATTGTAACTTTCTCACTATTAAATCCAAATATGAATTAATAGTGTCTCTATCGCTCTACCAACTGAGCTAAAGAGGAATTGTAACTTTCTCACTATTAAATCTAAATACGAATTAACAGTGTCTCTATCGCTCTACCAACTAAGCTAAAGAGGAATTGTAATCTTCTCACTATTAAATCTAAATGCGAATTAACAGTGTCTCTATCGCCCTACTAACTTAGCTATAGAGGAGATATAATTTTATAACTTACTATCATATCAATTGATTTATTAATTGATAGTCTAACTAGCGTTTATTTTTTCAGTCTCGTTAAAGACGGGCGCAGTATATTTTTTGCGTTTCCGCATGTCAACAAAAAAGGCCGATAAAAAAATTGGTTGCTGATAAATCAAGCAACCAATGTTCGTTATTTGTTAATTAGCCCTTTTTTGCTCATAATTAAAACAAATCAGATATCCCACTTAATGCTGCCAGCTAGTTTCTCTTTCATCATTTCAAGAGGTTCATCTTGCTCGCCAACAATAACAAGGCTTGCCTTACCGATATGCTCAGAGATTCCTTTTAAGTGCTGGTCTTTAAATGAAGAGGAAGGCTTAAACCCTGCATCTTCAGGAACCACAAAAACAGTAATACGTCCTTTTTCACCTTTTAAGATCATATGTAATGCAGAAGTCCCTTCAAAACTACAATAATTAACAAATAACACTTCACCAAAACTATCTGTCGCTTTTGCACCGTATATCGCTAATTTCGCATTCACACTTTGTAACGTCGCATTTTCATTTGCTTTTGCAGTTAAGAAATATTCTTGCTTAACATGCTGCAATGCAACACTACCAATATCAGAAGGTGTATGTACAAGCTGAGCACTATTAATAAGTGTTGTTGAATTTGTTAATTGCTCCCCCACCATTGGCACACTAATACCAATAATAAATGCAATTGAAGCAGCAATACCTATATGCCAACGCGCACTAACCGTTTTATCGTGTTCTAGCGCAAAACTTTGCTCTAATAAGATTTTATCAGTAAGATCACTTGGCACTTCAATTTGCAAACTATCTTTCAATAATTTATCAAAGGCTTTCGATTCTTCAACTAAATTTTTAGCACAATCAGAAGCTGCAGCTCGAGATAAAAACGCATCGCTTTTATCATTAGGTGTCGCTATCGCAGTATGCCGGAATAAAATATCATCCATGCGCTTCTCCGTTATTATTAATTTCAACTTTCAAGTTAGTTTTAAGCAGATTTTTTGCTCTAAATAACCGTGTTAAGACTGTGTTTTTATTTAAGTCCAATTGAGTCGCTATTTCTTCAGCAGTAAAACCAGCAATTAACTGCAATAACAATGGCTCTCTATAATCTGATGGCAAAGCAGCAATTTTTTGCTGAATTAACTCCTTATCATAGGGGCTATTATTTTCTTCTGCTGCGATTTCATAGTCGTCAATATCGACTAAAGACAATTGTTTTCGCTCAAAACGCCTTGCGTTTTCACGGCGTAAAATAGTAAATAACCATGCTTTAGCTGATTTATCATCTAATAAGCTATCTATGCTTTTCCACGCTCGCAGGCAAGTTTCTTGCACTAGATCTTGAGCAACCTCAGGATCACGGCAAACCCAAAACGCATAACGGTACAAATCTGCACTGTATACGTTCACTAGTGATTCATATCTTTTTTGTTTTCTGTCCATATCCTTATAGACCGCAGACGATGAACTTTTATTTCGTTTTGATGTAAAAAAATTCATTTTTTTCCTTAATACTCATTATGTTCTACACTCTTTAGCTTTATAGCTCAGTATAAAGCTATCGATACAGTCAGTAACATTGAATGTTTATAAATTAATTTTAAATTATTTTAAATTATTTTAAATTTTTTGAAATTTTTTGAAATTTTTTTTG
>NZ_JACJDP010000076.1:0-2507 GCF_014163575.1 Psychromonas sp. SR45-3
CATGCTCGGAGGTAGTTTATTATGACTCAATCTCGACAATCTCAAGTATCGCTTGCTGATACCCCTTATTACCACTGTATATCTCGTTGTGTTCGTCGAGCTTATTTATGTGGTGAAGATAAATACACTGGCCATTCGTTTGAACACCGCCGACAATGGATGGTTGAGCGAATGCATCAACTCGCTTCTATTTTTAGTATTAATATTTGTGCCTATGCCATTATGTCGAATCACTATCACTTAGTCTTGCACATCGATGAACATGAAAATTATTTACTTAGTAACGAGCAGGTTTGCCAACGATGGGGAAGCTTGTACTCGATGCCAACCTTAATTGACCGTTGGTTAAAAGAGCAAACAATATCTGACGAAGAAAATAAAGCTGTGCTGAATATTATCAATGCTTGGCGTGACCGTTTAGCAGATATCTCATGGTTTATGCGTTGTCTGAATGAGTTCATTGCACGTAAAGCCAATAAAGAAGATGAGTGTACAGGCCGGTTCTGGGAAGGACGATTTAAATCCCAAGCATTATTAGATGAAGATGCATTGTTAACTTGCATGGCTTATGTCGATCTTAATCCTGTTCGTGCCAAAATGAATACTAGTGTTGAAACGTCAGAATACACCTCTGCTTATGAGCGTATACATGGTGTTGCTTTTAAAGAGGAAAGCAACAATGAGTCTTCTTTGGTCGGGTTAAGTTTTAAGAAAAAGCCATTATTGGGTTTTATAGGCGATGAGCATGAAACTCAACAGCTGGGCATCCCCTTCTCACTACTTGATTATATCGAGTTAGTCGATTGGAGCGGTCGTATTTTACGAGAAGATAAACGAGGAGCAATCGCCAGCCATCATCCTAAATTGCTCAATACACTTGGGCTTGATAGTGAAACTTGGTTATCGCTTGCAAGTAGTTTTGGCAAAGACTACCAAGGGGCAGTCGGCTCGTTGGAAGAGTTAGCATTATTTGCAGCGCATACTGGTAAGCGTTGGATGGCCAGCAAAAACGAATTACGACGAAATATGCCCTAGTTTCTTGGTTACTGCTTATTTTTAAAAAATGTAGTGAGAACGAAAGAATTCACTTGTTTAAAATACTAGAAAAACGGCTTTATGCCCTGCATTTTATACCCCTACAATATTTTTAGAACACTTTCTGATTTATGTTTTATTACATACCCCGATTTTTTGATGATTATTTGGCTGTAAAAATTTATGGATGTCTACTACTTTCCTTGCTTGGATGTCTACTACTTTCCTTGTGTCTACTACTTTCCTTGTGTCTACTACTTTCCTTATTTGCAGCGCATACTGGTAAGCGTTGGATGGCCAGCAAAAACGAATTACGACGAAATATGCACTAGTTTCTTGGTTACTGCTTATTTTTAAAAAATACCGTGAGAACGAAAGACTTCACTTGTTTAAAATACTAGAGAAACGGCTTTATGCCCTGCATTTTATACCCCTACAATATTTTTAGAACACTTTCTGATTTATGTTTTATTACATGCCACAATTTTTTGATGATTATTTGGCTGTAAAAGTTTATGGATGTCTACTACTTTTACTACTTTTCTACTTTTATCTACTACTTTTATCTACTACTTTTAAAAGTTTATGGATGTCTACTACTTTTTACTACTTTTTAATTTGATATCCAACTTAAGTTTCAAGATACTTCCTTATTAAAGAGGTGATATAACGCCGTTTTAAGCGGCAAATTGCAGTTGGCTAAAATAAGTGAGGCACGAACAAAAAGCCAACTGTAATTTGTCCGACTTGAAAACCCTTGTTATATGCCATTTTCCACTTGGTAAGCTAAACCACCAATTAAACTATCTATTTGATTGTCTTTTAAAACATATTTAGGAATGTACTTCATTCCTAGTGGAAGATCACTTTTACCACTAATTAAAGCGCCTCTACCGCTTCCAAAATTTGAAAGAATAAACTCTTTTAGGTGACTTGCACCTTGTATTTGATATGCCGTGCGAAATATAGATAAATCACCAATCCATCCGTCAATCTCTATCCAGCAGTGCCCATCCCAATTGGCTGAAACAATATTTCCTGATTTAGTTGGCTCAGGTAAATTTTTCTTGCACTTAAATATAGTTTTACCCGATATTTTAAGATCTCCTGCAACAACAATTGCAGGAACTGAAAAATTATCATTGAGATAAGCTGCCCACATTGAGCTTATCATCGCGCATGCACCAAATGACGGTGGAATTTTGGACATTAATTCTTGAGCTGATTCACCCAGAACTTGAGGACTATCAAGAGTAAATTGTTCAAACCTTTCCGCTTCCATAACTCCTCTACCGCGAGAAATTAATTGCTTAATAGTTGGACTTGGCACAGTGCCTCCTTGGCATATAACAAACAAGGATAGGTGTCGCGCAGCCGACACCTTATCTGGTCGTTGAACAAGCCCATCCGAGATTGCATCTTATTATAGTAAATAGTTATTTTAAAGGTAGGATTGAGGCACACAGGTACTT
>NZ_JACJDP010000077.1:0-2424 GCF_014163575.1 Psychromonas sp. SR45-3
ACTGCATTAACCAGTACATTTTTCTTTTCACAACATAATAAACTCATCTATTAGCTACCGCTAAAATTTTTCATATTTGAAAAAGCCATTATTTGTCACAAACTCCCTCAAATTTATATATTTCACGATTAAATAAACTATTTTCGTAATTACTTTTATTTTTGACTAATGAAAATAGCTTTGTTTTTGGTTGTATAAATTAATGGATGTCCGCGTTTTTAGTTTTCCTCGTGCTTCACAAGGTTACTAAAATTCACATTGTGTAAGGCACTTCGGGGGGGAGGGGGGCGTAAGTGTCTTAGCTTTTTAACTCGCAAAGGGGCACAAAACGAGTTAGAAAAGTTGTTGGTTTATTCTAAATTAGAGATAAAACTTATTAAGTTATAACAAACTTCACATTAATTTATATTACTTAATACATCTCATTTACGCCTAATCTCATTAAGATCATTTTATTAAAACATAGTAGAATGCTGTACATATAAATTTTTAATATTTTTTTGGTGGAAGATATGTCGAATAAAAATAAGAAAAGTAAACGTGTAAATAAAAAAAACAAAAAAAGGGCAAACTCACCATTAAATTCTTTAAACCTAGAAACTATTAATCAAAATAGTTTGATAGAACTATCTCATATTAATGAAATTGATAAATTCGAAAATCACTTTTTAAAAAAATGTAAAAATCCTTTATTTAAAAGGTACTTTTTTGACTCCCCGGAGTATTTTTCAAAGAATATTCAAAGACATATTAAGCAGGTTAAATACAAAACATTAGAACAAGATGTATTTTTGCTTACTTCTCAGTTAATTAAATTTAAGAATTTAATTAACATTTATATTGAAATAAGGGATGAAGTAGAAAAATTCATATTATTAGGTGATTATGAAGATGCTTTAACATGTCTTGATAGAGTTTTAATACATACAGGCTATTCATACTGGTATATACAGTTGAAGTTTACTTTATTATCGCTGCTTGATCGAGATGAAGAATTATTAGAATTACACAGATTTCTTTATGGGAATGTTAATCGCTCTTACGAAGAGAGAGATTTAGATGTATTGCTAGAAAGTGCAAATAAAAGACAAAGAACAAAAAGAAATAATTATTTATTTGAGGCGATAATTGAAGGCATACCTTTTGGAAATGAGTGTAAGGCACTTGAGTTCATGTTTAGGTTTAATCCTGTAAACCTTGATAATAGCGATTATAAAGCAGTGTTTGAATACGTCTATACTTGCAATATTGTAGATAAATACAATGCACTCTTACGAATGGCAACTACGTGCTTCGCAAAAAATGATGTAACGAATGTTATATACAATGCTGTTATTAATTTAACAGGAAAAATATACGATGATAAAATTAAAGGTATCGTTTTTTTTCATGAAAATAAAAATGTCTTAACAGAGAAAGATACTGTTTTCGTCGATGTATGCGATACATACATCAAAGGGGACTTTAACTCTGTAATTGGTAAATGTGAAGTTCACCTAATAAAATGGCCAGATTTTTCAAACCTTTATGAGTTTTATGCAAATGCATTATCTGAAGCAAAGAAAGACATCATATTCTCTGAAGGTAGTTTGCTTTATGAAATAATTTCAGGGATGAAAAAATTAATTTTAAATAGAAGTAAATCTAGTTTATCTAACTTGAATCGTTTATTTCAACAATTCAATTGTATCGATGTAACCCTGATAGTTAAACTTATTGAGCTAAAAGTAGATGTTTGTCGTGATGAGAAAAAAGTTTACGAGTTGTATAGATTTATGGATGTAAGTGGATCTCTAAACAGTCCATTTAGAGTAGATGTAGAGATAAAAGAACATTTGTGTCAAATGATTAATGATTCAAAGAACCATATAATAAATTATTTAAATGTTCCCGAGTATAGAAAATTAAAATGGAAAGCTGACCAGTGCTTCCTAGATAATAATTACCATGAAGCGATAGAACTATATAGAAAAATTGTAAATGCCCCCATTCATTTGCGAGATGAAGTGACGGCAAAAATAGCATTATCTATTGTAAAGTTAGGTAATATAGATGAGGCATCATCCTATATAGTAGACTTATATTTTAAAGATCCCCAAAATATATGGAAGTTACCAAAGCAACATATTTTCGATGAAATTGATGAATATGATGGAGAAAAAGACTTTTATAATATTGATTTAGTAATCACCATATATTTACTAGTAAAAGGAAATTATACCGAATATCAAACAATATCCTTGTACTTGCAAGATTATCTTGAACAATTTTCTATTTCACATCCAAGTGAGCTTTATCCAAAGAATTATAAGCAGTTATATTTACTTGAAAACATCTGTGATTTAAATGTATTAGAAGGATTAAGGTACAAGTCAGAAAATGATAAAGTTTTAGATCGAGTTAAGGTCCTTGCTAATCTCCTTG
>NZ_JACJDP010000078.1:0-2313 GCF_014163575.1 Psychromonas sp. SR45-3
CTGTTGAACGAAGCCGCTTTGCGGCAGAAGGAACAAAACTTAAATATCATTCATACTTACTTCCTACATCACTTTTCCGGTGATGCTTAATAGGAGTTTAAGCAATGAATACTTCAGAAAAGCAACACTTTGACCTTTTATATCAACAACATTTAACTAACCTAACACTACAAGGTAAGCGTCCTGCCACTATTGATGCTTACTCTCGTGCCGTGCGTAGGATATCCTCCTTTTTCGATCGTACACCTGATACGTTAACCAAAGCTGATTTAAAATACTACTTTGCACAATTGCTGCAAACTCACTCATGGAGCATCATAAAGTTAGATCGTAATGGCTTACAGTTTTTCTATCGATACACTCTTGAGCGCGAATGGGAATGGCTAAGTATTGTCAAACCGCCGCAAGTAAAACGCATTCCAGACATTATTACGAATAAACAAATTGGTTTGCTTATTAGCCACACTTACTCTTTACGTTATCAGGTCTTTTTTCTAGTGCTATACAGTATGGGCTTACGACTAAGTGAAGCGCTTAGTTTAACCGTGAATGACATTGATAGCCAAATGATGCAAGTTCATATACGAAATGGAAAAGGTGGAAAAGATCGTTTAGTACCATTACCCGAACGTACATTACATGCCTTGCGTTATTACTGGAAAATACATCGTCACCCTGTGTTGTTATTTCCTCGTTTCGGTAAAAAGAAACAACTCATCGTTGACGACGTCCCCATGGATAAAAGTGGTGTTCAAAAAGCGTTGAAAAAAGTGATTTCTGAATTGGGCATTAAGAAGAGCATAAGCCCACACTCGTTACGACACTGTTTTGCAACGCATCTTTTAGAGCAAGGCGTTGACCTGCGTTCCCTACAAATACTCTTAGGCCATAATAACCTCAACACTACTGCAAGATATACTCAACTCACAGCACCCAAACAAAAAAACAACGTAAAGGCACTTAATCAATTAACAGATCAATTGCAGATTGATTGGGGGACGTTATGAGTCAATTTATTACATTACTTCAACGTTACCATCAACAATTGGAACTACATTATGGTGGATTATTGACGCAAGATATCCGCCGAGCAATCACTGATATGTTACATTGTAAGAGTGATCCCACTCGTTACACCCAATGGCATTGCGGGCATTGTCAGCATGATCAACAACTCCTTGCATCGTGTGGTAATAGAAGTTGCCCGCAATGTTTGCATCAAACCACATCAAATTGGTTGGCCAAACAAACCGATAAATTATTACCCGTACACTATTTTATGGTGACGTTTACCTTACCCTATGAGTTCAGAATACTTGCTCGAAAACATCCTAAAACCCTATATCAATTGATGTTTAAAGTAACATCGAACTTACTCAAAGATTTTGCATCAAGAGAGGATAAAGGTAGTTTAGGGTTTACCAGCGTACTGCATACACATAACCGTAAAAGAGAATTGCATCCTCACCTACATATTATTATTCCCTGTGGGCGCTACGATGCTGGCAAACAACAGTGGCATAAAGGTGATAACCATTATCTATTTAACGCTTTTTCATTGGCGAAAGTGTGGAGAGCAAGGATGCTTGATGCAATTAATCACGCTATAGAGTTAACACTACCCAATGAAATTCCTAAAAAATGGGTCGTTGATTGTCGTAAGGTGGGGTTCGGTTTGTCTTCATTACAATACCTATCTCGTTATCTTTATAGAGGGGTTTTGCCTGATAAAGACATTATTAATATAACCGATGAAAATGTGACTTTCAGATATAAAGAGGGGAAAACCGATATCATTAAGACGCGCGAACTGCCAGTGCTAAAGTTTTTATGGTTAATTTTACAACATGTATTGCCTAAAGGGCTACAGCGCGTCAGAGATTATGGTTTCTTAAGAGGTAACGCAAAACAGTTAAGGTTAAAGATCTCACTTCTACTTGGAGTTATTGTCGGCAAAGTCTATAAACAACAAAAAGTGATGAAACATGCTGTATGTATTTGCCCATTTTGTCAGTATGAAATGCATTTTTTAGGCGTGAACCGACTGAGAAACTAATGTACAACCACGATGGCTTTAAGTCTAAAAGAATAAATCTAATACAAAGAGGTGTAATGGCAATCAACTAACATGTAACAGGCTGATATAGTTACCTTATTAATTATATCATGATGAAACTCGCCTGAAGAAAAGTACCTGTGTGCCTCAATCCTACCTTTAAAATAACTATTTACTATAATAAGATGCAATCTCGGATGGGCTTGTTCAACGACCAGATAAGGTGTCGGCTGCGCGACACCTATCCTTGTTTGTTA
>NZ_JACJDP010000079.1:0-2313 GCF_014163575.1 Psychromonas sp. SR45-3
TTTCTCTTTAGCTCAGTTGGCAGAGCAACGGACTGTCCTGTTTATAAGATATAGCGTGTGTTGCTGGTTAAAGCCCAGCAAGAGGAGCCACATGAAAAAGCCTGAACACATTGTTCGGGCTTTTTTTTACCTAAAATTTATGATCTACTTATACATTAGTAAAATAAGGAATTTCTCTTTAGCTCAGTTGGCAGAGCAACGGACTGTCCTGTTTATAAGATATAGCGTGTGTTGCTGGTTAAAGCCCAGCAAGAGGAGCAACATTAAAAAGCCTGAATACATTGTTCGGGCTTTTTTTACCTAAAATTTATGATCTACTTATACATTAGCAAAATAAGGAATTCCTCTTTAGCTCAGTTGGCAGAGCAACGGACTGTCCTGTTTATAAGATATAGCGTGTGTTGCTGGTTAAAGCCCAGCAAGAGGAGCCATGTTTAAGACCTGCCTTATCGAATAAATTTTTTTGCTTAAACCCTATGACCTATTCAACAGGCGAACAAAAAGAGTCACTCCTCTTTAGCTCGATTGATAGAGATACTGAAACACTGTTAATTCATTTAGATTTATAGTGATAAAGTTATAATTTCTTTTTGGCTTAGTAGCCAAAGCAATGTAAGCACTGTTATTTGATGTGAAAACAGTCAATTTTTATTAACTCTCTTAATTTAACCTGATCCTGTAAATAACTCTGTGTAACTGCGTGTTTGTGCCTGCTTTTAATAACAAGACAGAAATAGCAATCTTATTGATGATTAAATAACGTTGTCCCTTAGTATTTACTGCTAAACACTGTTAATAAAATATCTAAATTAATAAATCTTAATATTTAGCATGAATCGCCTAAACGCTGTCAATTGATATTATTTATTTAATGTAAACTTAAAATAAGCAAATATATCTTTTTTATAAACCTTATTGTTTAGCTGTTTTTTTGTTCTATTTTTATCACTAATATTGATTTATGGTCAAAAAAACTGCGAATATAGCCATAAAAATATGTTAACTAGCTTGCTGATCGGTTAAGGTTCTGTTGAATTTTTTTAAGGACTTTAGAGAGGGATTTATGGAGTCAGTACAAAACCATGTTACTGCATTAATTAGTAGTGCAGATACATTATTTATTTTATTAGGCGCAATCATGGTTTTTGCCATGCATGCGGGATTTGCTTTTTTAGAAGTAGGCACCGTGCGCCATAAAAACCAAGTTAACGCCTTGGTTAAAATCATGTCTGACTTTGGAGTGTCAGCATTGGTTTATTTCTTTTTTGGTTATTGGCTAGCTTACGGTGTGACCTTTTTTGATGGTGCTGCTGTTTTAGCTAAAAATAACGGATATGAGTTAGTTAAATTTTTCTTCCTAATGACCTTTGCCGCTGCTATTCCTGCGATTATTTCGGGTGGTGTTGCTGAACGTGCTAAGTTTAATCCTATGCTGATTGCAGCCGCGCTTTGTGTTGGCCTGGTTTACCCTTTCTTTGAAGGTCTTATGTGGAATGGTAACTATGGTTTCCAAGATTGGTTAACAGCTAACTTTGGTGCTGCCTTTCATGATTTTGCTGGCTCTATTGTAGTGCATGCAGTGGGTGGGTGGATTGCTTTTGCTGCCATTATTGTTTTAGGTAGCCGTAATGGTCGTTATCGCAACGGTAAAGTAGTGGCGTTTGCACCATCTAATATTCCATTACTTGCCTTAGGTGCTTGGATACTGTCTATTGGCTGGTTTGGTTTTAATGTTATGTCTGCACAGGCCATTGAAGGTATTAGTGGTTTAGTGGCAATGAACTCATTGATGGCGATGGTTGGTGGTATTATTAGCTCGTTAGTTATTGGTAAAAAAGATCCTGGTTTCATCCATAATGGACCATTAGCCGGCTTAGTCGCAGTGTGTGCAGGTTCTGATTTAATGCATCCTATTGGTGCACTAATGACTGGATTAGTCGCTGGTGGTTTATTTGTGTGGTTATTTACCTACGTACAAAATAAATTTTCGAATTTTGATGATGTGCTAGGTGTGTGGCCATTACATGGTATTTGCGGTTTATGGGGTGGTATCGCTGCGGGTATTTTTGGTCTTGAAAGCTTTGGTGGTTTAGGTGGCGTGACCTTTATGAGTCAATTCATTGGCTCTATTACAGGCGTAGTGTTTGCAGTTGTTGGTGGTTTCGTCGTTTATAAAGGGGTTAATGCCATCATGCCTATTCGTCTTAGTGAAGAAGATGAATTTAATGGTGCAGATGTCGCCATTCATAAAATTGGTGCAACCAACCTGAATAATAATTAATTATATGATTATTAATCTACAGGCTAAGAAGT
>NZ_JACJDP010000007.1:0-165999 GCF_014163575.1 Psychromonas sp. SR45-3
AAACATTTTTTACTAAACATTTTTTACTAAACATTTTTTACTAAGTAATAGTTGTTCTGCTAATAACACTTAATAGGTTTAATTGAATAGTTCAACCACGGCCACAGGAATTTGGTGGGCTAAAATATGCTCTTGCTTAATGGTTTTTTTATGTGCACAAATTGTAGCAAACAAAGTTTGACAATCTTCTGATAACGTTTTACTTTTCAGGTAATTAACTGATTGAATTTGATTATAAAAATCTTTTTCAATGCCGCTAATGTTGAAGGTTTCAAGCGACTTTGCTTGAACCGTCAAGATTTTATTCGCACCGCTACTTAAAGCAATTTCTAATCCTTTAGGGTCTATATCCGCAAAACATAATAGCTGATGTGAAGCTGTAAATGATCGAAAAAACGCATAGGCTTTATGGGTGCTTTGTATTGCTTTTTGATCACCGCGATACAGCCATAAAGCATTTTTTAAATGTGCTGCATTATCCAAGAAAACTAAATATTTTAAATTAGCCATTACCGCTAGGTTTTCAACCAGCACAATATATTGATGTTCTACACTGTTAATTTTAGAGGCATTAACATATAAACCCAATGAAGAAATCGAACCTACCTCTATCTCCCGACCATTGAGCTGTAGTGTTTGTAAAGCGTTAACCAACACAAAGTCATTACTGACGGAGAAGGCATTAAATTTTTCATTATTATGGCTCAGAGCGTTATCGACACGCGCACTTTTATCCGGATAGTGCTCAAAAAGCAAATCAATGTGTAACTCTCGTTGCACTAATTCAATGATAGCTGCCCTATCTTGTTCAGTATAAAACCACCACCCATCTTGAATACGCCCAAGACGATGAGTATCAACCATCCAACGGCAGCTTTGGGTTGCTTTCACGGCACCGAGATCGGCGCGAAGATGCCTTGCAAAAAAATCATATTGTATTTTATTGAAATGGGAATGACTCATTCTATTCAGCTATTCATTATCGTTATTGCGCTTAGCTCTTTGGTTCAAGCAATGTCACTAATTATTAGCTTGAGAACTTCGATTCATATGGAATTTAATTGTTTACCTTTACAACAATATCACTGTACGACCAATTATGGGAAATACCCTGTAATTGCTGACCCTTAGGGCGAATATCTATCAATGCTTGTTGTATATTAGTTAATTTGCAATAACTACTAAACACTAATTCAACCCAGGGTGTCGGGTCGATATGCTGCTGTTCGTTGTGCCATTCCGGTAACGCTTGTTGCCAATATTTTATAGCAGAAACGGGGTTACCTGTGGTAATTGCTTGCTCAAATAAACGTTCTGTTTGCTCTTCGAAATAATCGTAACTGAAACTCATTGCAACATTAGCAATCAATTCAACTTCTGATGTTTCACGTGCATTAGGCTTAACTACTGAACTCAATTTACGCAGTGATTGCACAATTTCAATTAATGCAGTTTCATGCGCTGTCTCTTTAACATTGATATACGACTTAATCGGCATAGGCGCAGCAAAACGCAATGGTTTCGGTAACGTTTTGTCTTCAAACACCTGTTCATTAATTTCAAATTCAGGGTGTTTGTGAAGATACCGTGCCATATTGCGTAATAGGCTTGCCTGTTTTTCATCGCGTCTTAATTTAAATAAACTTAAGCGCATGCTATCAATGATGTAACGTAACCTTGGAAGGGTCTGATTAAACCAATAGATGAAACCACTAATTTTACGAGCCAGTTCAACCGGGCAAGCCCAATTCATCCATTCATAACAGGTTTCAGGGTCAATCTGTTGCAACTCAGTTAATAGCTTTTGTGCATAGGTTAAAGCACGTTCGTTTTCACGAACCTTGGCGCTAATAGTAGAGACAAAACCAAACTGACTAGAAATGGCATAATGCATATTATCTAAGCTAACATTTAAGTTATCTTTTGCTTCATAAAGTAGATCATCAAGTTGATCTAAGTAATATTCTGCGTCCTCTTGTTGATCACCAATCACTGATAAACGGTAGTCGTTGACAGTATCTTCCAATACATCAATCACTTTACCCATATCAGTAAGTTGACGATAACTACTTTGTTTGCGCATTAATCGGTTTAACATGCGTTTTAGTTCAGCACTAACACGATAATCACCGGGTTCATCGTCCGGCCTTAATAAAGATTTTTTATGTAAGGCAGCTATTTTACGTGCATCACCGCCATCGCCTTGTATCGAACCGAATACATAGGCTTCAGCAAGCAATTGGTCGTTTGAACCAAGTTGACGTAATAACTCCGCAACATCTTTAGTATCGTAACCAGCCATTAAAACAATAACTCTTCTTGTTGTTGCTGTTCCGTTTCGGGTAACTCTATACGCTCGGAGTCATTCAAAAACTCAATCAACAAATAGATCAAATCAAAACGAGCCGTCGCAAAATAACGACTACTTCCAGCATTCTTACGCACAAAATACCCTAACTCTTCAAGCTTATGAAAAACAAACACTAGCTGTTCGCGGCTTTCTAACTTATTGGTTTTAAAAGGGCGTATAGCAGTTAAATGACGCAGTTGCTCACGTAACGTTTGATCATGTTCAAAGGGATCAAACAGTTCATTAATATTAATAATTGATTTAGCGTGGATCGGTAAATCAGTTTGGCTGGCAGTCAGGATAAGCTCTAAGAATTCCACTAAAGGACGAAACATACCTCTAATATCAGTAAATAAAGTAGTCAGTTCGGCACTATTATTGGTATCCACTTCGTTAAAAGTACAATAATAGGCATCGGCACTGTCTAAGTACGTTAAATCACGATCTAAATTAGACAAAAAATCTGAGACACGATCCTGATTAGATTGAGCCTGTAAAAATAGGTATTCATCGGCAAACCCTGTTTCACAAATGACCGCTCCTGTTAGTAGTTGCTGAACAGTTTGCTTAAACATTTTGTGGCTCCTTTGTGATCATATCTATATCAGTGCTTGATGCCGGCTGTTTACTCTCTGTATTAGTTTGCTCACGTTTTTCTTGTGTACTGACATTAACGCTTACGTCTGTACTTGCATTGTTATGTACTTGGCTATTGAGCTGTTCGGCTACTTTTTTACGTTGTAGCAACAATTCATCTAAACGAGAAGTTGGAATATGCGCATGAAAAATCTTATTATCTTTAATCTTATAATGACGTTGATATAAAGACAAAATATGCCTATCTGTAGAAGGTGAAGCTGATAGCATAGTGATCGCATTATCGTTAAACATGGTCAATAATAGGTCGATATTTTCTGCAGCAAGCTCACCTAATTCATCCACCGGTAAAATAATTTGTGTTTTTGCATCACTTTCACCTCGTAACATACCCAAAATACCCGCATATAAAGAAAGCATTGCTAAGTAGGATAAGCCAGTAGAACTGATTTTTTTCAATTGTCGCGCATTACGAGCATGTTTTAGTTGCCCTTTTTCTGAGATAGTAAACTCTATATCAAACAATTGGTGATGTGCTAATGCAAAACCATCGCTGGGTAGATAAGTAGATAATTTTTGCATCGCGACAATTAAGTCATCGGGAATATCACCCACCCCTTCTCGTAAATCATCACGATACTTTTCAAACAACTTTGCAAATTGTTGTAATGGGCCCCAATAATCAAGTTCTTCTTGTTTCATCACAGTATTAACATTAATGTCCGCTAATGCTTCGAAGTGAGCCAGCTTAGTTACGTTGCTTGATAACTGTTTGCCAATACTTTTGATACGGCGCGCAAAGTTTTCTATATGCTGATAAAACTCATTGATCATATTCGCATTGACTGTGACTAATTGATAAGTATTCTTTTGCTTTTGAGCGGCACTGCTTAATAAATCAGCAATTGGATGCTGGTACTTAAATAGACTACGAGCGCCTTCATAAATATCATTATCGGACACTAATTTGATCCAGTTTTCATACAATTCACTGTTGGCATTATGCTTAGCAAAGGCAGTATTAAACTGGGTAATTTGACTTTGTAGTCGTTTATCAATGGTTTTAAATTGTTTTATCCAATCGCCACAGAATGTCACGGTTAAATCGGCACTGTTATGCGGTTCAGATTCACTTAACGACGCTTCGATACCGTATTGCTCACACTCTCGTTGCGCTAACCCTAATTGTAATAACAGATCGGCATCGTCATTTAATTGTTGCGATACTTTCTTAAATTGTTTCTGTTGCTCACTGATTAAATTGTTTTTTTCAATTTTTAAATCCGCTAAGCTATTTTCTAAACCACGCTTTTGGACTTCTCGGTTTTGGTTTTTTTCAACTAATTGGTCACGATGCACATAACGTTCATTCATAAACTGCTGGTATTCACGGGCTTTACGCGCCCACACAGCACACTGTTCTAGTTTTTCAATTAACTCTACACGTTGTTTAATGCGCTTATCGACTTCACCATCAGGATCTAACTCTTCTAATGCCCGATCGCGTTGTTGCTTATAATCTTTTTGTCGTGTTTTAGCGCTATCTTTAATAGATGCTAACTGCTCTGCTAATTGCTCTAACTGGCTATCTCTATCGGATTCAATGACCATCCGTTGATCAAGCATTTGATTACTCAACTCAAAGCGTTGCTCTTGCTGCAATTCTTTAAACTCTTCAAGCTTAGTATGTTGATTCTTAATTTGTGTCGTGAGCTTTTTAATATTGTCTTCAAACGCTAATGCCGCTTGTTTTAAATAATGTTGCTTTTTAAGCTCAAGATTTTCTTGTTGTACTTTGAATTGTTGGCGTTTTAATTCTACTTTTTGTAAATTTTGTTTACGTTCGCTGATTAAAACCTGTTGATTAGCTATTTGCTTCGTCAATTCATTAAGTTGAGACTCTAGATCTGTTACCTTTTTAATCAACGTTGCAATTTTTTGCTCTGCATCACTTAATTTTTCTCTAAGTTCGTTTTCATTAAGTTGTAAATCATTGTCTTGCAGCTGATCTAAATCTATTTTCAATCCAAATAAGGTTTCTGCGCTATCCGCCTGTGGAACCCATTGAGGATTAAGATCTTTACGTGCTAACTGTTGAGCAGATAGCACTCGTCCAATATTGTTTTTCCAACCTACCGCGTTTGGCTCATTGCTTAAAAAATGTTGAAGCGAGTTAACTTCAGGTAAGAGTTGTAGCTGCAATTGCTGACGTGACTTTTTGACATCTTCAAGCTGGCGATTATGTTGTTTATGTTGCTCTAAGAGTTGAATTCGTTGTTTTTCTAGCGTATTTAACTGATCATTATCAGAGCTTAAGACCTGTAAGCAGTCACTCAAGTTATCTTTAACTTCTGACATACTGACTTGGTTTACTTCAATCTCAGCCCGTAAGCTTGCTTCAACGGTAATATTTTTCTTCGCTAACTGTTCCATTTTCAGCTGGTTTTGTAGCGTTTGCAGGTCCATATTTATTTTTAAAAATGACTCGTTAAGTTGTTCATTTAGTTTACTTAACTGACCTTGATAGTTTTCGGACACGACCGATAGTTGTAGGTTAGATTGCTCTTTAATATGTGAGGCTTGCTCATTATTACGCGCTTCATCTTGTACTTTTTGCAAGGTTAACGATTGTAACAATGACTCAAACTTAGCTTGGACTTTATTTAAATTACCTTCAAATGCTTCAATAATTTCATTTACATCATTTAATGCTTGTTGGTAACGCGGTGCATTATCGGCTTGTAATTGATAACTCGCTGCGTCATTTTCATCAAACTTTAATTTATCGTCATCTAACAAATCAATACGGCTTTGATCTGCTTCTATCTTTGCCGCTATTTGGCTTATTTCAGTTTGCAGTAGCAGGCTTTGTTCTTTTAACTGTTTATCTAGGACCGTTATTTGATCTCTAAAGCGTACTTTTTGATCACTACGTTGTTGTTGTAACTCAGTGATATTTTGCTGGTGCGCTAGCATTTCCGCATGCAAATGCTGCAGCTTAATCAATAAACTGTCTAACTGCGTAAAATCTGTTTGCCATAACGCAATTTTTTCACTTACTTTTTGAATAGAGCGGCTAGCTTGGATGTCAGCTAACCATAAACTAATATCTTGTTTATTAAGGGTGATTTGTTCTTTTTCTTGCCCCACGCTGCGCGCAATGTGATCACTAGCAATAGCCACCAGCATTTGTTTAACCGCATCAAAGTCTAGATTTTTTTCAATCGTACCGTTCACTACTTTGTCTAGATGAGGAGTCGCTAAATCACTGAATGAGAAACGATTTTGTAATTGACGAACCTCTTTAACTTTACGACCACTACGTAAGTTTTGAATTACTTGTCGGTATTTATCAACGCCTAAATAGTTAGAGCATTCAACACCTAAATTTCGATAAGCTCTTTCAACTTCAGAGACGGTCAACGGGAAATGATTTTCACCAATAAATAATCCACTTTCAAAACCACTATCAATGAATTTAAATTGCACTCCGCGCCCATCTGAACTGGCAAGTGCCATACATGTTTGACCACCAGGTCGTTGGTATTCATAAACCAACATACTGGAGTCTCTTGGCAAATAATAATCAGCAAAGTTTTTAGCTTGATCCACTTTACTAACTATTTCACTGGGTCTCATACCATAAAAAAGTGGCAGTAAACGCATCAAAGATGTTTTACCAGCACCATTGGTACCTTCAAGTTGTGTATGACCAGATAAGTCTAATTCGTTAACCTGCCCTTTCCAAAAGCTATCGATAATAATAATGCGTAATAATTGATAGGCCTGTTCTGCCATGGAAAATCCTTGTTAACTTTAATTATAAAAACGTTTGTTTATGAAGCAGTCATATTTAAATGAATAAATACAACCGAAAAAACAGTGAAACTTATCTTGCTTAATAAGGTTTGTCGACCAGTTTCAAGCAACACTTCGTATTAATCTCTGTAAATGCAGAATATGTAACCAATACGATTGTTACTAGATTAATAATCTGGTTTATTCAAGCTAATTATAAAAACACTTAAAAACATAAGTCCCCAAAAATAGACTTATTTAAAATACCAATTACTTATTAACTAACAAACAACTCGCTAGAAGATCAGCAAAAAAAGGGCTGCCCTTTTTATTTAAAAAAGCAATATTTCTATCCGGGATCCCTTCCACATCCGGATGAGCGGCAATGGCTTTCTCCATACTACTCTCACGAATGAGATGTAGTGTGGGATGTGGTGAACGATTGCTATAATTAGACGCTGCACTTTCATCATCACCAGCAAAACAATAATCAGGATGAAAATGAGCTAATTGATAAACGCCTTCATAATGGCTCATTTGTAGAAGATGGTTGGATAAATACACCAGATCTAAAAAGTGTTCGAAATCACTACAGGCTTCACTCAAAATTAATAATGTAGTTTCAGTCTCTGGATGTGTATCTAAAAATTCACATTCAACCGTTAATCTATCTAATACACCTTCAATTTCAGTACTGGCTTCTTCACAGTAACGAATACTCCCTCGCTCCACTTCTCTTTTAGCAAATGGACAAATATTATATTTAACAATGACGTTGTTAACCCAAGATTGCGTACTACTAATTACGTCCACGTGTTTCCCTTTTTACAATGTTGCACTTAACTTGAATGCTTGATTCTTAAATAGTGTCTAAGTGTAACGCTTTATGTGCGCTTTGATAACCTAAGGCAATCATCTCTTTTGCACGGTCAAATTCTAAAGTGCCGCAGGCATTTCTAGGGATCACTATATTATAATCGGCAGGATAAGCCGCCAACTTCAAACGTGCAATAGTACTTTGCATCGCATCAAAGGCTTGGTCTGCAACATCATAAGCTTTCCATGTCGGAGGTTTACTACTTGTTAACGCTAAATTATCCCCAAACTGCTTGATATAGTGACCAATTTTTTGCTGCAATGGTAAATCTTCAATACTGTCTACAACATCTATTAAGGTGTCTGGTTCGACTCTATCTAGATCAATAACGCCGCCCAGATTAACTGCAACAGTAAAATCCGTATTATCGCTAAATGTAGGGGCAATAGGCACCGGGTTTAACACACCGCCATCAATCAACTGCACACCTTTGCGCTCAACCGGCGTAAAAAATAAAGGCAATGAAATAGATGCGCGTATTGCATCAAATAAGCAGCCTGAATTAATCCACACTTCTTTCTCGTTCTTAATATCTGCGGCAACAGCTGTAAATTGGAGCGGCAGGGCTTCGATGGTTTGATCTCCTAATAACTTGAATAGCGTATCAATGATTTTATCGCCACGTAATAATCCACTAGTACTCCAAGAAAGGTCTAATAATGAAATAATATCTAATTTACTTAGCCCACAAACCCATTGTTCAAATTCATCTAATTTTCCCGCAGCAAATACACCGCCAATCAGGGCTCCGATTGAGCAACCTGATATAGACTTTATTTGATAGTTGTTTTCAACTAACCACTTAATAATACCAATATGAGCCAACCCCCTTGCACCACCGCTACCTAGCACCAGTGATATACATTTTTTTTGTTCGGGACTTATTTCAAGTACATGATTTTCAGTTACCATATTAAAATCCCTGTCGTTATGAACCTTGGCATATTAACCACCTTTTAATGTTTTGTAGCAATTCTGCATTAGGAACTTTACAAAGTGAACAACCATTTATATTATTGTTTTTATTTATCTAACACTCTACCTTTACTAACGTCAGCTATTAACATTGCTTTATTTGAACCAATGACATTTAATGATGGTCCTAGTACTTAGTTTTTGTCAGCATATAAAGTGTTCAGGCCTTATTTAACAACAACAAACAACAATTGCCTATCTTTGCTTGTCCGTAAGTACTTAGCCTGTCATACTTTTAGCTTACTATTTTTTTAATCATCAGGATAATCATGACTAGTTTCTCAACATCAATTCATCAAGTGGTCACTACTGCTTTAGCGGATTTGCATGAAGCACAATTAAAAGGGAAAATCCCTAAAAATCCACTCAGTGAAACGCATTTTCTAGCGGCATGGACAACCAATGCGATGAAGAAAAAACGTTTTGAAAGTGATGTGTTGCCGACGTTAAAAATTTGGCAACGTAAAGCTCGTAGTTTAGGAAAAAACGCGGCTTTAGTTGAAACTTTTCAGGCAATTAAAGCACACTACGAACACGTTTTTGACCAAGATTTAAAAGCAAAACCTGTTTATAAACAACAAATAATTGATTTTTGTGACAAATTAACTGGCCTACAATGGATGGTCAATACTGACCTTGAAGTGGGCGAAAAGTTAAATCGTCATAGTGCAGGACAAGCATCAATGATTATTTGCAGCCAACAATTCGAACAATATTTTGAAGATGGTTTATTAGTTAAACCTATTAGTTTATATATACGTGGTGATTTACCAGAAGCATTACAAGCCGCTTTTGAACAATCATTGTTACTTTACAAAGTGACTGATTATAAATCTAAGGTTAAATATCATGGCGAATATATTATTTACAACAATAACGAAGGTGAATTTTTACCTGAATTATTGATAGCTTAGTAATTTTAAAGTGTTTGCTTGGTATCACTGTGCAAACACTTTATCGCTTTCTGTTTAACTGCAGATTAAAAATGTGCTTTAAATACAAATATCAACATAAAAATTTATCAACATGATTAATTTAAGGCCTTCATAATCGTTATAGGTTAACTTCAAAATATCACAGACGCCATGACTCTTTTATCTTCAATCAACAAAAATAAGATCAATAATAATGACAAAAAATGCTGCCAACGATACCAATATTGATATTGATATCGAATCTCACTCTTTTACCGTGTCTGTATTGCGTCGTTTTATCTGGATCTATTTATTGATAGCAACAGCTTTGGCACTATCCTTGGCATACATCCAATTCCAATACACTCAAAACTTAGAAAAAACAATGCTTGCTCAAGAAGAAGCATTTGTGACTTCTACCACTCAAGCACTACAAAAAGAAATGCAAATTCAATTAATGGTGTTACAAATGAGCACGCGCTCTAAAGCACTCGTTGATTTTCTTGAAAATGGCACCCTTGCAAGCAAAAAAGGATTAGAGTCTCTATTTGCTAATTTAGCATCTACATTTCTTCGTTACGATCAAGTAAGACTGCTGGATATTGAAGGTAACGAACGTATTCGAATAAACTATATCAGCCCTTCACTAGAAATAGTCAAACCTGCTAACTTACAAAATAAAAAACATACGCATTATTTCCAAGAAGGTATTAAACAACCAAAAGGTAAAGTTTATGTATCTCCGATGGAGCTTAATGTAGAGCATGGTGAAATCGAAGTTCCCTATAAACCTGTTATCCGCTTTGCGACACCGGTTATCAATAAAGCAGGTGAGACAGTTGGTTTAATGGTGATGAATTATCTCGCCACTGAATTATTACAAAACTTTAGAGACCAAATGGAGCTACGTATTAACGGTCAAGGTATGTTAATAGACCCTGAAGGTTACTGGATAAGTAATCATGATAGAAGCAATGAGTGGGGAGGAAGCCTTGATACGGTCACTCAGAAATTTCAAGATCAATATCCACAGGCATGGCCTACAATTCAAAAAAATGACGATGGTATCTTTCACTCTGATCGAGGAATATTTCGCTACGTGTCGATCAATCCTTTTAGTTTAGATAGCATCGGTAAATATCAAGCAGAACAAGCAATTAACCTTTCTGTAAGTGAACAATCTAGGCAACAAAATAATTGGAAATTAATTATTTTCTTACCCTATGATGTAATGAATCAAAGTTCTTTTTTTTATAAGCCTGTAGGCCGTGTGATCCTAGCTTCATTATTCATTGGTTCCGCTGCTATTTTGTTACTGCTTTTGATCATGTCAGAACAAAAACGTAGACGCCTACGTTACGACTTATTCATCAAAAATGAATTAATTGATTTATATGAGAACGCGCCCTGTGGTTACCACAGTTTAGATAAAAATGGCTCAGTGATAAAAATGAACCAAACTGAGTTAAATTGGTTAGGTTACACACGTGATGAAGTTATTGGATCATCTTTTACTGATTTTTTAACCAAAGATAGTGTCCCTGTATTTAAACAGTTTTTGAAAAATCTACACTTTGATAAAACCATAGAAGGTGTCGTATTAGAAGTTCAATGTAAAGATGGCCATACCTTTTTCGTCTCTACGTCGGCCACTTCAATTCTAGAAAAAGGTTATTTTGCTATCGCCCGCACCTCTGCATTTGATATTACAGAACGGATTGAATTGGAAAAGCGTCTTGACCACATTGCTAATACCGATGTGCTCACAGAAATCAGTAATCGTAGGCACTTTTTCATGCAAGCGAGTCAAATTTTAGAAGCCGAAGATCATGTTTCTTTACTAATGATAGATGCCGATCATTTTAAAAGTATTAATGACAATTTCGGACATGATATCGGTGATATAGTCTTAAAGTTTATTGCCGCATCACTACAAAAAACATTACCTGAGGAGGCTATTTTGGCTCGAATAGGCGGCGAAGAGTTTGCCATGCTGACGACAGGGATAGATAAAAAAGACGCTTTCGAAGTAGCAAATAATATTTGCGAGCTATTAGCGAATAGCAAGATAAAAATAGATGATCAACTAACGATTGAAGTAACGTTATCAATCGGGATTACTCAACGTATTAACGCTAACGAAGATTTAAATGATCTACTTAAACGCGCTGACGTTGCACTGTATTTCGCAAAAACAACAGGACGAAATAAAGCAGTCCAATCCACAGAAGAAACTGAAGCCTAATACTTAGGTCTAAAAAGAGATCTTAAACTGAAGTTATTAATGTAACTTCAGTTATACACCCTCAAAAATCTACCTTCATAAACCTTTCTTCAGTCAATAACTTAGATTCGTATAATAAGTCATCAGTCTAAGCTAAATTGCACTTTTATTTGTTGCATTAAATAGGTTTCTCTTTGAATTGATAAACCCTGCTTTTTGTCGTTTAGCATGGTGTTAATATTATGTTGAATAGCATCGTCGATGTTAACCCAACACACTTGCATCCCATTATTAACTTCATAGTCTTCCAGTTTATTGGCACCAAGTTGTTCTCCTATTTCGCAGCTGTAGCAATACGAGAGCATATGCATGATAGAACATTCGGGGTTATGTTTATCACTCTTATGTGGCCGATACTCTTCATATAACCCAAAAGCTTGAACACTCCTTATTGCAACGGCACCGGTTTCTTCTGCCAGTTCCCTTTTAAAGCCAGTCAATAAATCTTCGCCTTCATCGACACCTCCACCAGGCAAGGAGTAGTCGTTATAGCGCTTAGTAAACATTAACAAAATTTTGTTGTCTTTTATCACTATCGCTCTTGTTGCGATACGAGTAAAACTTTGATGATGACAGACGGACAAGTTATCAATTTGTATCGAAGGATGAACCACTCGTTGCAGTAAACGCATTACACTCTCTAAATATATTTAAATTCAATGGCGCCTATTTTAATGAGTAATGTTTAATTAAACAAAAAATGAACGACCTAAAACAATATAATGATTAATTATTTATATCATTCGCTTAAAAAATATACCTAACTACACGAGTGCCCTTAAAATATCGATAGGACATCTAACATAGAGCGTCATCACAGCTCAATAATCAAGCCTAAAGCAGGTGATGATGCATTTTTTGACCGAATAATTCGTATTTAACCCTCATGTGTATCATAATCATACGATTATTTTATATTAAAATTTAGGCAGTGGAGGAAATATATGGACATTAACGGCAGTATTAACCTACATAGTCAACCAATCACCATCTTAAGAAATGCGCCTGAAACCTCTGATCTTAAATACCTAGCAGTAGAGACTCAAAAACAAACACAAAGTGTTGATGAAGTAACAACACAGCAACCAATATTACAGGCGCAAGCGCCCAGTGAGGATTTGATCAGTTCAAGAGTTTCTGAATATCAATCGCTTACAGCGAATAATCAACTGCAAGATGATAAATCGATAGGCAGTTTATTAGACATAAAAATTTAAATTCATATTTACAGCAGGAAATTTGTGCAGTAATAAAGTTTAGTGATAAATCGGCATATAAATAGGAATAGCAAATTTATGGATATATCAACAGCTCTCCCACTTCCTATCAGTATTACAACAAACTCAAAAATAGCAGATACTGTCGTTTCCTCTGCCAATATTTCATCAGAGACAGTGAACGCTCAAGTAATAAACTCTAAATCAGTGCCAATACAGCCAAACTTACAAGGGCTCTCCCCCTCAATATCAACAATTCAAACGCCGACTTACCAAAGACCAACTATTGATGGCAGTATTAAAAATGCTAATCAAATCGCAACACCTCAAGAAAACAAAGGATCATCACAGTCTGATTCAGAAATAATTGCAGAAACAGAGCGAGTTGAAGATAGCAAACAAAAAACTAATAAAGAAGTCTCCGAGATCGATTCAACTAGCTATTCAAATAGTCATTCAAGTAACGACCAAAGTCAGACATATAGCGAAGCTGAGTTAGCCGTAATAAGCTCTTTAAAGACAAGTCATGATGAAGTAAATACCCATGAACAAGCGCATGCTGCTGCAGGAGGCCAGTATGCTGGCTCACCAAATTATAGCTATCAAACGGGGCCTGATGGCGTAAAGTATGCAGTGTCAGGTGAAGTTTCTATTGATACATCGCCTATTGAAGGCGATCCTGACGCAACATTAAAAAAAGCGCAACAAGTTAAAGCAGCAGCTCTTGCGCCTGCACAACCCTCATCTCAAGATATAAAAGTGGCGGCTGAAGCAGATCAAATGGCGACCCAAGCACGCAGTGATATCTTAGCAGAAAACCGCCCTGATGCCTCTAGTGATACCACTCATGAGCATTCGTCAACGGGCTCTGCAAGCGATTCTTCAGCTGATAACACAGATACACAACAAAACCTGAGCAATTCTCAGAATATAGAAGCGACAGTTTCCAGTAATCAAAGAAAAAATAATAATGAGCTTGAAGATAAAAGCCAGGAAATAGCAACAAATAATAATATGATTGCGCGGCGTTTACAGATTAATAATGTATATCAAAGTAGCAGCATTAGTTCTAAGCCCTATGCCAGCTTCAATGTCCAAGTATAAAGACGTAACAGATTTTAAATTTCACTATACAATTCCAGTCTACATTTAGAAAAGCATTATAGAAAACAGTTATAGAAAAGAACACTTCATTTTGTATTACAAATCAAACTTAGATTTGTGTACATCCTCACAAATATTGTACTAAAAATTCGTATCTATTTTAAGTGTTTAATCATTATTGGAAATAAATGGCTCTCTCGTTATGCTTTCAACTACGTGCAGTTTAATAAAAAAACAGTACAAGCCACCAAACTAACCCTTTAAAAACAAAGCCATTTTTAAATGTCATTTATGCTCTTTATTAAATAATTACATTGCTGTCCATCTAATTCTTATTAAAGATTTACTCGTAATTTTTATAAAACAATATAAATGTGCGCTTCATTTTTTAAATACAGAGATAAGTGTTGATAGTGACTATTTACAAAAAATCAATTTGTATTACAATAAAATAATTGATGCGTAGGTATTTTGAGTATAAATTAACTATCAATCAACTTTAATCTACATTTTATCAATGAATAATGCTTCACATTTATTGCAGCATAAACTTAACAAGTAGTGAGAAAATAATATGTCTAAAAAAATTGCTTTAATCACTGGTGCAACTGGTGGTATTGGTTTCCAAGTAGCTAAACGTCTTGGTCAAGATGGTTACACTGTCGTGCTAAATGGTATTGAAGATGAAGTTGGTGCAGCACGTGTTGCAGAACTTAAAGCTGAAGGTATCGAAGCTGAATACTACGGCTTTGATGTCACTAATGATATCGCTGTTACTGAAAATGTTAATGCGATTGGAAACAAATACGGTCAAATTGATGTTGTAGTTAATAATGCAGGTGGCCTTGGTGGTCGAAGTTCTATCGAAGAAATGACGACTGAATTCTTTCGTTTTGTAATGGCATTAAACTTGGATAGTGCTTTCTTTGTCTCTCGTGCTGCCATCCCATTTATGAAAAAAACCGAAGGTGGCTCAATTATTAACTACACTTCAAATGCTGCTTGGAATGCAGGCGGACCTGGTGCTGGCATTTATGGCACATCAAAAGCTGCTGTTCACACCTTAACTCGTGCCCTGGCTAAAGAATTAGCACCAGCGGGTATTCGTGTTAATGCAGTTTCTCCAGGAACCATCGATACACCATTCCATCAACAAATTAAAGATACAAAACCCGAAGTATTTGCATCATGGAAAGATAACATTATGTTAGGTCGTCTAGGGCAACCTGAAGATGTATCTGGCGTGATCTCATTCTTAGTCAGTAAAGATGCAGCGTTTATCACCGCTGAAACAATCCAAATTGGTGGGGGTCAAGCTCTAGGAATTTAGCCTTAATTTAATAACATTATTTAAAGCATTAAAAACCTCATATCCCCTTCAAAGGGCCCAGAGGTTTTTAATGTTAATGCTGACAACGCTAGGCATAACAATTTCTGAATGCCGCTTAGCACATTAGTCTAAAAACCTGCTCTGTTATGCCAGGAAATGATGACTAACATTTAACGAAACAAGTATCAGTTATTTAGGTACACAAGCTAAATTAGATGCTGCAGGTAATGTAAGAGAAAATTTTCTTTGGCGAGAATAAGCAATCCCAAATAACCCCACCGCTAACAAAATAATAGATACAGGTTCTGCAACACTTGTAGGTACAACAGCTTCACCCGTACTCACAAAGTTTCCACTAATATTTAGCGCATAATCCGTTACATTATTAGCACTATACCAATTATTGCGATAACCAAATTTGTTATTTTGAGAAGCGGTAATAGCAACGGAGTAATCACCCGCAGCAAGATTAACAGTTATAAAACTATCAAGACCGTATCCACTATCATCATCGTATTTAATAAGGTCCGCCCAACTTAAATCCCCATCGTCTTTAAACAAATATAAAATACTATCGAATTGGTTATATTTGTTGTATTTGCTATTCCACCAATAATAATTATTATTTTTTTCTGCTGCAGATATAGTTACCTTTCCCGTATCGAAGGTAGAAAAATCATACCAATCTGCTTCACCATATTTTAAAGTACCAGTCTCGGTTATCAGCCCTGCATATGTAATATTAGGCAGCAGTAAAAAAAATAGAATACCGATTATTGATTTTTTCATTGCATTTTCCTTCATAAAATTAACTGTTATACCAATCTGGGTAATAAATTGTCTATTGAGGCGTTAGGGAAAATGGATGATAGCAAGACGTTGATTGCAGTAACTAGTTATTGTTATTGCAAAATCAACAAGGAAGCTAGGATTCATTTTAACAAGAATAAGTAACTAGATGATTACTTAGATTGGTATTATATTCAATTATTGTAAACTAATTTTTTGATAAGATAAAATAAATACTCAATAATGGCTACTTCCTAATAATAAAAAAAGAGAAACAATAAGTTATCGATTTGAAGTAATGAAGTAATAAAGTAATAAAGTAATAAAGTAATAAATTGTGTTTTTATACCATATTTGTATTAGTTGACCAGGAGAGTTTGCAGTTGCGACATTCCTTTTTTTCACATTGCACACTATTGCGTCCATTATTTTTAACGCGGTAAAGTGCTTGATCTGCTCGATGAAATAAGTCTTCAACCGTATCTGTATTATGATACTCACTAACACCAAAACTACAGGTTATATAGACTCCTTTTGATAATTCTGTCTGGCTAATTAATTGACGAAGTCTTTCGCTGAAATTTAATGCTGCTTCAATGGCTATACACGGTAATATTAAAACAAACTCTTCACCGCCCCATCGTGCAAAAATATCTACATCTCTGATATTATTAACCACTGCTGAAACCATATTTTGTAACACTTGATCTCCAATTTTGTGGCCAAATGAATCATTAATGAGTTTAAAATGGTCAATATCGAGAATGACCAAGCTTAATGCGTGTTCGTATCTGTTAGCGCGGGAGATTTCGCTGTTTAATGCTTCCTCGAATTTTTTACGGTTTGCAATGTTGGTTAAAGAATCAGTATTAGCTAAGCGCTCTATTTCAAGGATCTTTTCTTCAAGTAGTTTGTTTTTTGCTTCTAATTGCTCTGTTTTGATTGAGATTAATTTCTCGAGAGTGACATTACCTAAAGCTAACTGTTGGTTTTGTTCAAATAGTGAAAGTTGTGCTATTTTTTGTTGATGAATATCTTGATGAGCCCCAATAATTCTGGCAACAGAACCATCGGGGTTGTATTCAACTACTTTAGATCTATCGGTGATCCATAGGTAACTACCGTCAGATTTTCGGCAGCGATAATCTATACAATATGAATCAGTTTTCCGAGTAATTATTTTTTCAAAGCTCTGCATCACTTTATCATAATCCTCTTTGTGGATTACATTTTCCCAAGTATATACATTTTGTTGAAATGTCCCGACGTCATAACCTAGCATCTTAAACCAAGCAGTACTTCTAACTACCCTTCCCGTTTTACCATCCCAATCCCAAGAACCTTCTGCAATAATATCTAAAATACAATTCAAGGTTTTATCTGCATCAGCAATTGTTTTGTGCTGATAAGTTATATGAGATGAGCTTAGATCAATTGATTTTGTATCTAAAGGATCAGGTGGTGATGAATGAGAATATGCATGAGGATGACGACTTGGATTACTTTTACTCATAGGGAATACTTTATCATTAATATTTAATTATTAGGTTTAACGCATCAACAGAAAAATGCTAATTGGCTAAACTAATGTAAGCCTTGCATCGAATATAAAAAAGCGTTCAAAATAAGGAAGCTATAGAATCAATCAAATTTTACATCAATTATATCAATCGACACATACTATCTATGCAAAAAATGAATTATGACCTCATGCTCGATTATATATTTTTATATAATCGATTTTGTAAGCTCAAGTAATCTTTTAAGGCCAGGCTTTCCAGTTTTAGTTCCCTTCTATTACTTTTATTCATTTTTTTATAATGGTTAATCAATTTACTTAAATAAGCTTCATGACTAGCTTCTGACTTCCAAAGCTTATTACCCGTTACTGATAGCGGCTCACCTTGCAGTTGATTAATCAACATAAGTTCGTAGCCTCGATTATTTTCAATAATCAATTGTTCTTGTTTCAAATTAAAGCCTAGCTCAATTAGCGTCAGTCGAAGCTTGTAGGTGTGTTGTACAGGGCACAAAAGAAAATCTATATTTTCTCCTGAATAGCGTTGCATTAATCGAGTTATTATATCAATCATCAATTCCCCACCGACGCCACTGATAATGACTAAATTTGCAGGCAAAATTTTATCAGATGGGATATCGCGATTATCCATTTCATCATACTCATCGTTTAAGTCTGAACGCTTTTCGCTTTGTAACACGTATGATTCAAGCTTCCTTATGGGCTCCAATTTTAACTCTGCAACATCCTGACACAAGGCTTGCCATTGGCTTCCCGCGGGAAGGTGATGAGCATATTTAGCTAATTTTTGTGATAATGACTCAATCAGCTCAGGTACAACATCTACAAAATTAACCTGTTTGGTTAATCCATTTGCTAAGATTTTAAAGCCTAATAATCCATGATCACAGCAACAATCCCAAACAACCTGATAAGGTTGATTGGCCATTTTTGACAAGGCTAATAAACGTTTGTTTAATTTCATTTTAAAAATCTTTATCAGCTAGGTTGTTTAATGTTTTTCATGGTCAATGCAATCCGTTTACGGTCTTGATCAACACTCACCACTTCCACATTAACTATTTGCCCAACTTTAACGACTTTATGAGGATCATCAACAAAACAGTCAGACAACATGGATATATGCACCAATCCATCTTGATGCACCCCGACGTCTATGAAAGCGCCAAAGTTTGCTACATTCGTCACCACACCTTGTAACGACATATCCACTTCTAAATCACTGATTTTTCCAATACTTTGATCAAATTCTGCAACTTTAAATTGTTCCCTTGGATCACGGCGTGACAGAGTCAACACGGCTAAAATTTCTTGATAAGCCGGCATATTTGATTGTTGATGGCTATTTGGGAGCTGATTTATTGCCGAAAGTGACAATGCTTCTGCACCATTATTAAGTACAACGTCTTGAATTGTTTTATTATTAAGCGCAATTAATTGTTTTGCTAATGGGTACTGTTCAGGGTGAAGTATGGTTTCATCTAAGCATTCATCCCCTCCATTAACAGTCAAGAATCCTGCTGCTTGTTGAAACGCTTTAGTCCCTAAACGTGGCACTTTAGTTAATGCCTGACGTGATTTGAAACGGCCATGTTGCTGTCTATATTCAACAATATTTTGTGCTAGCCCTGCATTTAAACCCGCTACGTGTGTCAGTACATTCGGAGAGGCAGTGTTTAAATCGACCCCTACTTTATTTACACAATCTTCGACCACCGCTTGTAAACGCTTTGCTAATAAAGTTTGTTGAACATCATGTTGATAAAGGCCAACACCGATTGCCTTAGCTTCAATTTTGACTAGCTCTGATAAAGGATCTTGTAAGCGACGAGCAATAGATACTGCTCCCCTTAAGGTAACATCCAGTTCAGGAAACTCGTCTGCAGCTAATGCCGAAGCAGAATAAACCGATGCACCAGCTTCACTGACTGATATAGCTTGAATATCACTGTTCAAAGTCGTTAATATTTGTGCTATAAATTGCTCGCTTTCACGTGAAGCGGTACCGTTTCCGATAGCAATTAGTTCGACATTATGTTGCTTAATCATCAGTTCAACAACATGTTTCGCTTGCTTTGTTTGCAATTGAGGTTGATGTGGATAAATAGTATTAGTTGCAATTAATTGACCGGTTTTACCTACAACAGCTATTTTACAACCACTTCTAAAGCCTGGATCTAACCCCAATGTCACCTTTTCACCTGCCGGTGATGCCATTAATAATGCACTTAAATTACTAGCGAATTGTTCAATCGCGTCATGGTCAGCTTGTTCTTTTAATTGAACAAAAATTTGCTTTTCTAAACTCACTGATAACTTTGTTCGCCATGCCTGGTCAATGACTTGTCGGGTCCATGAGTCATGGTCATCTTTAGCAAGGTATATATTGAGATGTTTGGCTATTAAGGTTTGGCAATAACTATAAGCTTTTTTATCTTTTTGAAATGGATCTGCATTGATTTTAAGACGAAGATAACCTTCTGCTTTACCGCGTAACATCGCGAGTACACGATGTGCTGGTAGTCTATTTAAACGTGAATTAAAGTCAAAATAGTCTTTAAACTTAATTGCTTCATCACGTTTAGATTTTACCACCACTGAAGACACTTCGCCTTGTTCAAATAAATGCAGTTTTAATAAATTTGTTAATGCAATATCTTGAGCTAATTTATCAACTGCAATCGCTAATGCACCTTCTAATACTTGTGCACTAGTGGTAAAGCCTTTTGCACTATTAATATAACGTTGTGCGGCCTTAGTTAATGGTTGCTTAGGTGAAGTCCAAAGTTGATCGGCTAACGCATTTAATCCTGCTTCTTCGGCTAATTTTGCTTTGGTGATACGGGTAGTCTTAAAGGGCGCATAACAATGTTCAAGACTGACTTTATCTTGTATTGCTTGAATTTCATTTTTTAGTTTACTGGTTAATTTACCTGCTTTATCAATTGCTTTTAAAATGCTTTGTTTACGCAAAGCTAATTCTCTAAAATAAATTAGCTTTGTCTCTAATAAGCGTAATTGATTATCATCTAAGGATTGTGTTAGGTGTTTTCGATAACGAGCAATGAATGGCACTGTATTACCATCATCTAATAAATGAATGGCAGCTTCTACTTGAGAGGGTAAAATCTGACATTCTTTTGCTAATTGCTCTTTGAGTTCAGAGAGTTGAGTAACAGAATTGGGCATATTAACGATCTTATAATCAAATAAATAGCGGCTATTTTTAGCATACTTGCATGATGTTTTCGACTTACTTTTATTTTACTTTCTATGAAAAAGGATTTTCTCTACCACGGTTAGCACATTTTCCATGTGAATTTTAAAACAATAAAAGCCTTAAAATTACATTATTTTAAGGCTTTTATTGTGGGCTAATAAGGGGTGCTAAGCAATTGAAGGTTTAATATTCCAGTTCGCATAGCTATCTACATTTTTCACTTTAAGGTCAGTTGACGTACTCAGGTCAATCAACTCTGTTTGCACGTGTTGTTTTGTCTTAGTATTAAAGAAAATCTCTACAATTGGTTTTAACATATTATCTTTTATTTCAATCACGGTTGCTAAATAATCATTGTTTAATAACACAATCGATCCCGCGGGATAGATACCTACCGACTGTATAAATTGTTGTACTAATTGCGGATTAAAATGACTGCCTGATCCTTTTAATAAAAATTGAATCGCTTCAGAAGGCTTTTTGCCTTTGTGGTAACAACGGTCTGCGGTTAGTGCATCGTAAACATCAACAATCGCCGACATTTGACCTGCCAAGCTTATTTGGTCTTTATCTAGACCAAGTGGATAACCGTTACCATCGTATTTTTCATGGTGCATCGCCGCAACATCCATTGATATTTGTGACAAACCTTCGGTTTTTTCAAGAATGATACGGCTATGTACTACGTGCTCTTTCATGATCACAAATTCTTCAGGCGTTAATTTTCCTGGTTTATTTAGTATATGATCTGGCGTGATCGTTTTACCGATATCATGTAATAACCCACCTACTCCTACTGCACAAATAAACTCATCAGATTTGCCCATGCCTTTTGCGAAAGACATCATAAGCACAGAAAAACTGACCGAATGTTCAAAAGTATAATAATCCATATTGCGAATATGAGTCAGTCCAAGCAAGGCATTTTCGTTACGTAAAACCGATTCGCTTAGTTTTCTAATGACGGGTTCAACTTGTTCTAATTCAACACATTGCCCCATTTTTGCACTATTCATCACACCACTAATAAACTGTCTTGCATCTTCGAAGGCAACTTTAGCAGATTCCAATTCTTCTTTAGCACTTTTAGTTTGTTGTTTTACCGAGGCTTCGGCTTTTGATTGTACGGTTTTATCAAGTGAAACGCCTGACCCTTTAGTCGTATCAATTTCAACCCATTTTATGCCCGCATCACGTATTTTTGAAATATCATTTTTAGATTTAAGTAAGAACTTAGTCGAGGTAAAGGGATTGTTTAACCAACCAACCACAAGGTGATTAATATACATACCAACTTGTAGTTGGTCTGTAGCTATTTTTTTTATCATTGTAATCCTTAACGACCAAAATATTGGTTAATAATAGCTTCTAGGTTATCTTCAAGCTGCTCTTCAAAATGCGTATAACTTTCACCAAATAGAGATAAATATTTTGTAGCCTGCTCTTGAGTCATTGTTTTATTGCCGAGTTGAAACTTCATTTCACTTAATGTTTTGTCAAATCTAGGTACAATAAACCAATTTAAATAATGCGATGCACTAGCTTGTAATTGCGTTTGAGCAAATTCACAGAACTCATTAACATATTCTTTTCCTTCTGGTCCTAGCGATCCAGGTTCCATTCTAAAAATGACCGTCATTTTTTTTTCTGGAGTAAGATTATTAAGCAATGACATTATCGACCTTTCATTAGTAGTGTTACAAAAATAAATCATATAAAAAAATTAATGATTTAAGAGTATAAAATTAGCATAACTTTTAGATTTTTGTGGCCCTTAACAAATTAAATTTTGTTTCAGATCAATTATTGAGAAAATAATAATTTTAAGAGTTAATAGTCTTTATTCGCATAAACTACACTAGTTTTATTGAGTACAGAGTAGATACAAATGGTTAAGTTAAATGATTGAATGCTGTTTAAATTTATTTGCTAGTTGTAATAATGCCTTTTCACTAATTATTTCAACATTGTCTGCACTGATTATATTACCTTTGTTAATGAGCACAGTGCGAGGAAAACCATGTCCTCCAAATTGCTCAATTAACCCACCTATTTCAGGGCTGATATATTCCCCTTTAGTTTCTTGAGCAATCAACTCAAATACCGACAAATTATATTCTGCAACAGCAGCAACAAATGACTCAAGATTAAGACGTTGATCTGTGCAATCAGAGCACCAAGTGGCAACTACATTTAAAATGAATGAATTTTTATTTAATATTTTTTGTTCAAATTCACGAACGCTGAGGGTTGCGAGTTGGAGAGACATTTTGTATTTCCTATTTTATTGTTGTTTTTTATGCGGTTTTAAGTATTGAATAGAAGTAATAATTACTTGTGAGTGTGCATTCATTAACAAAAACAGTTGAATGCGAGAACAGTGCTTTGATCAGTAAAGTAATTTACGGATCACACTGAATAAATAAGGATCACAGCGAGACATTCAATAGTAAAAATAGCATGCTGAAATAACCAAACTAATAACAAGTAAATAATATTCACTCATTCTATAATAACAAAATAGTATTTACTTAAATAAAAAAAGCGTAAAGCAATATTTAATAGCACATAAAAACCAACAATATAGTCAATGAAAAGCGTAAAACACAGTCTTTTTGATTAAAAAAATATTAGACTGATGCAAACAACAAATAGCAAAAATAACAATAGGAACGAATAAACACCGTTAATAAATAAAACACATTTATTAGCAGCTATGTTTTTCATACATTATAAATGGATTTTGTTATACTGCGCGTTGATTTTAAGCGTATAAATTAGGTAACAATATGAGTGTTGATGCAGCAGGTCTATCTGCGAATCTTTTAAAGGCAGTGAAAGCCTGTGGTTATTCAAAGCTAACCCCAATCCAACAACAAGCAATTCCAATCATCAAAGCAGGACATGATGTTTTAGCAAGTGCACAAACAGGTACCGGCAAAACAGCTGCATTCACCCTTCCTTTATTGGATATTTTAGCTAAAAACCAACCTGATAATATTGGCACTTCACGTACTATCAAAGTACTTATTTTAACACCGACACGTGAATTGGCATTGCAAGTAGCAGAGAATGTTAAACAATACAGTCAATTTCTGCCTCTTACATCAGGAGTGGTAACAGGTGGTGCAAATGTATCACCTCAAAAACAAATGCTTAAACAAGGTGTAGATGTGCTGATCGCAACACCTGGGCGTTTGATAGAACACGTTAACGCACGCCAAGTAGATTTAGCACATATTAAACATCTAGTTTTAGATGAAGCAGATCGAATGCTGGATATGGGGTTCCTAACTGATATTCAACAAATTACTAATATTATTAAACAAAAACATCAAACACTCATGTTTTCTGCGACTTTTTCTAATAAAGTAAAAACTCTAGCTAATAAAATTTTAAATACCCCAAAAAATATTGAAACAGCTAAGCAAAACTCAACATCTGGCAAGGTTAAGCAGCAAGTTTACTGGGTCAGTGAAGCGCGTAAACGTGAGTTATTATCTGAGTTGATAGGTGTTAAGAACTGGAAGCAAGTATTAGTTTTCGCGGGCACCAAAGAAAGTGCCAATATACTCGCACAAGAATTGAAGTTAGATGGCATCAAAGCCGCATTATGTCATGGTGACAAAACACAAGGTGCTCGTAATAAAGCAATTCAACAATTTGTAGAAGGCAGTGTTCGTGTTTTGGTCGCTACGGATGTGGCAGCACGTGGTTTAGATATTCCAGACTTACCTTACGTTGTTAACTTTCACCTTCCATTTTTGTCTGAAGACTATGTGCACCGTATTGGTCGAACAGGACGAGCAGGTAAAAGTGGTAATGCAGTATCGCTAGTAAGCCCTAAAGATGAACAATTTTTAGATAATATTGAAACATTAATTGGTCGAAAATTTGAACGAATTGTATATCCAGGCTACGAATTTAACAGTACAACGGAAGTACAACAAGATGGTAAATCGTTCAAGAAAAGTCGTTATAAAGCAACTCAAGAACGTAATCAGATGGTAGAAAAGCGTAAAGCAGAAAATAAACCGTCTGCCGTACGTCGTGCAAAAAACAAAGCCAGAAAAGCACGTTAATAAGCACTATTGATAACACTGTACTACCTTATTAAAGAAGTGAGGTAGTAACACAATTGAATAATTTAATTTTCAATCCCCTCCTATTAAAAACTATGCGTAATTATTCTTTATCAAGGATCAGTAAATAGATTAAATTCAAAAAACTGTTTACAGGACAACTTAGTGTTTAATGACACAAACCCATCTGAATTTAAAACAGATAATTTACAAATTTGAATTATAGAAATAACGTCGACAAGCCCTTGCCCCCCTCTTTAACAGCTTTAATGAAAATTTGTAAGTGTTAATTAAACCTATAACGCTAAGTCATTCCTTCTTCACATAAAAGGTAAAAGAAATGTGATATCCCTGTAATTCAAAGATATAGGGTTGTAACATTATTGAAATACCTTATTGCATGGAATTAATTATAAGAAACCCCTTATTTGTAATACAATATACCTAGAATTTTAATTTATTAGAACTAGCTCACACCTTTTTATGAGCAAATTTTATTATTTATACTTATAATAAAATTCCAACACTTATTGGAGAGAATATGATCACTTTAGGCGAGTACATTATTGAAAAACAACATGATTTCCCAGAAGCTAGTGGGGAGTTAACGGGGTTATTAGGCGCAATTCGTTTAGCAGCCAAAATTGTTAACCGAGAAATTAACAAAGCCGGTATTGCTGACATTATTGGTGCCACAGGTATTGAAAATGTCCAAGGTGAAACACAACAAAAACTAGATTTATACGCTAATGATAAATTTAAATGTGCACTAGAAGCTCGCGGCGAAGTTTGTGGTGTTGCTTCTGAAGAAGAAGATGACTTCGTAAGTTTTGACAGTGAGCGAGGTATAAATAGTAAATACGTTGTATTGATGGACCCACTAGATGGCTCTAGTAATATTGATGTGAATGTTTCTGTTGGTACTATTTTCTCAATCTACCGTCGTGTTAGCCCTGTTGGGACGCCTGTGACACTAGAAGATTTTTTACAACCAGGTGTTAAGCAAGTCGCTGCAGGATATGTCATTTATGGTTCATCTACCATGCTTGTTTATACCACCGGTAACGGTGTTCACGGCTTTACTTGTGATCCATCTCTAGGTGTATTTTACCTATCACATGAAAATATGAAGACGCCTGAAACAGGTAAGTGTTATTCAATCAATGAAGGTAATTACTTGAAATTCCCATTGGGTATTAAAAAGTATATTAAATTCTGTCAAGAAATTGTACCAGAAGATAACCGCCCTTATACCTCTCGCTACATTGGTTCATTAGTTGCTGACTTCCATCGTAATCTATTGAAAGGTGGTATATTTATGTACCCATCTACGGCACAAGCTCCACTAGGTAAGTTAAGATTGTTATATGAGTGTAATCCAATTGCATTCCTTGCAGAACAGTCAGGTGGTATTGCAAGCACAGGTACGAAAAGAATTATGGAAATTGAGCCGTCTGAATTACATCAACGTGTACCATTTATTTGTGGTAGTGCTGGTATGGTAAAAGATGCTGAAAAAATGATAGCTGATTATCCTGAAGTATAAACGGTTTTGATCTAACTATATAAACACCGTAAAAATGCCAAACTTATGTTTGGCATTTTAGTATCTATATTAAGACTTTTGAGCTAATAGATTCAGTCTTTTAACCTTCATTAAAATGCCTAATAACAATTAAAGTACACTGTAGTAGTAGACATAAGCGATCCTTAATAGGAGAAGCTATACATGCGTATCAATATTATTACCTTTACTACCTTCCGGCATAGGCGGAATTGACTCTAATAATTGAGTTGCCTGTTGCTCGGCTTGGTCATTGCTCTTTTTTAATAAATTAACATTGACCGTTTCCAGCGTATTTATTTTAGTTTGTTCTGTTAGCACACTGCCAACGACACTCATATCCATCAATATTCTCCTTATCTGTACCTTTGATAGCTTCATTTTTTATGTCGAAATCTGTTAACTTCTATGCAGCTTATTTTTCATATTGACTTGTAACAAGCAGCTAAAAAGTAATTAAAAATGTAGCGGCATGATATGTTATCGACAAAAACTCATATTTCTTGAGTTTTAAAGATAAAAAAAGGAGCTAGGCTCCTTTTTAGTAGCTGAACTTCAGCATTAACTTAATTCAAGAAAAAAGCAATTAACTCTTAATGTCATTAACGTACTGTTGCTTCATTTTCTTGTTGCTCATGGTTTGGGTTTAATCCATCAACAATAACAGCACAAGCCGCGTCACCGGTAATATTCAATGCAGTTCGAATCATGTCAAAAATACGGTCCAATGCAAACAACAATGGTAACCCTTCTATCGGGATCCCTGCTGCTAATAAAACGGCAACGACTAAAAATGACGGGCCAGGAACACCAGCTTGACCAATAGCACCAATAGTGGCAGTAAAGATAATAGCGGCATAGGCTCCAAAGGTTAAATCGACATTAAATACCTGCGCAAAAAACACAGCTACTAGGCCGTAGTAAATAGCGTTACCGCTCATGTTAATAGTCGCCCCTAGGGGTAACACAAAAGAGGCTGTAGAGTTATTGATATTAAGTTCTTTCTCAACCACATCCATTGTCACTGGTAGGGTTGCCATAGAAGAAGCAGTGGATAATGCAACGGCTTGTGGGGCTTTCATTACCGATAAAAAATGACGTACAGAAACTTTAGACAGTAGTTTGATTAATAATGGGTAAAAACCAAAACCAAATATAAGGATTGCCACTACGTAAACGACAAATAACTTCATTACCATGGTAAGTACATCAAATCCAAACGTACCCACAGCTTCTGCCATTAGACCAAAAACACCAATGGGTGCAATACGCATCACTACATTAATCATCCAAACAAAAGCATCAACTAAAGCCGATAACGCAGACATTAATGGCGCTGACTTGTTTTTATCTACTTTAGACAGCGCAATACCAAGAAATAAACAAAAAACTAAAACTTGTAGAATATTTGCATCGTTTAAAGATTGAAAAATATTGGTAGGGATCATGCCTAATACTGTCGCAAAAAATCCAGGTACTTCACCTTTATCTGCATATTCATTAGAGAACATTGAATGCATGCTGCTTAAGTCAACCCCAACACCTGGTTGAAACAACTCACCTAAACCGATTGCTAACGCAACTGCAACAGCAGATGTGAGCATAAAAAATGCAAAAGTACTGATCCCAATTTTACCTGCCGCAGGGCTATCTCCTAAATTAGCGGCTCCGGTAATGATGGCAACTGCCACAAGTGGTATCACTAACATTTTAATAAGATGAATAAAGATAGAGCCCAATGGAGCAAACACCTCTGCACCTGGTCCCATATAAGCACCTACAGCAGTACCTATTACCATTGCAATAACGACTTGAGTACCTATGTTAGAGAACACATTTTTCTTAATTTTAACCACGCTGAATCCTTTTATTGTTTTGATAACTAAATTAAACTAGCTCTAATATTGAGTAACAAACTACCCTAAATAGTGTAATTGAAACTGATAACGATCAATCTTTCTGCTACCAGTGATCATTGTCTCAATTTTATAGTGATAGATCACATCTTGATATACCAAAGCGAAGCAGAATCTGTCATATTGACCATATTTACTCAATTATTTATTTCGTCTCTTTTTATTAGGAAAAAACATATGAAAATCACAGGATTATTATTATCCCTGGCAATTAGCCCTCTCGCTTTTTCAGGTGAAATCATCGCCAATAACGGTATCAGTGTCCTAGCTGTAAATGGTGTAAAAGTGGAAAGCTCATTTTTAAGCGATAACACGATAGAAGTGAAAGATGGCAAGCAACAAATTGCCGTGAGATTCAGTAAGAAGTTTGATATTGACGATAATCGTTTTACAGAAAGTAGACCGTTTTTGTTAAATGTAGATGTGAACGGTAAAACAACTATTTCAACTGATAAAATGTATAGCGCTGTACAAGCAGGTCAAAAAATTCAAGCAGGTTTAAACTGGTATGTTACTAATGATAATGGTAAGTACCAAGTTGAAAACCCCACTGAATTACATGGTAATGGCTTGTTGCCATACAGTGATATCGAAGCATTAATCGCTGACACAAATCGAGATAACAATATAGATGTTAGTTCTGGCACCGTTAAAAAAGTAACCACAAATAGCTTAATTGATGAATATAGAGCAGCAACAGTTGAGCAAAAGAAACAATTTAAAATATGGTTGATCAACAACGAAACACGCTAAACAATTAGATAAAAAAATATTTTGTAAAATGCTTTATAACAATAGCTTTGCAGGAGATGGTTTATAAACAATGCATATTGAACATTAATAATACTGTTCATGGCAAATTAACCTCTCCTTATGCAGCACCACTTAGTATCACCGCATGCCGCGGTATAGCGACAATGCATGTGATAAGCGCTGTAATAATAGTTAAGACATAGTGGGTGAACAATACCTTGGTTACCTACTACGTCTAGTTTTTTGTATCGGTTATCGATATAAACCTGGAGCAGAATAAGGCACTGACTCGAATTCCATATCTAGATTTGAAGTAATTTATAACTGTTACTTTTATGGTGAGCCAGTTATCTAGAAAGCTATTTTTTGTACCAAGCAAAAAAATTTAAAGCAAAACATAATCATTGTTTGCCCTTTACTATTTTTCTTTATCTAGTTTTTTATTTAAGGTGTCGATAAAATAAGGAGATTCATGTGATCACAGTAGAAACCCCTGCAAGTTTTGAATGGAACGAATCAAATAGTCAGTGGGTAAAAAATTATTTAATACCTAAAACCCCCCTATTATTATCTTTAACTCAGGGTTTAGGAATCGATATTAATAATATGTCTGAGACACAATTTAAACAACTTTGCCAGTTACTTGAAACCACGGCGGAAGGTCGTGAATTACGTAATAAAATGTTTAAAGCTTGGCGAAGTAAAAAATCACGTGATAGTGATGATGGAAAAAAGCTATATACCTTTAACTTATCTATTAAAGCGGGTGATCAGCTAAAAAAAGTTGCCAAAAACAAAGCGTTAAATAAAACCCTAGAGTCCCTTATTTTTGCCGCTAAAGAATCTGCACGTGATGAAAATAAAATGCAGCAAAAAATTGATAGCTTAAGTGTGGAAAATGATAGATTAAAACAGCAGCTATCCGAAACACAAAACCAAGCATCAAACGGCAGCGATATCAATAACCTTGAGTCTTTAATTAAAAATGACTTACAAGTTGCTGAATTAGCAAAGTTAGAAAAATCTCAGCTGATCAAACAAATTTTATTACTGAAGAGGAAGTTAAACAAATAGGTATAGTTGTTTAACTACTAATGGGCATAATAATATAGCTAAGCCATAACTATTTATGGCTTAGCTATCTATTTCTATCTCTTAATAATTTATTTCTTAATTATTAGCTCGCGAATTAAACGTTCCAAGGATTACTTGGGTCATACTTAGGCTCCGCTTTATCAGCTTTTTTATTTGCCACTTTATTATCGCGCATCGGATGTTTACTATCTTGTCTGCGTGATTGATGACTTTGGCGCTTTTCATTTTGTCGGTCTTGAAAGGCCGATGCAGCTTTAGCTTGCGATAACTCTATTGATTCAATGGTTAGTTTCATTGGGGACAAAGGCACAATACCATGCTCAAAGCCTCGCTCACGAGGATCTAAGTGGAACTCAGCATCATTAGGTTTGGGCATACGTTTAAAACGATACAAGTAGAAACTCTCTAACTTTAAACGGGCCCATTCAGTTTTTTGTAAAAACTTCAAACTGCCTTTAATGCTTGGGTTCACGTCAAAACATTTGAAACGTGTTGCTGCAAATAAAATTTTCCAACCATAAAACTCTACTAGTTCTGTTAATAATGTTTCTGTTTTCAAACCATGAAGTGGGTTGTTTTGTTGTAATTCGGCAGACATGTTCTTTCCTAAGGGTATTAAAGGTATTTCAATAAACAGATTAATAGTTAATGAATCAAAGTATTAGATTAGTTCAGGTTTTAAATAAGCTAAACGATGACAGCATCTACTATTATTTTTCAACCGCATTATAGCAGTGATTTCAAGTAACCGTCATTGGCTTTATGACAACTGCGTGTTGATTAGCGTCATTTCTACATGTTCAATTCCATCTTCATCATAGGGTGATGAGCAAATAATAAAACCCAATGACTGATAAAAATTTTGCAGATGAGATTGAGCTGATATTTTAATAGCGGATGCTTGCATTTCATCTTCTATGAAATGAATCGCCTTTTGCATTAGTTGCTTAGCAAATCCTTTGTTACGTGCATTAGGGGCAACGACTACTCTCCCTATAGAAACTTCTGGGTAACTTGTATCTGCAGGCAGTACGCGGCAATACGCTACTAAATCATCATCTTCTTCAGACATTAATAAGAAATGTAATGCCTGTTGGTCTAAATTATCGGTGTCTGCATACAAACATTGCTGTTCAAGTACAAAAACGTCTTGTCGCAATTTTAACACTTGATATAAACGTAACGCAGATAATTCTGAAAAGAATTTAATTTCCCAACTTAACATGCCCTATCCCTTCACTATCTGCACTATTTAACACCCCAAGGATTACTTGGGTCATAAACAGGTTCCTTTTTAATGATATCTGCTGATTTTTCATAAATACGGTATTTACAGGCAATATCAACACGGTCAATCATTGCATCGGTGATCGGTTTAGGTTCACCTGGCATATGATCTTCTGGAATATTTCGGTCTCTAGGTGGTTTAGCTAATAACTTTGGTTCAGGATATGGATAAGCCTTAAATTCATACAAATAAAAAGTCTCCACTTTTTCACGAGCCCATTGATTGTTACGTAAAAACTTACTGGTTGATTTCATTCCAGTGTGAAAATTAAAGCGATCAATCAATAATGCATCACTCAAACCAGGCCACGTGTAATGTTCTGATATTTCAGTTAATAACACTTCTAATTTTAATCCATATAATGGATTGTTTTGTTTTTTTACGGTCATGTATTACTCTACTTTTATATTTGTCTGATACTTTCAGCATAACTTGGTATTGCTAATAGTTTATTTTATTAAGATAAAAAAGAATGTGCCGGATGATAATTTAATAAACTGTTGTGTACTGTCACACCTTGGTATTTGAGTTGATTGATACGTTCTAAATATGCCGCACCAGTTAATAAATGTAGTGCTACATCGACTGCATTACGTTGTTGGTAATCGACTAAATAACTGTCTTTTACCCAACTGTTAAAGGCGCCCAAACTCGGTCCAGCCCATATTTGATAGTCCATTTCACGCCCCTTTTCACCAATATTAGACCAACGAGATGACAATCCTAAATACCAACGAAAAATAAGTGCCATTTTACGTTTTGGGTCATTCAATGCTCTTGCTAACATGTCAGGGTCACGCTCATGGAAAAAGGCTTTGGTAATATCCCAAACTTGGTCGAGGTTTTGACGGAAGATTTGTTTCTCTACTTTCTCTCGCTCAAGTGCCGGTATTGCTTCGATACTAGGGTAGTTACTGTATAACTCATAAAGTTTATTCGCACGCATGGCAAACATTGAGCCACGTTTTACAACTTGAAGCTTAACCCCCATTTCAAACATATCTGCAGCGGGTGCCATGGTGACATCGGCCATCTCTATATTCGCCAATAACTTTCTGGTATGTTCTGACGCCCCTGCTTCTACACAGGCTTGATTGACAGAGCCTAACACAATATAAGCTGCGCCCATATTGAATGCAGCAAGCGCAGACTCGGGGGTTCCTATCCCTCCACCCGCACCAACACGCAGTGGCGTCACATAGTTATACTTGGCTTGAAGTTGATCTCGCTGTTTTAGAATTGTCGGTAACAAAGTTAAAAAGGGGCGATTATCCGTGTGCCCACCAGAATCAGCTTCAGCTGTTATATCGTCAGCCATTGGTACCTGCAGTGCGAGCTCTGCTTGTAATGCAGTAATTTTCCCCGCAGTAAGTAGTTTTGTTAAAAACTTTTGCGGTGCAGGTGACATAAAACGTTCAGCAACTTCAGTACGAGACACTTTTGCAATGACTTTATTTTTAATCGCAATACTGCCATCTGGATTTTGTGAAAGACCTGCGACTCTATAATGTACAATGTGTTCTGTTAAAGCTAAAAATGCGGAAGCTTCAACGGTGTTAACACCTAGTTTCAAAAATCGATCTACAGCACCAGACTCTAATGCCGGTTCGCTAGGGGAATGAATTAAATTAACCGCAAAAGGTCCGTTAGGTAAAGCGACTTGAATGCGTTTAATTGACTCTTCAATGACGTCTGGAATAAGGCCAGCAGCGCCAAATGAACATAGCAAGCCAGCTTTACCTAGCGCAATTACCAATTCCACAGAGGCAATACCATTCGCCATCGCCCCACCGTGATAGGCATATTTAACGCCATGTGCTTTTTTAAACTCTGCAGAACCAAGTTCCTCTGCTTTAATCGATTGAGCAAAAGCCAGTACTGGTAAAACAGAAGCTGACTCAGGTTGTACATCCTCTTGATGGCTCATAAGTTGATGAGTTACTGCAATCTCATTATTCAGTTTAGCTAAATATAACGGCTTATCAGTGGCTAATAATGCTTTTTTTAGGCTAACAGGGTCATCGCTTAATGTTGAGGCTGCGACTTGCCAATTCCAATCAATTTGCTGTTTATTGATCTCGATAAGTGCTGCTTTATTAGTTGATTGTGTCATTATTTTTCTCTTTAAGCTTCAACGATACTTAGGACAATGTCTTTCACTTGATAAATTCGTAATCCATCTTTGGATAGATTTGCATTCCCTATTAAGCGAACTTCGGATGTTGTCGTGATAATTTCTTTTAAGTGAACATCTACGTTCATTTTTTTATTAAGTGGTGTAATTTGTCCTCGATATTTCCACACTACTTTTGTCGTCGGGGCGATAAAGCGAGGGGTAGTGAACTGTTTACCTAAATCATTTGTTAACGCATAACATTGTAACAACTCGATAATGGCTTCAACCCCTAACGAGCCAGGCATCACAGGATCTTGATGAAAATGATAACGGAAGAACCAATCGCTTGCATCGATAGTACGCTCTCCATAAATATAAGCTAATTTGTGTTCACCGCCACCTTCTACAATACTAACGCTATCAACAAAATTTAATTGTCCACCTGCTAGACGATAATTTGGTTTCTGTGCTGTGTCTGTGAATAAATTAAGCTTATCATCGGTGAGATCTATCTGCTTGATATCGGTTGCAGCAATATTATGATCAACAAACCACGGTTTAGTCACTTGACCGTTATCAATCCCTAGTTGGTTGGTCAATGATTCGGCACTAAAATAACCAAACACAGCACCACCACGGTAAATCGTGTCACCATCGACACTCAAATCAAAACTAAAACTTTGAATGATAGCGCCACCAGCCATGCTCGTCGACAATAAAACAGATTTATTGACAATGGTTTTACCTCGTAAATCGAGCTGTTTAAGGATTTCTCCGTGACCATCTAAATTACGAAAGTAGAGATCTTTTTCTGGGTACTTTAAGGTTGTCCCCATATAGGCTGAAATGAATCCATTAGGTTGTAGTGCAATTTCCATTAATAATGAATAAGGCATCCAATCGCTACAGCTGTTTTTAGTAAAATACCATGCATCGTCAGGTACTACATATTCCGCTGTACAGCTCGCTGGAGTTTTAAAGTCCATACGCTTGCCCTGCACGTCAATGACCTGAGTAACAACCTGTAAATCCCCGCAGGGTGTTCGTGGAGGCGTTCTACCTTGGTAAACATCAAAATCGTGCCCGAAGCATTGGCTTATATTACCCGTTGCAAACTCAAACATGTGCCAAGGTGAAAATGGCACGGTATCGGGTTGTCTGTTTTGACCACTAATATACGGTGCTGCAAAATGTTGAATGGGTACCACCCCTTTATTAGTGGCTGCATTAAAGTCAGATTCAACACGCATTAGAGGACGATTAGGATGTAAGAACGGTTTAATTCCTCTCTCATCAATAATCTGATAATTAGTACTTTGGTTTATCACTGAATCTTCGACTGCGCTATTCTTAGCAAAAGTAGTCGACTTAGCCGCAGGTATAGTGGCGGACTTATTAGCCTGTAGTGCAACGTTCACCTTTGTCACATTGTTAGGTAAGCTCACTGGAAAAGGACTAGTGTCATCTTGTTCTTTGATTTCCATGCATAAATTTTTAAAATCAACGACCACTTTGCGATCCAAGATAATATCAATATTTGCTTTAATAAATGGACGCGGTGACATACCAATCGCAGTCACTTCCATTCGATAAGTTAAGGTATTTATTTGCGGCGTTACTTGCCCTCGGCAACGAACCGTTTGTGCTTCACCCGCCATCGGTTGGAAGCGTGCATTATTAACGTTACTATTCATGCCTAGCCACAGCATAAAGAACATTGCCATTTGACCACAGCCTTCGGACATTAACGATCCAGCCATGACTTGATCATCTTTAAAGTGGCAAGGGAAATACCAATGTTCAGGATCTAATTGTTTTTGCCCTTCTAATAAACCTAATCCCCAATGCCCACCATTTTTATCAATGTGAGTGATGCGTTCAATCATCAAGAATTTTTCAGAAGAAAATTTCAATGAAGGATTACGACCTTGTTGATCATAAGCATCACCAAAACATCCTTTTATATCACCATGCACTAATTTTAACATCGATTGATAATCGTATTGTGTTTGAGTATTAGCAATTAATGGACTAAATGATGATTTGATTGCACTATCGCATTGCGCTTTATCACTCGCAGTCGCAATAACCCCTTTGCCATCGGCCAATTCTTCATCAGTGAAAAATCCTGCACAACCATTACGCATGATTAATACTTTTTTATCACCGACAAAACAATCGTAATGGAAGAAAAACAGTAATTGCTCTCCATTTTTAGCATAAGAATCGATATGAATTTCGTAACGTAGTGTTTCGCCACCAAAAGCCATCTCTTCTAAGAATGTTAATTCGCAATCTAATAACCGATAAACACGTTCCCCTTTGTTCTGGAAATCAATGCCGATATAAGAAATTAACATTAAATCACATTGTCCTGATTCAACTGAAACCGACCAAGGTATTTGCCCATCAATTAAAAAAGGAGCATCTAATGGAATATCGTATTCAGTGAACATGGATGATTTTTTGTATTGATGTATTTCTGCGTCTAATTCAGTGACTCGGCTAACTAATAAATAATCCGTTGTTGGTAAACGGACACGACGTTTATAGTTATCAATCACACGATATTGTTCACCAAATACATTACCTATTTTACCTTCAGCGAACTCAACTAATTGTGCATTATCAAAAACAACGTTTGAAGGTTTATTATATTGCGCCACAAGCTGCAGATCTGGATATTGATAACCATGCTGACCTTGAATGGGTAGTAGACCTAATCTTTTTGTTGCAGCCGCAGCCGAAACATTAGTTTCGTTCAAAGGTTCTATTTGATGTTGCGCTTGCGTAACATTCTGAGCTTGCGTTGAAGAAGAGAGTGGGCTTGCAGTTGAAACTTGTGCCTGTAGCTTTATTAACGATGAAATCTGCTTTTCAGCCATAAATCGTGCACGCAAAAAAGCATGATGAGTTTGATTTTGTTGCTCTATCGTACTACTCACCTGAGTCAACACGTTGCTTTTACGCTCTCTATCCATTTCATTACCTGCATTTTCTGCATTAATAGCATTTATTGTTATTTTTGGTTTATTTTCAGTCATTATTTCAACATGCTTGCTGCTATCAGCTATCTTGATGGACGTGTTTAAATAAGCCAGCTCAGGCACTTTCAGCTGCTCATTAAAAGATCGTTGTACTTGTTTTATCAGAGGATTAGTTTTTTGTTGGCAAATCGCATCAAAGATTGATTTGCCTCCTAAGGTTACCGTCTTAATTAAACCAGGTTTGGTTGATACTACAGCAGATGCAGCGATCGGTTTTGTCGCATAATTGTTTGAAAGAATAAGATGTGCAATGCTGTTGTCTAGCCCTAAACCATTAATAGCAACATAGCGGGGTGTTTCACTGTGTTCACTTTCTTTAAGTGCTAAAACACTGGCAATTAGGCTCGCCATACCTGATGCATTGTAACAATGCCCGACTTTTTGTTTAGAAGAAACAACCCTTGCCTGCTGATATATGTTAGTTAGCGTATTATGCTCATTGCTTAATTGCTGCTCAGTGCCCGCAGCAAAAGCTTCCACTTGGCTAATTCTCTCTGCGCTGATACCCGCTTTTACTAAAGCTCGAGCAACAATATTCTGATTACTTTGTTGATTATTATTAGGTGTAAATAAACAAGCCTCAATATTTGCATACACGTTTTTCGAGTTACTTTTTACACTGCTTTGTTCAGCACTTTCCGCACCAGTCTTTGAGTCATTCTGATGACTCAGCTCAGCTGATTTTTTCTCCGAGGCTTTAACAACAATCGCACCGGCACCTTCACCCACTAACCATTGTAACTGTTTTTCTGGACTAGATTGTACTTGACCATTTTCTGCGACACCATTAGCAACATAATTAGCGTTCGAGTGATAGCCACGATTGCTAAAGCGCTGTCTTAAAGAGATATTTTCGACGCTGCCCGCTAAATCAACGCTTGCTATAATAACCGCTTCGACTGCTGTTGTTTTTAATAAATTATCAGCAATATCTACACATTTATAGACTGAATTTTCTTCACTCGAGACCGTAAAGGCTGGACCACTGAAATCCCATAATGCAGAAATCCTTGATGCCATAATATTGCCAATAAAGCTGGTGTATTGATTAAGTTGCGCGGGGTCATTAATACTCTGTTTACTGATTGCCGTCAGTTCTGCGAGTTGCGGTGCAGTTAGTTCGATACCCTGTTGTAATAAGCTTTGCTGAATTTGGCTATGCAAATTAACTCGTCCGCGGTATTGGTGAAGGTCAAGCTCTAATCCCATAGCAACTAATACGGCCACATTACTACCTGGCGTTAAATTCGCATCTTTTGCGGCATTATCGGCTACTTTCATCATTAATAATTGCTGCGGAATTAAGCTGTCTTGTTCATTAGGAGGAATTTTAAAACGTAAGAAGTCAATTTCAAACTCACTAACATAATTACCTTTCGGCGCTTTTGTTAGCCCTAGTTTGTTTAACACCGGTAACTGCTTCTCAATACCTTGCCAACGTTGCGTTGGTAAATCGACAAAACAATCTTTTTCACTATTCAAAAGCTGTTGATAACTCAAAACACTATCAATCGAACCAAAATGACAATCTAACCCAACAATCGCAAGACTTTGAACATCATTAAGTCGATTAGTATTTTCTGCTTTGGGAGTATCTCCTGCTTGTAAAACTAGATGCGCATTACTGCCCCCAAAACCAAATACACTCACACCAGCGGTATTTTGATGTTCAGCGTCAAAGAAATCTGACTTTTTCGGCCACGCAACATTCTGAGTTGGTATTTGTTGTGCTGAAAAATAACCTTGTTTAGTATTAATAGCATTATCAACATTAATGGTTGCAGGGATCATTTTTTCATTGAGGGCATAAATAGCTTTAGTCATTGCAGGCATACCGGCAGCTGTTAACAAATGCCCTAGATTAGATTTTGCAGAGCCTAATAGCGGTTTATGGTCGTATTGACTAAAGAATTGTTCCATTGAACTTAATTCGACTTTATCACCTTTGGGCGTTCCCGTGGCATGACATTCAATATAATCAATTTCACGTGGATCAATTTGCGCATCTTTATAGGCTTCTTGATAAGCGAGTATTTGCCCTTTACTGTTCGGGCTTAGTACAAATTCTCCTTTGCCATCATTGGTTAAAGCACCACCTTTGATCACTGCATAAACATGGTCACCATCACTTATGGCATCACTATGTCGCTTAAGCACCATCATGCCAGCCCCCTGAGCGGCAAACAGGCCTTGAGAGTCTTGGTCAAAAGGTGCATGTCGATTATTTTCAGGGAAAGCTTGGAAAATTGAAAAACCCATATTAACAAACAAAGAATCCGCAGCCGAGACAGCCCCTGCTAACATCATATTTGCTTTGCCCGTTTGTAAATAATCACAGGCTAATTTAACGCTATAGCATGAAGAGGCACAAGCAGCATCCAACGCAAAATAGTTGCCACCTAAGCCATTAACTTCAGCTAATAACGCAGCAGGATAACCAGCAACAAGTGCATTATAAGGAGATACATTTTTGGGCTTAGCAAAAGGAAGCAGGTTAAATCTTGAATCAATTGTTTGTTGTAATGCGAGTGCGACCACATCACGGTATAAATCTAAAAACAAATGATTTGATTGTTTTGTAGGGAAAGACAAATTACCTAAGATCAAACCACAATCACTTAACTTGTCACTTTGCCAGTACCCAGCATCTTGTAACGCACGTTTAGTGACGTACAGAGACCATCGATGCAAATCATCAAGTTGGTTTAAATCATTTGTTGTTAATCGATGACCATTAAATGATGAATCTGTAGATGGCATAGCCGGTAAATATTCAGTAGCATCAAATTCAAAGTCACGAATATAACCACCATATAGGCAATAATATTTATCATTTTCACCCTTTTTACCTAGGTATTCATGTGGGTTAACCCCTAGTTCATTTTCAGTAATGGAGGTTCTATTATCTTGCTGCTTAAGCAACTGTTGCCAAAATTCCTCAGGCGCACTTGATCCTGGAAATAAATTAGCAATACCCACAATGGCGATGTTTTCCATAATTACTCTCTATAATACTGAAACTGGTACTGAAGCAGACACTTTTTTAACCGGACGTATTAATGACCCATTAAAAAAAGGCTCTAAATTAATAGGATAACCAAGGCTTAACAATGGGCCAATGGTTTTTAAAATAGCACTATAATCATCTAAATTTTTCTGATTAACAGATAAACAAGTGATCGGCTTTGGATTGTTTTTTAAAATACGTTCAATCCAAGTACTCAATGATTTCCCCGCCCCCATCTCAATAAAAACATGTTCACCAGTGGCGGCTATTTTGTTTATCAAGCGTGGAAAATCAACCAACTCGGTTAAACATTTACTAATACTCACCGCAATCGCTTTCTCCGTAACAGGTACGGGTAAATAACAAGAACTAGAGAACAGTTGGCAACTTACTTTTTGTTTGATCGCTAATGAATACAATCGCAGCATGTTTTGATATTCACTTTTAGCGAGTTCACAGTGAATAATATTGGGTACATTCAATGCAATAGCGCGTAAGTTTAAAAATTTAGCTAATGCTAGACATTGTTTAGGATCACCAGCAATTACTAGACTCTCAGGCGTATTAATAATGGTGATATAAACGCCAGGGAAGCCATCAATCACTGATTCAACGTCTAAGATCCCCGCTTTGAGATGATACGATTCCCATTGGTCATTATTGAAGCTTGTTTGTGAAATGCTTTGTAGTCGTTTTAGAGGGCCAGATAACTGTTCAGTGAAAATGTGACTTTCTCTAAATCGTTGGCTCATTAACTGTGGGGTTTGCCAGCAATCAAGGGCAGCAAACATACTCACCTCCCCCATACTATAACCGGCTGCACTGGTCGCTTTTATACCTAGTTGCTGTTGGAATATGGCCGTTAATAAGCAAGCATAACTAACACCTGCTTCAGCAATATTCGCCAACTCTGCGCGTAACGACTTTTCTAATGCTACGGACATCTTAAAATCTGTTTCATGGACTAAACGAGGTGTCATTAAATTATCTTGCAGGTTATGTGCGAGATCATCACTGATCATCGACAAAGTTTGCCAACACTGCGGAAATAAACGCAATAGATCTTTGCCCATGTTGACATATAAAGCACCTACGCCTGGGTAGATAAAACTAGCTGGTTTAAGTTGTTTCGATGCGGTTATAGCTTGTCCGCAAAAATAACTGCCAACTGGCGTTTTCCACGGTTTATTATTTTGATGCGCAGTTACGACTCCAGATAACGCTAATTCAATTTGCTCGTTTAACGTTGAAAAAGAAGAGGCTAATAATACAACACAATAATAAGACTTAGCGTTATAGTCAGTTTTAGCATCGGTGAGCGTGTTGAAATCAGAAGATAAACTGTTTTGTTGTGTAACAAAGTCAGTAAAAGTGCCACGCTTCTTTGAAGGTAAAGTAGCTGTAGACTGTAGTAATACTTGCTTTAACTGATATGTTAATTGTTTGATGTTTGGCGCACAAAAAATAACAGGCTTCAAAGGCTGTTGAGCCAAAAATCCGTTAACTACTGTTAATGTTTCATTTTGTTTATTAGTCGCTGCAGACACACTAATTAACTCATGCATAGAGTTTAATTTAGCCGTCATCGGTATTGACGAGTCACTTGTTTGAGCTTGTTTAATATGCTCAACATTACTTACATTCTTACTTACACTTGTACTTATATGGTGGATATGGCTAACAATAATCTGACGGGGATTAGTCTGTTGTGTGCTTAAATAACTAGTGGAGTGAGGTAAATAATAAAATGGCGATTGCTGCCATTCCACAAAACGATCATTCTCAATATTGCTTTCTTTAACACAGTTTTCTTTAACACTACTTTCTTTAAGAAAGTTTTCTTCTTTAACGTTGTCAGCTTTAGAAGCAGAGTTTTCATCCTTAACTGATCGATCAGCAGGCATCGGAACAATACTTTGTTTACAGCCCAAACGATAACGTTGATCCAAACACAATACAGCAGCAACTAATGATAATAACGCATCAAAATTAGCCGAATCGGTGTTAACACATTCTACTGTTGTTAGTTGAGTCGATTTTTCAGGGCTTGCTGCTTTATTACTAATAGTATCTTTATGTTTGTTAATACCTTTGAGATGGAATGTATCATCTTCAACAGATAAAGATTGAAAAGCACTTAACCAGCTTTGTTGATGTTCACTTCGAGTGACGCGATACTGAGAGTCAGCAAAAGACTGACCAGTAAAGACAGACTCAATGTCCTGCAGCTGATGAGTCGATATAAAATCTTGTATATGCTGACTCATCCCCTCCTCGACGGTAGCTTGTTGACCCGTTAATGGCTTGTAAGAGATTGCATTAATTTCCGCATAACAATGACACGAAGAAAATTGCCGTGAAGGGCTATTAACTGCTGGCTCGCTCAACAAAGGAGTGCTATATGAGGTTTTATCACACACTAATAGCGCAGCTACACCATCATTACCCTGTTGATTCACAGAGAGAATAATAACGGCTTTTCGCTCTAATGCTCTATCTTCAGACGTTGTTTCAGAGCAGATGTGTTGAGCTGTTCGTAATGCTTGTGTAGTTGATAAAACAGGGGTTACACTAAAAACATCGGTCTCTAAGCCAATTTGCTCAGAGAGTGATGGCTTGCGTTCAAGAGAAGATTGTTGCGACGTTTCCTGAACTTGATCACTATTCTTACCATCAATCTCATCGACTATCACTAAATGAACATCTGACGCTAATAAATGATTAACTGTGACTAACTGTTTAATCACCTGCTTTGCATCATCCACTAGTTGTTGTGGATTAGCAGACCGTAAAAGCGAGATCGATTCATTATTGTAAAGATGATAATCGAATGCATCAGTATCATTAACTGATGCAAAACGTACCCATAAACCGATCACTGCAAGCATGATTAAGCGCTAGCCTTAAATAAATCACGTAAACTTGCACTACAGGTCACTTCAGCCGCTGTAATTTTACTAATAATACGATTTTCCTGATCAATTAACAAAACATCGCCAAGCACAGATTGTCCTGATTGCTTGATAATGTTCAGTTTGATAAAGAAGTCTTCACCTACTTTAACATCACGGAATAACTGCCACTGTTGCGTGCTAGTAGGCAAACTACCGGCATTCATTATTTTACTCGTCCAAACTAATAGGGCTTGATACACCAAATCATTCGCTAAAACGTTATTATCGGCGAGTGTAAATTCCCCTTGGGCAGCAACAGAAGTAGATTCAATAGCACATTCAATTAGTAATCCAGACTCATCTAATTGATGAACGTATTTAATACCCTGTAAACTTTTACCATGAAATAAACTGCCATCTGAATATAAGGCTTTAGCTTCCGGAGATTGTTTTTTAACACGTTGCGGAAGAATGCCTTGATACATTATTTGCTCTGCATTGGTATTGACGGCAGATTTAAGTAAATTAATGACAGCACGATAATGAAAAAATGGTTTAGCAGATTCTTTTTCACTACTCACAACCACTTCAATCGCAACAGATGCGTCAGACTCTGCAACTATTTTAGTATCGAGCACATATTGTTTAGCTTCTTGCCCATCAAAAACAATACCTTTTAATAATTTAAAGTGCTCAAGACTTTGATAACAATAATCAGGATATAACGCTTCGCAAGTTGAGCGCATCCACGCCATTGCACAAACAGTCGGTAATACCTGCTGTCCATCAATTTTATGGTCAGCAATGAATAAACTATCCCCGTGATTGAAGGATTTTGTAACCCGATGCGTTAAGGGAGTCACTGTTTCACTCACTTTATCTACTGCACTGTTCTGCAAATGCTCAGATTCAGTATCAACTTCAGCACCACTACCCGACATATCAGTGCCCACCACGATCTGTACACAACGATTACTGTTTGCCGCCAATTCACTGGCTAATAACATCGCCCCTGATTGAATAGGAATAATGTACACACCACGCTCATCAAACATACGTTTCAGCTCAGGTGTTACCATGCCGCCGTCCCAAGGTCCCCAGTTAAAACTAAGCACTTGTGCCGCTGGATATAAAGCTTTAAAGCGATAAGCAGCTTTATTAAGAATTTCATTGGCAATAGCATAGTCTGATTGCCCAGGGTTACCATAGAACCCAGCTGCAGAGGAAAATAAAACTAAGTGTTGCAATTGACTTAACTCACAACAAGCTAATAACGCATCTAAACCTTGTATTTTAGTGTTATAAACTTGATCAAACTCAGCCAGTGTTTTTTGCTCTATAAACTTATCTGCCAAAACGCCTGCACCATGTATAACACCAGTGATAGGTCCCCATACGTCACAAATAGGTTGAACGACTTTTTTAAGGTTATCTTGATCACACACATCTGCGCTAACATACTCAGCAATACCACCAAACGCTTCAATACTTTGTAGTGTTTGTGTTATTTCACGGTTTGCTAATACCGGCCCAATCAATTGTTTTATCAATTTAGGACTCGGTTTTTCACCGTTATTGAGTAAATATTGCATTGCAGCTTTCTTTAACTCACTTTCAGTGGCATGACTTAGTGACCAATCATCTTCCTTAGCTTGATAACTTGAACGTCCTAGCAAGATAAATTTACATTGATATTGCTTAGCAATTTCGATCACACAATGCGCCGTGACACCTTTTGCGCCACCACTGACCAGAAAAACTGCATGATGACCTAACTTACTATCGCTGTCTAATGCATAACTATCAGTGGTTTTAGCCACTAATGATAAACGCCCCTGTTGATTAAAACCGACTTCAACCGGTAGCATCTGTTTATCGTTAAGTTCACCCAGTACTATTTTCGCTACTTTCGCTGCGCCGTACTTGGTAGGGACATCAAGAATACGACAGAATACATTATCCCATTCGTGAGCTAACGTTTTCACTAAACCAGATAAACCACCTTGCACAAGATCTGCTTTTTTCTCGACATTATGGGTAGCAAAATCGCCACCTTGTCGAGTTAATACCAAAAATGATGCACGGTCACCATTATTTATTTGATTCAGTTTACTCAACTTCGCTAATAGAAAAGCAAGTTGTAACCCTTTCTTATTATCCGTAGAAAAGGTAATCCCCTCAATCACCGTTTTGGGGTGCAAATAGATGATGGATTGCCATTCGTTTTTGCTTTTTAATAAAGATTGTAATGAATCTTCTATTAAATCAGCCAAGATTAAATGCTCAATATCATCAACAAAACATTTAGTTATACTTTCTTCCACCCATGTAGGGGTAAGTACACTTACATTCCAACCTAATGCAGATAATTCATTTGCGATTAATACACCGCTGTCTAAACCATCATTAACCAGCAGTAAATTTTTGTTTTCAACACTTGAGTCCAAACACTCAAGTGCAGCAAGCTTTTTTATTTCTACCGTCGCACTAGGTGAAGGATTAGCCACAACAGTGGGTTCAAAGTTATTGTCTGCAGCCGTTGAAGGATAGCTGATAGTATGTAAAGGTGTTAAAGTCGGCAACTCAATTGAGCTTGATTGAACGGTATGCATATATTGAATAATTTCGTCTAATGTACGCATTTGCGATAACTGCTCAGCATCTAATTCAGGAAGGTCGGTAATTTCATCTTGCACTGCGCCTAAAATCTCAACACGTTTGATTGAATCAATCCCCAAGTCTGCTTCCATATCCATACCTAATTCCAACATTTCGACTGGATAACCGGTTTTATCCGCCACCACAGTCAGCATCACTTTCTCAATATGATTAAGATCCACGGTTATACGGTTAACAATATTTTCAGCACCGTTTACCTCATTATCATTGCCGTGTGCGCCAGGTGCAGGGTTTGGTATCAACACTGAATGCATATAGTTAACAATTTCAGCCAGAGTACGCATTTGTGATAATTGTTCTGCATCTAACTCAGGCAAGTCACTAATTTCATCTTGCACAGCGCCTAATATTTCAACACGTTTGATTGAATCGATCCCTAAGTCAGCTTCCATGTCCATACTTAGCTCAAGCATTTCAGTTGGATAGCCGGTTTTATCCGCCACCACATTGAACATGACTTTTTCAATATGATTCAAGTCAATACTCAAATAAGCAGTACTATTATCATTATTTTGCAGCGTTACTTTGTCATTATTATTGACCGCTAAAGGTTCAATTGTATTGACTGTATTAGGCGTAGTCACTGAATGCATATAATTAACGATTTCAGCTAACGTACGCATTTGCGATAATTGCTCAGCATCTAACTCGGGTAAATCCGTGATTTGATCTTGCACTGCACCTAAAATTTCAACACGTTTAATGGAATCAATACCTAAGTCTGCTTCCATATCCATGCCTAATTCCAGCATTTCAGTTGGGTATCCTGTTTTATCAGCTACGACCGATAACATGACACGTTCAATTGCATTGATATCGGTATGATTAGGTGTAAATATAGCAGTTGAATCTACGACATTTGACACTGAGGCATTCAATACGTCATCGTTGGTCTTTATGTTGCTATTCGCATGAACATTTACAGAAGCCATCACCTGATTCATATAAGTAACAATTTCCGCTAACGTGCGCATTTGCGATAACTGCTCGGCGTCTAATTCAGGTAAATCGGTAATTTCGTCTTGTACAGCCCCTAATATCTCAACTCGTTTAATGGAATCAATGCCTAAATCAGCTTCCATATCCATGCCTAATTCCAACATCTCTGTTGGATAACCGGTTTTATCAGCAACGACCGTCAACATAACTTTCTCAATCACGTCGATATCAACCTGAATGACAGGACTAACTTGGCCAGTAACCGATGTCATTACTTGATTCATGTAAGTGACAATTTCTGCTAACGTGCGCATTTGAGATAACTGCTCTGCATCTAACTCGGGCAAGTCACTAATTTCATCTTGCACTGCACCTAAGATTTCAACACGTTTGATTGAATCAATTCCCAAGTCCGCTTCCATGTCCATACTAAGTTCTAGCATCTCAGTAGGATATCCTGTTTTATCTGCCACGACCTCGAGCATGATTATTTCAATCGTGTTGATATCAACAAGGGGTGAAGATGTTGCCGCTTCAAAATGCGCAGTAGTGTCGGTTGCGTTGGTAAAATTTTGCTTAATAGGCTCAGCAACCGTTGTCATCACTTCGTTCATATAAGTAACAATTTCAGCTAACGTGCGCATTTGAGATAATTGCTCAGCATCTAGTTCAGGTAAATCAGTAATTTGGTCTTGAACTGCCCCTAATATCTCAACTCGTTTAATCGAATCAATACCTAGGTCCGCTTCCATGTCCATGCTTAGTTCTAACATTTCAGTAGGATAACCAGTTTTATCAGCCACGACCTCGAGCATGATGGTTGCAATCGCTTGAGCATCAACAGAGGCAACTGGCACTTTAACTAAGTCAGCCGATGCCTTAGTTTGCTGAGATTGAATAGTTTGGTGTGTTGCATTTAATTGTTGTAGAACATCCAGTTGAGATGGACTCGTACGGGCAACGTCATTTGACTCTGCTATTGCAGCAGAACTATTTGTATTGTTCGATGAATTTTCCACTGCATTATTTGCTGTAATGCTTGATGCGATACTTGATGTAATGTTCGATGAACGCTTAGATGTGGTGTTTACAGCATTATTGTCTAGCGTATTATTTGACTGTTCAGAACCTAATTCAACAGCCGAGACATTGTTCAACATTTGTTGCATGTTATCAGTTTGGTTATTCAAGTAAGTTTCATGTACTCGTAATGTTTCTGTTTGGAAATCATGGTACATAGCTAACGTTCTATCTAAACCTTCGGGCAATTTTTGTTGGCCCGCTTGTGCAGCAAGTACCGTTTTAAAGGTATCTGCGTACTGGTTTGGCCCTTCTAAATAAGCTTGGTGCACAGATAAAAGTTGTGATTGATGTTTAACAAATTGCTCTACGCTAGTTTCAATACTAGAAGCTAGTTGTTGGTTATTATTAGGAGTATTAGTAGATAATTGAGGACTATCTTGGCCTTGAATATTAGCGCCTGTTTGATCAGCTAAAGGCTTACCTTGACTATCAACATAAACAATTTTTTCTACCACCCTCTCTACTATTTTTTCAACCACTTTTTCAACAATAACTTCTTTAATTTCTGGATCTGCAGACGCTGTTGCTTGTGCCACTTTCCAATCATCAGTTAGCTCATCTTGAAATGCTTTTTTAGTTTTTTCACTAACATAAGAAGCACCCGAAAGCTTCATTGCAAGTGGTGATTTTTTAGGTGCAAATGTTGGGCGAGCTACTGCAGAATAAGGGTCTATATTGTCCAGTTCAAGGCCAAGCACTGCCATTTGAATAGCGGCTAAACGTAATTGTAAATCAGAACACTGCTTAGCGTTATTATTGGTTGCAATGGTCACCACATCTTTTTTATCACCTAAAATATTATCAACTAATCGTGTTAATATATTTTTGGGACCAAACTCAACAAAGATTCGGCCACCTGCATCGTACAAGCTATTTATTTCTTTACTGAACTGCACTGATTGTAAAATATGATCTTTTAATGCTGATTTAATCTGCTGCTGATCTTCGCTGTGTGCTTGACCTGTTGCGTTGGAATAAACGGCAATTTTAGGTTTATTAAAAGTAACAGAGTCAATCGCTTCAGCAAAAGGTTGCTGTGCATGCTCAACTAATGGCGTATGGAATGCAGCTGAAACCGGTAATGCAATCACCTTAAATCCACTGTCCATTAACTGCGTTGTTGCAGTTTCAATTGCTGCCGTTGTACCGGCAATAACGGCTTGATTATTTGCATTGTAATTAGCAATGCTCACGCCATCAATAAGCTTAATTTGAGATTCAATGACACTTACATCTCCAATGACTGCCGCCATTTTTCCTGAATCATAGTTACTGTTAAGTTTTTTGTTGTTCGCTTCAGTGTCAACATTCACATCGCTGTTAGGTGCAGCCATCGCTTGCCCACGAGCCATCGCAAGCTTCATGAAATCAGTTTCAGATAATACATCTGCAGCCCATAAAGCGGTCAACTCACCAAAACTATGGCCTGCGGCAAAATCAGCTTTAAATCCTGCTTGTTTAAAAGTATTGAATAACCCAACAGAGAAACTACCAATCGCAGGTTGAGCATATTGTGTTGCTCTTAACGCTAACTCTTGTTGAGCACGCTTTTGCTCATCGAAAACAGGGATAGGATATACAAACTGCGATAAGCTATTTTCACCAGCTTGATAAAATTGTTGGTCTATCGATACTTGACTCGCCATCATGCTTGGGAAATGACAAACTAACTCGCGCCCCATATTGACATATTGAGAACCTTGACCAGAAAATAAAGCCACTACTTTTCCAGTTGTCTGCATGCCCTGTTCTCGGTAATAAAGTCCAGTAGGTGCTGACCATTCACTACCTTGGTCAATGCTTAATTGCTGGATCATTTGTTGCAACAGTTGGATGGTTTGCTCAATCCCTTTTGCAACAAAACCACAACGAGCTTGTTGATCAGCAACTTTCTTAATAGGATAAGAAAGGATCAACTGATTAAGCGCATAAGGTTGTAGTTCAATGTCTACTTGTAATAACGCTAACTCAGTTTGTAAGGTATTAATCAATGCTTGTTTATTATCTGCAGTAAATAATAACGTTTGTGCGACCTCATTTAAGCGGTATGCACCTTGTTGACTTTGTGTGTATTCTTCTAATACTAAGTGAAAATTAGTCCCACCAAAACCAAATGAGCTAACACCTGCTTGACGTTTTGCACCATCAGCACGTTGCATCCATGGTCTGGTTTCAGTGTTGATATAAAGCGGTGTATTTTCGATGTCTAAATTTTGATTTGGTTTATCAACATTAATGGTCGCAGGTAACACTTTATGGTGTAAGGCTAATGAAGCTTTAATCAAGCCTGCCGCACCTGCTGCTGCTTTGGTATGACCGACTTGAGATTTAACAGACCCCAGAGCAACATGTTGTTTTTGATCGTTATTCTCACTAAATAGTAACTCTAACCCTCTAAATTCAGCTGCATCACCGGCTTTGGTGCCCGTTCCATGTGCTTCAATTAATCCACAGGTTTTTGGGTCAAACCCAGCATCTTGATAAGCACGTTTTAATGCTTTTAATTGGCCTTCAGGTCGCGGCGCATAAATAGATTTAAATTTACCATCCGATGAACTACCGATACCTTTAATAACCGAATAGATACGGTCACCATCACGTTCAGCATCTTCCAAACGTTTTAAAGCGATCATTCCCACACCTTCACCTATCATCATACCATTTGATTTATCATCAAAAGGACGAATACAATCACCGTCAGTAAACGCGGGCGTTTTAGAGAATGACATGTACATAAAGGGCGAGTTATCACAACAAATACCGCCCGATAACATCATGTCTGAACGATATTCTAATAGATCTGATACGGCCATTTTAATGGCTGATAAAGAGCCCGCACAAGCAGCATCAACCACGCAGTTAGTACCGCCGAAGTTAAAACGATTGGCAATTCGTCCAGCAATGACATTACCTAACATACCAGGAAATGAATTTTCCTCCCAAGGGATATAAGCTTTCTTAAATTTATCGACGATAACTTGCGTATCATCTTCACTCAGACCCGATGCTTTTAATACTTTTTCAAGCACAGGCCCTTGTAAGCGAGACATCAATTGTCCCCCTTGTTTTTGGCCACCACCAACGCCTAGCACAATGCCCATTTTATCGCGATCAAAACTACTTTCATCACTCACGCCCGCATCTGCTAATACATCTCGAGCCACCACCAAAGCCATTAACTGAGTAATGTCTGTTAGTTCTAATAAGTTAGGCGGTAAGCCAAATTCCATTGGATCAAAATCAATTTCAGGTAGAAAAGCACCCCGTTTACAATAACTTTTATCCGCTTCTTTTTTATCAGCAGAATAATAATCATCGATTGCCCATCTATCTTCAGGCACATCTTGAATGCCATTCACAGAATTGACAATAGTATCCCAAAACTGTCCCAGGTTTTTACTTTCAGCAAAAACCGAAGCCATACCAACAATTGCAATCGGCGTTTCTTGCAAGCGAGAGTTGAGTCGCTTATCTGACGCAGGGTTGGTGGTTTGCTTTTTTGACATTATTTTCTCCAATGGCATTACTATTAATTTGCTAACTGTTTACTGTTCAGTTAACAAATGAAATCTGCTTAAAAATTCATTATAATTTGCCGCTAATAAACGGCGGATATGGAACGGCGCGTGCTTCAAAACATATTGCATATAACGTCTAGCAGCATCGGCTTCATCGTCTTGATATAAATCCACATAAACCCATTGGCTATCAAGGTCATGTGCAATCAATAAACGATGTTTCTTGATTTTATTATCGCTATGCTTGTTACTTAATTTTTTATCAAGTTCAGGCAAAGTTGTTACACTCACTTGCACCACGTCAGAATAGGTTAAATGACGGGTATTCGCATTTCTTGCTTGATCCGCAAGTTTACTGCTTTTAGGAGTGTTCGCATCTTCCAAACGTAATTGATTTAATACTTCCAACATGGCTTGTGGATTCACCACTGAACTCATAACTTTATCGGAATTATTATCCTGAATCGCCACCGACACCTGCTGCTCTAATTTGATCAATTCACCAGCAGGATCGATATCTGCCAATTTTGAAACACCATGACGTTTTAAACAACGCTGTAATCCAGCACGAGAGGTGTTTGCGTTAATAAATTGGCGACAAACTTGTAGTAAATCATCAAGTGACAACATCAATCTTGTACGTAATTGCACGACAACGTATTGTTGTTGTAAGGTCAGTGTTGTTTTCGAATTTTTTGGAACATGAGAGGCATCTTCTAGTGTTTCGCGTTGACGCCATTTACGCACCGTAGATTCAGATATTTTTAACAGACGCGCTAATACCGCCGTAGGCAGTTCAGATGCACGAATAAAAGCTCTTATTTCTGGGGTAGTTGTCGCGTTTTTATGCTGTTTGGCGGTCAATAGAAGATTCACTAAAACGAAAAAGTATGTCTAATATACACAGGTATCATGCCCTATACAATCTACCGATACCTATATATTTTTATAGTCTGGTCAAACACGCACTTTTAGGGATATAACTTAAAATAAAATAGCAATAAGATAGTCACAGCATTGCCTAGAAAACCAAAATACTTGTCATCTAAAAAGTTTTTGCTTTTCCTTTTCCTTTTAAACAGTGGAAATGGAACAACTTACAACTCCCTTCTATATATAAAAAGGCTTAGTTAAGAATATGAGTTTTAAACTTTTAAAGCATTTATTTTATTAAGCAATGCAAAAAGTACCGCCACCAGCATCGCAAAACTAAGTGATACATAACAGAGTGCAATGCCCATGCTACCTTTAGGGCAGATATCACCCTGGTTCAATTCAAATACACTGCCCACAAATGCCAGTAACACAACCGGTGTCCACCCTGCGATGAAAAACCATTTAGCCTTATTATTGTGTGCTAATAACGTTGCGCCAAACATTAATAAATAACCCAGCGTCACCAGATAACAAGCGGGAATATTAACAACCGTTGGACAAGGTGCAATATCAGTTACGGTCAAATAAGAGACAGTTAACGCACCGTATAAACCGATGCTCAACAAAACCATTAAAATTACTTTTATTAGTCGCTGCATATTAATTATCTTTTAAATATTTTAAGTTAGACCTAGAGTGTTTATATGCACGATGTAATGCGTAAAGTGAGATAGAAAAAACAACCAAATGCACTACATTCATCGCCGCGGGTAATAACCACACACCAATACTTAAGCCAGTAAAGTAAGTGCTAAAGATAAGCCCTAATAATAAAGCAGGACTGAACAAAGCGACCCAACGAGGGTAAAGCGTTTTACCGATCACAATCCGCCATATCCATAATATAGACACGACCACCATTGCGAGACGTAATGCATTAACAAGCGGCTCATTATGTACACCAAATTCACTTAACAATGACTGTAGTTGAAGTACGATACTAGGATCCGTTGTCTCGGCTATTTCATGGGCAGTAAGCGCCAAATATATTCGACCTCCTAACCAAGCATTGCCTACCATAAAGGCATAACCACCCAATAATGTAATGATCCAACCATGTGTTTTACTCCCACCATGGATAAACATTTGTCCAAGATGCCAATAACCTAAAATATACAAGGGTGCCGCTAAAGTACTAAAAAAATGCCCTGTGGTTAACTTATCTTTAGTGACATTTGCAAAATAACCATAGCCTTCTGTTTCATAACCGCCGAGAGGAGAAAACTGTAATGTAAACTCTCCAATACCAACCAACAAAGCAGCCAGAAATCCAGCAATTCCCGTTAGCAATAATGTGTTATATGTTTTTTTATCCACCGTTTAACTCTCTTTTTAAGTGTGTATATTGCCTATAATTAGTAAGATGATACTGTCAAACTAAATCAGTAACTTAAGCTAGCTCGCTAAAATTAGCGGTCTAGAATGCGGGCTCTAAAACTAATATTCTGACAGCTTAATAGTTGAGTCAACTTTGGGTGAATCAATGTTCACGGTCTTGCCACTCTGATACTTCACTTGTACTGATTTAATTTGTGTCTGCTCTCCTAAACCAAAAAACACATCACTAGTTTGATCCGATCCTAAGCCTTCGCTGCTATAAAATTGATTGGTGTAAGTTTGACCATTATTCATCGTCAATATCACCAACGCTCCAATAGAGTTTGTCTCATCTTTAAAGGCAACCTTAAGCCAATGCCGAGTGCCTCCTTTGTTAATAAATGCACGTAATTTTCCATTTAAATTACCAATCACTGCATCAGGCCAACCATCTTGATTAAAATCTGATACCACAGTAGTAACACCAAAATGCTTATTACTAATACCAGCCACCTTTTCAACTGGTTTAAATGTGGTTGATTCGTATTGTTGTAATAGATTACCGGGGTAGATATCTAGATGTTCAACACCTGGGAAACGAATATAATTCTGAGTAATTAAATAATCAGCCAATGTATCGTTATTAAAGTCATAAGAGACGAGCCCCCAACCAAACCCGTATTTTGCAGCATTATTTTGTAACGCAGTATCTTTAAAATTAAAGTCGCCTTGATTCTCTAATAAAATGTAATCTTTATTTAATGTTTGTTGTTTCGTTAAATCACCTCGTACTAGAAAGTCAGGTAAGGTTTTACCAACATTACTAAAGTACAAATCCATTAAGCCATCATTATTATAATCACTAACCGCAATGCCCATTGGATAACTGTAAGTAACGGGCAGTTTGATACTTTCAAATGTTAAGTCGCCGTTATTTTTAAAGATGCGAACAAAGCCAGTATCTTGAGCAACGACTAAATCGCTTAACCCATTATTATTTAAATCCACAAGAACTGCGGTAAAAGTATTGTGTTGTTCATACACACCAGAAGCTTTTGTAATATCAGTAAAAGTATTGTCACCGTTATTTAAGAGTAAGTTACTAATGCCGCCATATTCTTGATTAAAGATCGTTTCACCTTCAACATATTCAGGTCGAATATAGTTAGACACATATAAATCCACCGCACCATCATTATTAATATCAGCAAATGAAACCGATAATGGCAGTGATTTTTTATCTAAAGGAAAGTCTATTTTCTTTCCCGTAAAACCTGCTCCGGTATTTTCATAAAAATAGACACCACTACTTCTTGTAACAAACAGATCCACTAAACCATCGCTATTCGCATCGATCGATGATGCGCCATAGGTAGGATCGTTATCGTCTTTGTCGAACCAGTTTTCAGATGGGATACGCACTAACGTATTATTGACATATTTTTGTAAGCTATCTTGCTGTCCAATCCCCCCACCAACAAAGATTTCATCGACATTATCGTTGTCTATATCAATAGCAGATAAGGCCATAAAAGGTAACGCAGCAACAAAGTCAGATTGATGTGTGAATTCGGTACTAATTTCACTAAAACGTAAGTCCGTTTCACCTTGCTCTTGTTCAGCACCTTGTATGACGTAGGTGACTATCTTTGTAAAAAAGAATCCAACACAAATTAAAAGGCCAATCACTATCAGCAATATTTTCATCCATTTATTCATAACTCTCTCCGGTTAATTTAACCATTTTATGCTTCCCTTTAAGCCTTGTTATCAATAAGACCCGAGCAAACACTTTAATCATTCAAGTTTTTAAAATTGATTAAAGTGTTGAGTAAAATAGAGGTCTTTGTAAACTTAAGTTTTTATAGTATGGAATAAAGAGTAGGTTAAAAATTGAATAAAGCAGAATCAATACAGCATTAATTAAAGAGGTACGGTAAAGGTTTATGATGTCGAGTACGGATTATCGAATATAGGCGAAGGCTTGTCGCCATTGAAGGCAAACACAAACAAAGGCTGACTAGGATATAGTGATGTAAATAAACAAAGTAAAATAACAACAAACCAAACCTGAGGGCTTAGTTTGTTGCTATACAAAATGATTCCCCCCCCATTAAAGCGTTATAATGGATTACTGTTAGCAGTAGCTAAGTAGACTGTGCCTAACGCCCTTGCAAATTAATTTATTTTAATAAGGCTTGCGCCAACCATGATTTAAATTGCGCAGCGGGTAAAGCACCGTTTACTGTATCAACTATCTTACCCTGTTTAAAAACCATTAGAGTTGGAATACTGCGAATATTATATTTTGCACCTAATTGTTGTTGGTCTTCGGTATTTACTTTCACAAATAAAACGGACATTTGCTGTTTTGCAACTTCAGTAAATGTTGGCGCAAAGTTAATGCATGGACCACACCACGGCGCCCAAAAGTCAACGACTACGGGTTTTTCACTATTAATCAACGCAGCTAAATTGGCATCGGTACCTTCAACAGGAGCACCTTGCAATAAATCTTTTTTACAACGTCCACAGCTTGGGTTCGCATCAATTCGATCAATGGGTAAACGATTCATTGAATGGCAATGAGGGCATCTAGAAGTGATTATATTCATTATTATGTTCTCTTTTAAGTCGATGGTTCAAAATTTATTTACTTGAATGAACTATTTTTAAATAGATGAATTATTTTTTTATGCCTTTCTCTTATTCTCAATTTCTTGGTTCATTCAATACTTTACTGATAAGTACTTTATTAAAGCATTTGTTTAAAACTACTCCTTACGATAATGCTACTTAAAATACAGCGAGGTTTAAAGAGAGGAAGAGAATAGTGCAGACAATTAATACGAAAATAAGTGTTATCTCGCTTTATTCAAAAATATTTACAACATTTAAGAAGCAAAATCTACAGATTACTAGCAACGAGCTTCACCTTACCTATGTATATCCGTTAAGCCTTGATCTGTGGCATTTAAATTTATTCATTTTACCACTTACTCATTTATTATTTTGAATGACAAGGAGTAATCTAATTGCCATTTTGTGAAGTGTATTTCATTGATGTTTATTAGATTTCTGCTACCCCCTTAATTTTATTGTGGAATATGATAGTGTACTTATCTTGTACTTAGCGTTATTCATCAAATGTAATTTTAATGGAGAACTACTCATGGCCACAACGACACAATGTTTAAAACAACTTCAAATTAACGGTAGCATTTACAACTATTATAGTTTTGATGCATTACAAGATAAGTATGACCTATCACGCTTACCCTTTTCCGCAAAAATATTATTAGAGAACCTACTACGCCATGCAGAACGAGATTTTGTTCAGCCAGAGGATATTGAAACGTTAGCAAAATGGGACGTGGATAACTGGCAAGATACTGAAATCGCTTTTGTTCCTTCTCGCGTTGTTCTTCAAGATTTTACAGGTGTGCCTGCGGTTGTCGATTTAGCCGCGATGCGAGATGCTATTGTAAAAATGGGCGGAGAAGCAGATAAGATCAATCCACTAAACCCTGTTGAACTCGTTATTGATCACTCTGTAATGGTAGATGTCTTCGGCCAAGCCGATGCTTTAGAGCAAAATACAGCCATTGAATTTCAACGTAATGGTGAACGTTATAAGTTCTTACGTTGGGGACAACAAAGCTTTGATAATTTTAAAGTCGTCCCTCCTGGTCGTGGTATCGTGCATCAAGTCAACCTCGAATATTTAGCACGCGTGGTGTTTAAAAATTCCGAACAAAACAATTTGTTATATCCTGATACTTTGGTTGGTACAGACTCACATACCACCATGATCAATGGTCTTGGTGTTTTAGGCTGGGGAGTTGGGGGCATTGAAGCTGAAGCCGCTATGTTAGGCCAACCAGTCACCATGCTATTACCTGAAATTGTGGGGTTTGAATTAATCGGAAAATTACCCGCGGGGACGACTGCGACGGATCTCGTATTAACGGTAACAGAACAGCTACGTGCAGCAGGTGTTGTGGGCAAATTTGTCGAATTTTTTGGTGAAGGAGTCAATCAATTAACTTTAGCAGACAGAGCAACCATTGCCAATATGGCGCCTGAATATGGAGCGACCTGTGGTATTTTCCCTATCGATCATCAAACCATTGATTATTTACAATTAACCGGTCGTAGCAGTCAAGATATTGCACAAGTTGAGGGTTATTTAAAAGCCATGGATATGTGGGGTATAGAGTCGCAAAAGAATGCGGTTTATCACAGCCGATTATTATTACAACTTGATCAAGTCGTCCCTTCTATTGCAGGCCCTAAACGACCTCAAGACAGAATATCACTGGACCAAGCAGGATCAGCCTATCGTGATTGGTTAGCATTACAAAAAGGACCACAACAAACGGAGCCTGATCAAGCAAAAAGTGGTTTTGAAAGTGAAGGAGGACAAGCGTCCACTATACTACCCGCGAGCGATGGTCGTGCTGGAGTTGCTTGTCAATATAACGGTAAAGACTTTATTTTAAAACATGGTTCTGTTGTCATTGCAGCAATCACGAGCTGTACTAATACTTCCAATCCCTCGGTATTGATTGCAGCAGGTTTATTAGCAAGAAAGGCGAGGCAACTCGGCTTAAATGTTAAACCTTGGGTTAAAACTAGTTTGGCACCGGGTTCACAAGTGGTCACTGACTATTTAGCGAAAGCTGGTTTAAACGAAGATCTCGATGCGCTCGGATTTCAGTTAGTAGGTTATGGCTGTACGACCTGTATTGGAAACTCTGGTCCTTTACCGACTGAAATTAGTGACGCAATACACCAAGGGAATTTGTCCGTTACTTCCGTATTATCAGGAAACCGTAACTTTGAAGGACGTATCCACCCCGAAATACAAGCTAATTATTTAGCGTCACCGCCTTTAGTGGTTGCCTACGCATTGGCAGGTAACATGGAAATAGATATTACGACCGAACCCTTAGGAAATGATAGCACAGGTAAGCCTGTATACTTACAAGATATTTGGCCAGATAATAACGAAATAAAACAGGTGATGGAAAAAGTTATTGATAGCTCAATGTTTATATCCCGTTATGCTGATGTTTATAGCGGTAATAAAGATTGGCAAGCATTGGACGTTGTACAAAGCCAAAAATATGACTGGCCAGATTCGACCTACGTTAAGCTCCCTCCTTTCTTTGCTAATATTACTGCTGAAGTACCAGAAATTACTGATATTAAGAATGCACGCTGTTTGTTAAAACTAGGTGATAGTGTCACAACAGACCACATATCTCCAGCCGGTTCTATTGCGCTTGATAGCCCTGCTGCAGCCTACTTAGAAAGTGAAGGTGTCGCGGCAAAAGATTTTAACTCCTATGGCTCTAGACGAGGTAATCACGAAGTCATGATGCGAGGCACTTTTGCGAATGTACGTTTACGTAATTTATTGGCCCCGGGCACCGAAGGTTGTTGGACGCGCATGATGCCATCCGGAGAACAAATGAGTGTATTTGATGCGGCGATGCAATATCAACAACATAACATAGCTTCCATTGTGTTAGCGGGTAAAGAATACGGTACAGGTAGCTCACGTGACTGGGCGGCAAAAGGACCTGCATTATTAGGTGTTAAAGCCGTCATAGCACAAAGTTACGAGCGAATTCATCGCTCAAACCTTGTGGGTATGGGTATTCTACCATTACAGTTTATGGAAGAAGATAGCGCCGATTCTTTAGCGTTAACCGGAGAAGAGCAATTTACTATTCCAGCGGTCAGTGCAGGACAGAAAACGGTGCGAGTAACAGTCACTGCTGAGGATGGAAGTACACGAAGCTTTGATGCACGCATTCGAATAGACACACCCAATGAGTTTAGCTATTACCAGCACGGTGGCATCTTACACTACGTGCTTCGTAACTTATCTGCTTAGCAGGTTATTATTGAAGTAGCCAGTTTGTAAGTGATTTAGAAAATGGCGTGTTTAGCTGCTTGTTGCTTAGCAGCTAAACACTTGTCCAGTTAGGTAATTATTAACTAGTGAAACGATTAAGCAGTTGAGCATTTAAAAGCTTAATAATCAACCACTTAAATAAGCGCCCGCTCATAAGGTTTGCTTATCGATTGATAAAAATACAGATACCGACGGAGCAAATCATTTACCTGTTTTATTCTATGAAAGCATTATTGAAATTTAAGAAATCACTGAGTATTGCTAAACTAGAAGCAAGTTTATTGAACCTTATCAAATACTTTTATATTGGGTTCTCCATATACAACTTGGTCCCTGCCTTTATGCTTAGCTTGATATAACGCATTATCAGCACGTTCAAAAGCGATCTCTGTATCATCAGATTCACAAAATGATGTGTAACCAATTGAGACGGTGATCGATAGCTGATCATTTTTAAATTTAAAAGGAATATTTTTAATACGTTCTCGTAATTTATTTAATACATAAGCAGATTGTTGCTCGGTAATTTCTGGTAGTAATAGCGTAAACTCTTCGCCTCCAAAACGTGCAATATAGTCGTTTTTACGAATTGATTTTTGTAACGTTTGTGCAATAACATGAAGGACTTTATCACCCGCTAAGTGACCAAAATTATCATTAATTCGTTTAAAGTTATCAATATCAATAATCGCAATATTAAGACGTTTTTGGTAAGTTTTAAAACGTAGCATTTCTATTTCTAGTCGTTCACTCCAAGCAGCCCGATTAGAGATTTTTGTTAAAAAATCCACGTGTAATTGTTTATTTTGCTGCTTAAGCGTTTTTTGATAACTCTGCGTTTCGTTTTGCAATTTTTTAATTTGTCTCACCATACTTTGAAACTTATGCCGGAATTTTTGCTCCTTCTTTTTTTCTTGAGCGGTAATAACATGTTGAACTTCACTTACATAGTTTTTAATGTGAGCACGCAACTGTGCGAGATCTTGTATCTCTTCACTTTGTTGTTTTAATAGTTGAGCATTTGACTCAATGGAGATAAAGGTTTCTTTTTGTTGAACGAACCCAGCCTCAGTGCTACTTAATGTCTTACTAAAGTTTGAATAAAACTCACTTAAATTATCATTTAACATATACAAAAAATGGCGAGAAGCCGTTCGCTCCTCACGTGTACTTTTAATGATCAGTTTAATCACTTGTAAACAATGATATGGCAACTGGGAGTGATCATCTTCATTGCAAATCTTAATTCTAAGTTTTTCAAGATCTTTAACGTGAGACTCACCTATATCCAATTCAAGAATGACTTGTTGCAGCTCTTTGTTGATGAAGGCGACATCATTTTTATTATCACAATCAGATTGCATAGAGCGTTGACTCAATTCAATTACGGCCTTTTGATAAATTTTTATCAGATCATTTAACTCAACCTGATGCTCAATAACACTATAAGCAGCGCTATTCTGCATATCATTAAGCTTACTTTTAATCGAGTTAGACAAAGAAGCGACTTGTCGTAATTGTCTTATGGAATGGCGTGAAATGAATCGCCCTTCCGATAACTTATCTTCTAAGGCATTAGGGATTGCTGATAACTGTTTACTACATTCTTTTAAAAGTGCAGCTTCTTCTTCATCATTAGATATATTTTGGAATTTTTTCAAAAATTTTATCTGATATTTATCAAACGCTTTATCCTGTCGATAGTGACGTTTGAATAATTGTTGGAGCAGTTCCAACAGTGCTAATGATGAGGCCATCAATTTAAATCCTTTAAATTATTGATTCAATTATTGATTGTTAATTGAATTTTAAAAAACAGTATAGCTAAATACTATATTTTTGATCATGCTTTTTACTTAAAAAACAATTTAAATGTACAAAAAATTGACCAAGCCATAACTTATGAGAATTACCTTATAATCTTGACGTATATTACACTATGTCAAATAAAAATTAATTACATCAATTACTTACTGCCGAATGATAACTAGTTACTTGTTAGTAAATTGTTTTAACTGTCTTCAATGCCTTTGAGGAAGAATAACAACATATTAAATAACAAAAAATAACCGCAGTTATTTTTAGCAAAGTAAAGTCAATTTATATAAATTTTCTCCTTATAAATTTTATGATAATGATAATATTATTTAAAAATTAATTATCGTTAAATTTAGTTTTATGAGTAGCTAATCAATAGATCAGTCCGTTATTATTCTTATGGCTACAATATATATAACAAATTACAATTTCATCCATCTAATTAACCACCCAACATAAAGAATCAATAATATGACGACTTATTTTATTCAAGCAGCGCTGTACCTTTTGGTCGCAGTAATATGCGTACTTTTAGCCAAACGGTTTGGATTAGGTTCCGTCCTTGGTTACCTGAGTGCAGGTGTGATCATTGGGCCGATCACAGGGTTAGCAGGAGAAGAAACCAATACTATCCAACATTTTGCTGAATTTGGTGTAGTCATGATGCTATTTATTGTCGGCCTTGAGCTTTCACCGAAAGCCTTGTGGAATATGAAAAATAGGTTGATTGGCTTAGGTGGATTACAAATTGGCTTAACCACGTTGATTATCACCTCATTGGGTATTGCCTTTGATTTCCCATGGCAGCCTTCGCTTGTGGTCGGACTTATTTTCTCATTGTCATCCACAGCGATTGTTATGCAAAGTTTTGCAGAAAAATCACTTAACAAAACAGATGGTGGGCAGGCAGCTTTTTCTATTTTGTTATCTCAAGATATTGCCGTCATACCGATGCTCGCCGTAATTCCACTATTAGCTATTCCCGCTTATTTTGGCATGCCAGAAACTGTTTCCTTAGTCTCAGACCATGGCAATATTTCACTGGTTGAAAATTTGTCAGGTTGGCAATATGCAGGAGCAATCGTCATTGCCATTACCTTAATTGTCGGTGCGGGACATTACATCTCTAAACCCTTGTTTACATTGATTGCTAAAACAGGACTTCGAGAACTTTACACCGCTACCGCATTGCTCTTAGTTATCTCTATTTCTGCATTAATGAGTGTAGTGGGTTTATCGCCTGCTCTGGGCACCTTTTTAGCCGGTGTAGTATTAGCAAATAGTGAGTTCCGTCATGAATTAGAAAGCAATATCCAACCTTTTAAAGGGTTATTATTGGGCTTATTTTTTATCACTGTGGGTGCAGGTATCAGCTTCGCGGTGATTAGCGATCACTTCTTCTTAATCAGTGGTTTAACGATTGCCGTGATTGCGGTTAAAGCAGCGGTATTATTAAGCTTAGCGATTATCTTTAAGATTAAAAAGTCAGATGGTTGGTTATTAACATTAAGCCTAGCGCAAGCGGGTGAATTCGGATTTGTGGTATTGAGTTTTTCCTCGCAGAGTCAGGCATTACCACCAGAGTGGGTGTCAATACTGTCACCGGTGATCACGCTTTCTATGTTTTTAACTCCGTTACTGTTTATCTTCTATGACAAAGTGATCACAAAAAAATATATCGTCGTTCAAGCCAAAAAAAAAGCCGATAATATTGATAAAAAAGGCCAAGTAGTTATCGCTGGGATTGGTCGATTCGGGCAAGTGATCAACCGTTTGTTAATGGCAAATGGCTTCGAAACAACAGTCATTGACCGCTCAACAGATATGATTGACCGTGTTAGAAAAATTGATATTCATGCTTATTACGGTGATGCAACAGATTCCAGCCTGCTTTATACCGCAGGCCTTGAAGAAGCATCACTTCTGGTAATTGCCATTGATGGGCAAGAGAACATACTGCACTTGGTAAAGCATGTGAAACAGTTTCATCCACACCTACCTATAGTTGCGCGCGCTTATGACCGTGGCCATGGCTATCTACTTGAAGAGGCTGGCGCAGATCATGTGTTTATTGAATCTTACTTTACGGCGTTAGAAATGAGTAAAACCTCGTTACAAGTCTTAGGGTTTGATGAGAAAAAAGCTGAAAAAGCAAAATCGCTTTATTATCAAACAGAGCTTGAACATCATGACGACCTTTATAAAGCCTGGGGTGATGCGAATAAAGAGAGTTATCTGTTCAACAACTTTATCGAACTATTTGTGTCATTAGAGCATGAGATGAGAGCTGCAATGACATCTCAGGTTAACAACGACAAAGAAGAGTCGTAACATTACCCAAATTCCGTTCATTTTTATTGTTATTTACTATCAATGAAAATGAACGGCCTTTTGTTAAAGAAAGAACATTGCTCAGAAAAGGAAAATAGAAGCACTTTAATAACACTGAAATAAGCTGATTACTTTTTATCAAAAGCATTAACACCTGCGATAAAACCAAGCGCCCCACCTAGATAATAGCCAAGCATATAAATACCATTAATGCGACTTTGTAAACTTGGATCAATACTAAATACACTTACCTGAACTGCAACTTGGGCACTGAAAATGGCAAGGTCGGTCAAGATAATCCCGAAAATTAATACAAACCAATTACCTGCACAAAAAAACGTGTGTGTAAGTTATATAGTACAAGCTGCCATTTTATCACTTTAGAAAATATTGGCACACATATTCCAGTACAGATTCAATAATAAGTGAAACAACAACAGCGCCACGGTAAAAGCATTTGTAGGAATTGTTTTAAAAGCGAGAGTTAAAATTTCTGAATTGCCAGTACCCGCACCTGAATATGCATGTTATCAAGTGACTAAGCGCAACCCTAAAGTGAGTAAATTAAAAGCCATTGAAAAATTTACTACCGCCTTAGGCAATTATATGCAAAAAGATATTTTTATTAACAGTGTCCAATAGTTTAAGGCTATGATTTAAGCCGCGTAACGCAGGTTAAGTGATATAGGTTCCCCATTTAGTCACAGTGTTCGAGCTTCATAAAATCAACAATCAGGAACTTAAATATTATATAATTTAGTATTAAAAAGATACGAAACCAGACTATTTTTGCAGCTGTCTTTCTAAAATTGATTTTAATAGCGCACACTAGCAAACATAGCCATTAGGCAGAAGATACCAACGCCATTAAGATAGAGTTGGTATTAGTTCAGCATATAAATCAGACAGTCAGTTTTAATCATCTAATAAAACGGATAGTTGAGCAAATTGTGCTTTTAATTGTTCAAGCTCTTGCTCTAATTGTGTCACTCTTGCTTCGAGTTTATCCTGTGAGATCGGTTGTGGTGCATGCTCAGATACAGACGTTCGTTCACCCAGCGTTACATGAGACTCAATATCAGCAAAAAGATGGATATATCTAGACTCTCTTTTACCCGCTTCTCTCGATAATTTTTGCACTTTAGGTTGTTCATTCAAGTTTTGTAATTGTTCAAGCGCCGCTTCTACTTCAGTAACATTATCAAACTCAGCTAAACGCTGAGTTCGAGTTCTTAACTCTCCCGGAGTTTGTGGCCCTCGTAGAAATAACACACATAGAATCGCCTTTTGTTGTTCTGTTAATTGTAAATTACCAAAAGTAGTATTACAGAAGCGATGCTTGTATTTATTGACTCGCCCATGTGCTCCTGTATCTACCATTAATTGATTTAGTGCTATTAACTCATCAACCACATTTTGTACTTCTGATTCAGTCAATGACATCACAGGATCTCGGTTACTCTTTTGATTACAACCATTGGTTAATGCATTTAACGATAAAGGGTATTGTTCAGGGGTAGTGATCTCTTTTTCAAGCATCACGCCAATAATACGAATTTGCAAAGCAGTTAATGTCATCATCTACTCAGATTCCTTAAGAGTAAGAATTTAAGATATGAAAGTGTTGTAGCTAATAGAGTGGGTGATAGCCTGACAACGATTTTATGTTTGAGCATTACTTGAATAATGTCCCCAAGCTATTAAAATTAAAAGTATTATTATAAAAAAATATTCACTTATGCAGGATCAATAACATTTCTACATCTCTTATGATTATAATTTATCACTGCTTCAGGCTATATTTTAAAAGGTTGCGCTAATGCAGAGTAGTTAATCAGTTAGTAGTGACTTGGCAATTCAAAATACTTCAAAATAATTAACTCATCTACTAACTAATACAACTTTTTTAAGGGTCAGGATATTATCTAACCCAAGTCCGAACCTAAAAATCACATACCGTACACAAAAGGTTTTCCTTTTTCTAACATGGCCAAATGAATGGGTTTAAGCGCCTGAGCGTAAGTGGCTAATAGCTCCATTGTATATTGCGTTCGTTGTTGCATATGTTCGTTATTACAGCTTAGGCGGTGATCTAACGTTGTTTCAATATCACGAAAAATAAGGTGATCAGGCAGCAAGCAAACGTGATTGTTTTTACTGGCAGTCATTCTTAGTTCACTGATTGGGTACACACCATTAACACTAGCAGAAACACTGACTGCTAAAGCAGGTTTATGAGACAACTCCTTTGCAGTGGTCAATAATAAGAAGTTTTTTAATGCCGGCGTCGCCATACCATGCCATTCTGGCGTGATAAAAATAAATGCATCAGAGGTGTTAAGTTGTGCAGCAACCTCACGCCATGGATCCCATTCTTCACTACCACTCCATACTCCTTCATTCCATAGCGGCAAATTCAAGGCGTGTAAGTCAATAATATCAATACCTGCAAAATGTTCCATGGCGACTTTATTCAAGTAATGTGCAACCTTTAAAGTTTGTGAATTTGCACGCTGACTACCGGCTATTATTGTTAATTTCATATCTGTTCCTTTCTCAATGGTGTTTTTGCTGTGTGTTTAAATAATGAGTTAAATTAATGGTTAAATTGCTAGTTAAATAGTTAGTTTAAAAAAGTGTAATACATGTTTTGACTGACGTTTCAATTCGGCTTTATCCTGAATGATTAACTTCAACATTGTTGTTCTAAGCATTGTTGACCCGTGGATTATGCTCCCAAAGATCAAAAAAGCTGGTTAGTTAAAGGAGCTTAATGTCGAGGTGAAGACTGTTTAGATAAGGCTACGGTTTTAGGAGTCGCTAATATAATGGCGATAAAAATCCCCGCTGCCCCCAAGCACTGTAATGAGGTCAATGATTGCCCTAAGAAAATGTAACCAAGTACCACCGCCGAGACACTACTTAAAAAACCTAAAAAAGAGAGCGTGATCGTAGGGAGTTTATCGATGCCATTAAACCAAAGTGAGTAAGCAAGCATTGCCCCAACAACACATAAATAAAGATAACCAATAATATTGTCAGTGCTAAATTGTTCAGGGAAACCTTCAAACCACCAAGCAACAGGCAGTAACATTCCACCTCCTAAAAGCAGTTGCCATCCAGTAAAATTTAACAAGGTCATATTACGAGGGCGTCCCCAGCGTTTGGTCATCACAATCCCTGTTGCCATGCTAATTGTGCCTAGTAAGCCCATGATTAAACCACGACTACTGAGTTCGGCCTGATTATTGATTAATAACAAAGCAATACTGCCAATAGCAACAAAGCTTGCTAGTACCTGTTGCACATTCAACTTATTGCTCAGTAGCAAATAGCTGAGAGCAATCACTAAAATGGGCTGGATGGACATGACTAAAGCGGCCATACCACCTGGCAAATGGGTTGCTGCAAAGAATAAACAATAAAAGAAAAAGCCAATATTAAGGAACGCTAATACCACTAAACGCCACCACCAAATACCAATAGGAAGAATACGAGTGATCATCACTAACACCAACCCCGCCGGTAATGCACGTAAAGTTGATGCGAGTAACGGTGAATTAGCAGGCAGTAATTCACTGGTCACAATATAAGTACTTCCCCAAACGATCGGTGCTATCGCCGTAATGGCGAGAGTTATTAAAAGTTGTATTTTGTTCATAGCGCCCTCTTTTTATTTATGTTTCGTGAGTTAATCTCTGTTTGTTGGTATTGCTTGCTTATTACTTTTACTTGTTAATGGTCACAATCTATTACTTGCTGACTGACTACTTGTCATTAGCGCTTTATCATTTGCTATCGATTGCTAACAGCAACACTTTGCAGTCATTGCGAGTGCTTATTTTATTTGGGCATAACGCCACCTAGACCTTAAAAAAGATGCTTTTAAAAAAGATACTTTCAAAAAAGACATAAGTAAAGTAATAGCTTTTTAGTTTTTAATCAAGTATCTTTTTGAAAAGTTGTATTTTAAATGTTAACTACTTTATGAAATGAATTTTTTATGGGGACAAAAATGAAAGATCAAGTTGATGGAATTTTGCAGCAGTGGAAACAGATTAAACCCGAACTAGACTGTAGTTCAATGGGCGTGGTAGGACGTTTACGCCGAGTCGATAATCAGTGGAAACAGCAGCTAGATACCGTATTTAAAAAGCAGGAGATGAGCAGTATTGAATTCGATATATTGGCGACATTACGCCGAAGTCAGATACCACTTACGCCAACAGAACTTTACAAAACACTAATGTTATCTTCCGGAGCAATGAGCACTCGTATTGAGATGTTAGTAAAACGGGGGCTTATAGAGAGAGTGTATAGTGAACAAGATCGTCGAAGTTGTAAGGTTATGCTAACAGATCAAGGTATAACAATTATTGATCTGGCTTTACACGCACACCTGGAAAATATGGATAATTTACTGAAGCCACTGAACAACGATGAAAAAAATCAACTAGCAGCGCTATTGAAAAAATTATTGCTTGCTCAGCAGTGATGCGACTATATGGCTGATACAATTTATGCTTAGTCAGAAACGATAATTAATTGCCAATAGTTCCTATAATTAATTGAATATAAAGATAAAAACTGAACTGATTTTAACTTTATTTAACTTAACTTAGCGTTTCATGCTAATTCCACTCTATTTATAAGATTAATTAATGCGTTGAGTTTTGTAACTCCTATCAGCAATGCCTTATGACAGCTTTATTCAATTTGAATAAAGCTGTCATAAGGCATTCAAAATAAGCACTGATTATTGTCACTTTAGCCGCATCAATAACATTTAGTCACTGCGCTAGGGCTATTCCAATGTTATTTAAGGACTCAGGATTTTAGGGTTGATAAAGCAAAAAATCAAGATGTTGCTTGTGTCTACTTTGATTCTTTTGATTCAGCGATGGCAAAACCATTTAATAGATCATCAATTTCAGCTCTGTATTTTTCAACTAAACTAGCGCCAGTAAATGTTACATACTGCGTTGAGCCAGAAGCATCTGAGTAATAATATCCTAAATACTGAAACTCAATGCCTTTCATGGTGCCGACCATTTCCATATAAATCATTTTCTTGCCGTTGACCATACGATATTCTTTCTTGATCACCTTAGCATTTGGAGCTACATTCTTAGCGTTATCAAGTGCTATTTCAGTTAATTCTTTATTATTAATCTGAATACGTTCAGTGATCACCCTTGCATACAAATCACCTGCTTTAAGCGTTAAAGCATATTCTATAGCAGAGTCATCAGTTGTGCTTTTTTCAAATACCCACTGCTTAGTGTTAAAAGCAAAAGTGGCATTATTTTTTTTACTTTTTAACACAAAATTGGCGCTAGCTGGCGTTTTGAATACACCTGGGTTATTACTAATTTCAAATTCTTCTATCGGCTTATCCTCTGCATAGAACCAAGTTCCATCACTATTCAATACCACCACGTCCCCTTCATCAGTTATCCCTTGTAGCGCAGCAGAAACATTAAAAGAAAAAAAGCATAACAGTAATGGTATAAATAATTTCATAATAAACCTTAAATGTGAGGGACCGCATCGCAGCCAAATTGTGTACTCAAACTCGTCAATAAAGTAACTTGTTCAAAGCGATTAGCGTAACGATAACAAGCTTTGGTTTTTAATCAATCTATCGATACAAAAATTAAAATATTCGTGAACTAAATAGAGAGAAATCATCTTTTACTAATACGCTTAATACACATTTCCCATCCACTATTTGTTAACTTAATTGTGGTAACACTGACGCTATTGATCTTTATAGAATCGTTTTTGATTAAAATAATTTACTGATTAGAAGATGATTTAACTTAGAAACATGTAAAATTAGTGGTGTTGTATCGATTTAATTATCCTGCATTCAAGTTATTAATAAAAACATATAAAATAAATTATTTATTTTATATGTACTTCACAATCGCAACAAAAATTATCAAATAATCATATTTAAATTATGTAGAATAATTTGCATACTTAATGATACTCAGTAATGATAAAGTTGAATACATTGCTTTTTTGTATATGAATATCAGTGTTTAGGAAGCCCCACCCACCAACATAAGTGAAGGAAGACTATGAAAAAAATACTAATTGCCGTTGCAGCTACTGCAATGATCATTCCTGCTGTATTTGCGAATAATTTCGAGAAAACAGACGATTCGATTGAATACCGACAAGCTGCTTTTTCCTTAATTTCATACAACTTTGGAGATATGGGTGCAATGCTAAAAGGCCAGAAACCTTTTGATGAAGCTACATTTAGTATGCGTGCTGATAATGTAGCTGCCCTATCTAAATTACCCCATGAAGGTTTTATTGAAGGTTCAGACAAAGGAGACACTCGTGCACTGGCAAAAATATGGCAGGATAAAGCAGACTTTGATAGCAAAATGAAGACATTTATAGATAATGCGGCAGCCTTAGCTGTTGCGGCTAAAACAACGGATCAAAGGACCATTAAGAAAGCATTTGTCAATACAGGTAAAAGTTGTAAAGCCTGTCATGATGGTTTTAGAGAAGATTAATCAAGATATAGCTAATCGTTTAAGCCGTTACATTAAACTCGTCAATTAACCACATTCTAGTAAGCACTTAGTATAAAGCCCGTTATTGATGTCATAACGGGCTTAATTTTATTTAATAAAAACTCACTACGATAAAAACTAACGGAGATTTATTATAACAAGGTCATAACAAGCGAACTTCAGCGTTCATATAAACATTAAGCAATATTTAGCACTATAAACACCTTTGAAAAGTTATAAAAAGCTCACTACAGGCGCTAATAAGTAAAACCATACCAACGAAAATATTATGGCAATGATAATCAACGCTAACAATGGCGAACATAATTTAGGCGCCACAATACTAGCTTGCATATTTTTATAGCCACTAAACATAGCCTTGATTAAATTCTCTCCTTTTAATAAATGCACAGCAACGGCAAGAATATGAACGGCGGACATCGCAATGATAAGATTAAAGTTATTCTTATGCAGCCAAGTCAACCAACTAGCGGTATCAGAAGAGACCAAATACATCAGAGGCCCTTCAGTAAAAACATCATCGGTTGCAAATAACCCAGTCCCTAACTGCAGAATGATTAAAGTCAGCAATAGCACCACCATATAACCACCCAACGGATTGTGTCCAATGGAGTTAGGTTTAGGTTGCTGCAATGTATATTGAACCACCCGCTTGGGCGAAACCAAAAACTGTTTAAATAAAGACGTTTCACTGCCAAGAAATCCCCACACCAATCTAAATACAACGAGGACCATCAATAGATAAGCGCAAACTTGATGCCATTGCATTTCTCCATTTTCAGCCGTCCACCACAGACTCACTAATAGTAAAACCATTGCCCAATGAAAGAACCGAGTTGGGAAATCCCATACCTTTATCTTATTTGATTGTGAATTCATCTATCGCCCTCTTATGGTGATCAAACTACGAATAAATTTTATTTATAAATTATAAGCATATCGATTAAAAATAAAACTACTCTATCTCACCTAATACTAATTTCATTAAGTATTTGAGCAATGATTGGCAGAGAAAAACACATCAATACAAGGTAGAAATTGAGTCAAAAGCTAGTTCCCTTAGTAAAATCCCTACGCACAAGTGATCTGTTTTGACCGACAAGAATGATCAAGTATTTCGCAGAATTAAGGGTATAACACAGTCTTTTATACTAAGGGATTATTAGCGAAGTGAGTAACGGTATTCTAGCCATATCATCATAAACATCGAGCGTAAAAGATAACAACTGCAGTCTATTGATGAGGCCTATTGATGTGGCTATTATGTATGTTTTTAACTAAGTTACTGTGTAGGTTGTTGAGATACACTCTTAAGTTTACTGATCATGAGCATCAAACCAAGTTTGATAAATCGCCAAATATTAGTCAGCCTCGATGAAGCTTTTTGGGAGGGATGATGCTGGTCTAAGAAGGTTAAAACATGATCACGTCCAAACATTGTAGCCCAATCCCGGACCTTCATTTTAGTTTTATTTTCAAGCGACATGTCGGCACCAAAATCCAGCAATAACATGATGATATTAAGATCACCTTTATAAGCCGCGCCCATTAATACTGTATTTCCCATAGGATCGGTAGAATTTACATCTGCCCCCGAACGTAAAAGCGCTTCGCAAAAATCTTTTTCAGCGTTATAAACGGCTAACATCAATGCTGAATAACCACGTTCATTGGTGGCATTAATATCCAGTCCATTGTCTTTCATTAAAAGGTCTGCAAAACCTCTTAAGTCGCCTATTCGAGCAAAATCAAAAAGGGTCGGCTCGATTCGATAAGTTTGCTTATACGCTTTCCAAGTTTTCATTTTTTCCTTTATTTTTAATGCCAGTACATTCAATCTCGCGATATTCACTTAACAGTAAATATTGTCATTTAGTAATTAGTAATAACGTACCATTAAAAATCTACTCATCTCAACACTTAAAAGCAATGCAGGTCTAGGGTAGTGCCAGTAACTAGCAATAATAACGAGTAACCCATAACCCATAGACCTGTAAAAAGTGAAATCACTTATTTAATGTAATTAATGGTATAACATTATAAAGCGATCGTTTTTATATCAATATCTAATGCTTTAGCAACACCTTCACCATAAGCAGGATCAGCTTTATAACAATTGGAAATATGACGGTGCTTAACTTCAATTAAAGCAGGGCTAATACTTCTTGCTGTGTTTTCAAATAATACTTGTTGTTGCGCATCTGACATCAAATTAAACAGCTTACCCGGTTGGCTATAATAATCACTGTCATCTTCACGGAAATCCCAGTTATAAGCATCACCATTAATGGCTAATTTAGGTTCTTTTTGGTCGGCTTGTTGTTGCCATAACCCTAAATTATTTGGCTCATAGCCTTTAGTGCTACCATAGTTTCCGTCAACACGCATCGCACCATCGCGGTGGTATGAATTAACCGGGCAACGAGGTTGATTAACTGGAATATGGACATGATTTACGCCTAAGCGATAACGTTGAGCATCACCGTAAGAGAATAAACGACCTTGTAGCATTTTGTCTGGAGAATAACTGATCCCAGGGACAAAGTTAGCAGGGTTAAATGCTGCTTGCTCTACTTCAGCAAAGTAATTATCAGGGTTACGATTTAGCTCCATCACCCCCACATCAATCAATGGGTAATCGTCATGTGGCCATACTTTAGTCAAGTCAAAAGGATGAACTTGATAAGTTTCAGCTTCTTTTTCAGGCATAATTTGAACTTTGACATTCCATTTAGGGAAGTCAGCATTTTCAATGGCTTCGTATAAATCTTGTTGATGACTTTCACGATTTTTACCAACTAATTCTTCAGCTTCCTGATCCGTAAGGTTTTTAATACCTTGTTGTGTTTCTAAATGAAACTTCACCCAAAAACGTTCATTATTTGCATTAATAAAGCTAAAAGTATGACTACCAAAACCATGCATATGGCGATAGCTGCTTGGGATCCCACGGTCACTCATAACAACAGTTACTTGATGCAATGCTTCAGGTAATAATGACCAAAAATCCCAGTTTGTATTCGCATTACGAAGATTCGTACGAGGGTCTCTTTTTACTGCATGATTTAAATCAGGGAATTTTAAGGGATCACGTAAAAAGAAAACCGGGGTATTGTTCCCCACTAGATCCCAATTACCTTCTTCGGTATAAAACTTGATTGCAAAACCACGGATATCACGCTCAGCATCCGCTGCGCCACGTTCGCCAGCGACTGTAGAGAAGCGAACAAAAAGTTCTGTTTGCTTGCCAACTTCAGAGAAAATATTTGCTTTAGTAAATTGAGAGATATCATGCGTCACCGTAAATGTGCCATAAGCGCCAGAACCTTTAGCATGCATACGTCTTTCAGGAATTACTTCTCTGTCAAAATGCGCTAATTTCTCCAGAAACCAAAGATCCTGGAGTAACATAGGGCCTCGCGGACCTGCTGTTTGTGCATTTTGGTTATCTGCGACTGGTGCACCATTTGTTGTCGTAAGCTTATGTTTATTGGTCATGATTATCTCCACTTCTTTAAAATTGGGGGGTTAAAGATAAAGTAAATAATTAGCTTCATTGCGATGAAGAGAATCATCTTTATGCCATATCTGCCTGGAAAGGTATTTATTGAATATACCTCTCTGGAAAGGTATTGTACAAGCAAATATAGGAAATCTTATGCCTCACACACAATTACAATTTGAAAACTTTATCAACCTAATGAAAACAAATTGGCCAAATGCCTATCAAGGCCTTTTCCTGCTTTTTCCTCGAGTAGAAAGAATTGCCAACAACCTTGATGATCATATTGATAAACTAATGAGTGAACGAGGTTTATTATCCAGTGACTTCCATTTAATTACCGCCATTAGGCGCAGTAAAAGTGCCCCACCTTACGAACTAAAGCCCTCTGATTTATGTAACTACATGTTATTTAGTTGGGGTGGTTTAACTAAAGTGATGAAACGCTTAGAAGCTAAGGGCATTATTACGCGAATTAATTGTGAAGATGACAAACGCATTTGTATGATCAGATTAACCGATCTAGGGATCAGCATTGTTGATCAGTCGGTTGTTGAATTACACTGTATACATCAACAGTTATTAACCGATTTTACGCCAGAAGAGATAGCAATGTTAGATAAACTACTTGCTAAATTATTGAATAATGTAGAGTCACAACCGCTACCATGAAAACACACTGGTTGATAAACTATACGAACCTTTAATCAACAACGAATAACGCTCCCCCTCTTACTATTATTTATAAACATCAGGAACAAGATGAATAAACCCTTAGAAAAACAGCTAATTACATGGTTAAAAAAACAAAAGTATGCGTGCGGTTTTTACCTTAAGTTAACCGTATTATTTGGTTTATTAACGGGATTTTCATTAATTATACAAGCCTATCTCATCTCTACTATCTTACATGGCATTATTATCAATGACTTACCAAAGTCGGCATTCAGTAATGAATTTATCTTTTTATTTATTTTGATCCCAATTAGAGCATTATTAGCATTTGCCCGAGAGCGTTGTAGTTTTGAAGCAGGTAAACGATTACGTTTACAGGTTCGAGCCGCAGTGTTAGATAAAATGAGCGAATTAGGCCCTGCTTTTATCAAAGGCAAACCTGCCGGAAGCTGGGCAAGCATAGTGCTTGAACAAGTTGAAGATTTACACGATTTTTATGCACGTTACTTACCACAGATGTTGCTTGCTGGTTTTATCCCATTAACCATTTTAGTGGTTGTATTTCCATTAAACTGGGCAGCAGGTTTGATCTTATTCTGTACAGCGCCTTTAATTCCTATTTTTATGATTTTAGTAGGGACTGGAGCAGCAGATGCAAACCGTAAAAATTTTAAAGCATTGGCACAACTAAGTGGCCATTTCATGGATCGTTTAAAAGGACTGAATACGTTAAAGTTGTTTAATAGAGGTAATGCAGAGGGTAAAGAGATAGAAGCAGCATCAGAAGCATTTCGTAAAAAAACCATGGCGGTATTACGCTTAGCTTTTTTGAGTTCAGCAGTGTTAGAGTTTTTTGCTGCCGTTTCAATTGCAGTATTAGCGATCTACTTTGGCTTCAGCTTTTTAGGTGAACTCGATTTTGGCGACTATAACGGTGGCGTGAGTTTATTTGTAGGTATGTTTGTATTAATGCTTGCACCTGAATTTTACCAACCTCTTCGCGACATGGGCACACATTATCATGCTAAGGCTCAAGCGATCGGCGCAGCGGAAGAGTTAAAAGCACTTCTTGAATATCAAGTTGAAATAGATAATAGCAATACATTAACAACTGACAACACACACGATGATGTTAAACAAAGCATCACGACAAAGTCACTCAATAATACCGGCATTAAGACAGTCGAGCGCCAACAAGGTATTACATTAATTGCCTCTGATCTAATTATTAAAAGCCACTCGGGCACTATCCTAGTTGGTCCCATTTCATTTAAACTCGAAACAGGTCAACATATCGCAGTGGTTGGCCCTAGCGGTGCAGGGAAAAGTAGTTTGTTGAATGCTTTACTGGGTTTTTTACCTTACCAAGGTTCACTCACAGTCAATGGCATTGAATTAAATCAGTTATCTATCACAAATTGGCGTACACACCTCGCTTGGCTTGGTCAAGAGCCTCAACTATTTCACGGCAGTATACGTGATAATGTTGCTTTAGCAGATCCCAATATGAGTGATGACAAGATAAATACGTTGCTAGCAAAAGCAAAAATACTCGACTTCGTTGAACAACAACCATTAGGTTTAAATCACCCTATTGGAGAACAAATGGCCGGTGTCTCGGTCGGTCAAGCACAACGAATCGCCTTAGCACGCGCTTTAGGTCAACAAGCTTCATTATTCTTACTTGACGAACCGACCGCTAGTCTAGATAGAGCCAGCGAAAATGCAGTACTTGCTTCTTTAACCGAAGCCATGCAAGGAGTAAGTTGTTTGATGGTCACACATCGAATCGATCAGTTGAGTAAAATGGATACTATTTTGGTACTTGATAAAGGCAAGATTGTGCAACAAGGTCACGTAGATAAACTGACACTCAAGGATGGATTATTTAAACAAATGCGAAGTGAGCAATTTAATTCAAACGGTGCAAAAACTGAGGAGCAAAATGTATGAAAACGTTACTCCCTTTTATAAAGTTATTTCGTCACCAATGGTTGATGATGGCAATCGGATTGCTATTAAGTATTACTTCTTTGATGGCAGGGATCGGTTTGTTGTCACTTTCAGGTTGGTTTTTGTCTGCCTCGGCGGTAGCAGGTTTAACCTTACTTGCGACACAAACCTTTAATTATTTAACTCCGAGTGGCGGAGTTCGCTTTCTTTCTATAGCAAGAACAGCAAGCCGCTATGGTGAGCGATTGGCTACTCATGAAGCAACCTTTAAATTATTGACTCAACTTAGAGTTTGGGCCTGGAAAAAAGTGATACCACTTAGTGCCAGAAACATGCAGGGATTGCGACAAGGTGAACTATTAAATCGCTTAGTCGCGGATATTGATACACTTGACCACCTTTACCTACGTTTAATAACGCCTCTCTTTGCAGCCCTATTGATGCTACTTTGTTTATACTTTTTTGTGGCTTGGATAGACGCAGATTTAGCACTTTTGATCTGTGGTAGCTTATTATTAATCTGCTTAATATTACCTTGGTGTTTTTATTTTCTGGGTCGAGCACCTGGTATCAAACTACTACAAAGCAAACGCCTATTACGCATTCAAATACTTGAATTTGTACAAGGACTTGCAGAGATTTCATTATTTGGAGTAGAGCAGCGTTTTCGAGAAAAATTAGCGCAATCAGAAGCCGCATTATTGGATAGCCAACGTGCGATGGCCAATATAACTGCATTGAGTCAGGCCGCGTTAATCTTATGCCATGGTTTTGTTATGTTAGTGGTACTTTATGTGGCTGCTTCCGGTGTTGGCGAACATCAACCACCAGGAGCCATGTTAGCGATGGTAACGTTTATGGTTTTAGCTTGTATTGAAATGTTAATGCCTATTGCCGGTGCTTTTCAGCATCTTTCTTCCTGTGTTGATGCTGGTAAACGGGTTAATGATTTAGTGCAACAAACACCTGATATCATTTTCAATGATCAACATACCAGCATTATCAACAAAGGTGCTTTAGATTTGAAAGATATTATTTTTTCCTATCAAAAGATTGAATATAACACTGGGCAAAGTGAAGTAAAAAGTGTAGATCAAGCTGTACTTAAAGGCATCACACTAACCATTAATGCCGGTGAAAAAGTCGCATTACTAGGCCAAACAGGTTGCGGAAAATCGAGCCTGTTAGCTTTGATCACACGTGAATGGGAAGCTAATTCAGGGCAAATATTGATCGATGGTGTCGATGTTAAACGATACAGTCAGCACGCTTTAAGCAGCGGCCTTTCGATAGTAAGCCAGCGTATTTATTTATTTACAGGTACCCTTAGAGACAATTTAACGTTGGCACAAGCAGAGGCTATTAAATTTGATAACTACAAACAGCAGATTGCCGCGCAAACAAACAACGACAAACAGTTGATAGCGGTTCTTGAAAAGGTTGGTTTATCTGCGTTAACCCAGGGAGAGTCTCCACTTGATGCATGGATAGGTGAAGGAGGAAGGCAACTCTCTGGCGGCGAACAACGTAGAATTGGCGTTGCACGCGTGTTATTACGTAATGCACCATTGTTGTTACTGGATGAGCCGACAGAAGGCTTAGACAAACGCACAGAACGAGAGATTTTATCGCTTTTATTTGAATTTGCTAAAGATAAAACCCTATTAATGATTAGTCATCGACTAACAGCAATAGAAAAAATGGATCGAATATATTTAATGGAAGATGGCTTATTGCGTATTTCAGGAAAACATAACCAACTATTGGCAAGTGATCAGTATTACGCCAGTTTACACCAACAGTTAAGCTGAGGTTATTGTAAGTTATGCGAAGAGAAAGTTCGATAAAGTTATAGTAAGTAACTTATATTCAGGTGACTTACAAAGCAGATAGCCTATTAGTATTTCCTTTCAATCACCAAATCCAAGGGATGAACGCCTTGGATTTTTGTTGGTAAGCACGATATTCAGGATGATGTAGAGATAAAGCTTTTTCTTCATAGCGCGCTTTAAGGCACAACACAATAATCAACAGTAACCAAGCAATCAGTTTGTATTCACTAAACTGAAAAAATAGTACTCCTAGTCCGCCCAAAAAAAGAGAGGTATACATAGGATGACGGATATATCGATAAGGTCCATGAACGATCAAAGTGCCAGTTGGTTTTGGTTCGGGTCGAACATTAAAGTTTCCAGGACGGTTGGTCATTAAAGCCGACAATGCAACTAACATAGCACACAAAACAAGCAGTAATCCTAACATAGATAGCTTTAAGTTCGCGATAGGCCACACAATAAAAGCTAATAGTATAAATTGTGTAATCACATAAATCATTGTAGTTTCCTCAATCTATAGCAAATACAGACTAGCCGCGTTAAGAATCAAGAGACATTCTGTAGTCATTGAGTCAGACATCCAGGAAAAAATAACATGATAACTTTTCGAATTGTTAACTATTAACTATTATTCAGCAAGTTTTAAATGGGCGCTGTATTTTATGTCATCACATATTAGCGTTAATACTTCAAAGTCTTTAAACATGGCTACATCAACACTATCAAATAACCAAATAGAAAAAATAAAGTTCTCATCTATCGTGGCCCTTGCAAAAGGGTTAATTAATCCTACACGTTGATAGTTATTTACGCTCAATGCTGCTTCACAGGAACCGTGCTTTTCATTGCGTAACTTCGCTTTTTGCTCGCTATTATAAAGTGACTTATCAATTTGAAACATCAAGGTTGGAATGCCTAACTCTGTGATCAAAATAAACTCACCAAAGTCACTAGACTTAGAATACCCTGGTACATGCTTCCAGCTACGAGTTTTAGCTTTTAATAATATTTTAGGTTTTACCGGCAATGTTTCGGGCATAGAGCTAATAAAGAATCGAGGCGTAGGTAAGATTGAATCTTCTTCTTCATTCAATGATGTCATTAGCAGAAGCGAGCCACAAACCATCACAATAAATAACGTTGTTAATACAAATTTAAGTTGCTTTGCGACTTTAGCAACATCAGAATCCGCAGTTAGTTTTCGAATTTCAGCGTTAGCTTCTGTTAAACAATCTGTTTTTATTTTGATGTCATCAAGTAGTTGATGGACTTTTATACGTAAAGACTCTGCGTCTAGTTTGTCTTCATCAACAACAATCACCTCTGAAGGTAAATAAACGAAATGTTCATTACCTTTCCCGCTGGTGATATTTTTATAAGCTATATGCACTATTTTAAATAATTCACTTGTGCCCGATTTATCAGGGTGAATTTTTAATGATAGTAGCTTAAATTGTCTACGAATCGCTTTTTGTGACCAAGAGTCATTTGTCCCTAAAATATCATGGTTATTCATATCTATGAAGTATTTACCTACTAGGAGAAGAAAAAATAATGCGCTTAAAATGTCGTTATTTATTTAACCACTTAATAAAAAAGTTCCATCTTTAATGGCTAGAGTTTGACATCCACTTTAAACAAAATCAAAAAAAAAACCACAAAACAAATCAATATCTTAATAAAATAATGAATAATGTGATTTTTTAAACGCTATTGGATATTTAGTCGCAAATATCAATCAAAACGGGCCCCAAAAAGCACCCATAAAGGAATAGTAAAAAATACGACTATGTTTATATTATCGAGCGAAGACAAATAAAAGGCATATAAAACATATATTTTAACTATTTTGTTAATACCAAAGTAATAACAAAACAAATAAAAAGTAACACCAATAATAATAAGATTTAACAGGGTTATGAGTACTGGTATATTTAATAGCCCCACTTATTATTGACATAGTGAAACCTAAATATTCACGTTCGATATAGCACTTTAATAATATGCCAGCCAAATTTTGTTTTTACTAAATGAGGAGTGATCAACTCGGCACTAAAACAAACTTTATCGAAAGCAGGTACCATTTGTCCTTTTTTAAACTCACCTAAATCCCCCCCTTTTTTACCCGAAGGACAAGTAGAATATTTTTTTGCTAGAGTTTGAAATTTTGCCCCTTTTTTTAATTGAGCAAGAATATCTTCTGCTTTCTCTTGGTGTTTTACTAGAATATGTAATGCGGATGCAGTGTTAGCCATGTTATTTATCTCTGATTATTAAAACGTCGCTATGATAGCAAATCAGATCGAAATGAACGCATTTATGTTGAGGTTAAACAGTTATTTTAAAATATTTTTTATAGTCATTTGTTGGAAAATACTAATTTGAATAAAATACAGATGCTAATACTTGCTTAAGCATTATGCTCAAGTACTTTGTTCATGAGTATTAGGTACTGGTATTAGATATTAGATATTAAAATTGAAGATACATTTATTAACTAGCAGTGAATGATCAGGTCACCTTATTATAGGCATGTTGCGAGGTGAACCAACAATTACTGATGTAATCAACTCGCTTAGTATTTTAGTATTTGAACTAGTTACAAGTAGATATAATTTGATTATTGCCAAAGCGATAGCCAAAGATCTAGGCTCACCGTTCAATTACCCCATTAAACCTTTCACCTAACAACCCTTAACCAAAACTCACAGCGTATTAAATATTTATTGCCTTATTCCCGAGGACCAGCTTTAATAATATTTTTAATAAAATAATAAGCAATATAGCCCACAATTAAACAAGTACCTGCGATAACAGCAACACCAGCACCGACAATAGGGTCATTCAACAACATCGAGAAAAAATCCATTCTTACCTCCTAAATTAACTAATAAGTAAACGCCTTAATAGTTAATGTAGTTAAGAAGCTAAAAATAGACTTTGATTTAAATCAGTTTAAGGATTGTTATAATAATTACTTCGATAAGATGCTATACACCTCTCTTTATTGCGGTTATTTAACCAAAAAGCAATCTAAACTGGATACCGTTCAAATTAAATAGACTACTTTTTTGTAATTCATAAAGTAATCATTTTGCTATTTTTAAAAGCGTTAACAGCATTAATCTTTCAACAATATCCAACAATTTAAATTAACCACATCTAACGCTCAAATATCCGAAGCTAACTAATACGTTAGATATGTAAATAGCGTTTAATTTTTTTTGTCGGCGTTTTAATAAAAGGTTCAGCCTGTTCAACCACTGAACTAATTTTAGAGAACGAAGCTAAGCTTTTATTTGTCTCATTTCTAATACTTTCTAATAAAGACACGATATCTTTATGTAAATCAAAATCACTTTGTGTTTTTAAATTATGCTGTTCATCAAACAGGTCATAATCGATATAAATTTTAGCCACTAATTTTTTATCTACTTCGTAGACCATAGAGTCAATAACTAACGGGTGCTGTTCAATCACAGACTCCACCGACTCAGGGTAAATATTTTCACCACTCGATCCAATAATCACATTTTTACTACGGCCACTAATAGTTAAAATGCCCATATAATCGACATAACCTAGATCACCCGTATTAAACCACCCTTCAGCATCTAAGACCTCTTCAGTTCGCTCTTTCTCTTTATAATACCCGAGCATTACATTAGGGCCACGCACATGTAATTCGCCATCGCGATCCTGTTCATTTTGTTTTACAAATCGATATTCTATTTCTGGCGCAAAAACGCCGGTTGTACCAATGCGTGTTTTACCCGGCACCGCACCAGCGATAATAGGTGCTGTTTCAGTCAACCCGTAACCGATGGCATAAGGAAAACCAGCTTCTAATAAAAACTGCTCAACAAACTTTGATAACTTAGCCCCGCCAATACCAAAGAATTTAATTTCTCCGCCAAAGCTTTGCATCAATTTTTTACCGGCCACTTTATTTAATTGTTTACGAACAAAGCTAATGTTTTCATACATAAATTTTGTTACTTTATTCTTGTTAATTTCGGCGATAACTTTGCTTTTATAAATTTTCTCAATCACTAATGGCACACTCAACATACAAGTTGGTTTAACTTGCTGCATTGCCGCTAAGATGATCTTTGGTGAAGGGACTTTGTTGATGTAATGTACCGAAGCACCGTTTGCAAAAGGTACTAAAAGGCCAACTGAACATTCAAAAGTATGCGCTAATGGTAGTATTGATAAGAATCGGTCCGTCTCAATGATATCCGCTAAGGTGTTAGCTTGATACAACTGCGCCATTAAGTTGTAATGACTTAACATGACACCTTTTGATTGACCCGTTGTGCCTGAGGTGTAAATAATGACCGCAACATCATTTGGATTGATGGTTAATGAATTATCAATCTCACTCATTTTCAAGAGCTTTTGCTGCTTTGCAAACTGCATGGCTTTATCTTTCATCTGCGCAATAGTTTGTGCGCCTTTAATAAATAAATCCGAATGTTTAGGCGTTTTATCTTCTATTATATCTAATGTTTCCAGTGAAAAAACATAAGAGAGGCTAGAGCTAAAGTCATCTTCATTAAGCCGTATACATATTTTGTTTGAAACAAAAATAGCTTGCACCTGCGAATGCTTAATAATGTGATGAATTTCATTACTATGAAAATCTGGCAAAATAGGAACCGCGATAGCTCCCATTGCTGTTATTGCAAGATACACTATGCCCCAATGTGGCATATTTTCACTGCATATCGCTACCTTATCGCCTTGTTTTATGCCTAAATCTTTAAACATGGCTTGCAGTTGAATGACTTTTTCTCCTGCTTGCTGATAGGTGAACCCTTCTTCTCCTACATTTGTCAAAAAGGTATTCGATGCATACTTTTTAAAAGTATAATCAGCTAAAGACATTAAGTTATTATGTGAGAGGTTAAGCGACATAGTTGACCTTTAAGTTGAAAGAAATGTGTATTTGCTTAGCACACCCCTTCTCTGAAAAATTAGTTTTATTATTACTTCAATTTTACACCAATAAATTAATACAAAATGACAAAAATACGGGTTATTAACTGCTTTTCAGAGGGTTAGCTCAAATTTATTAAAAAAAGTAATTTAATTAAATCGAAAAAGGTAGTTATAGCAACACTTCAAGCTGTGCTAAAATCCTCTTTTTTATTTATTGGAACAATCCTATGGCACGTCAAGTCACCTATTTTTACCAAGGCACCAAAAAAACAATCTCATTTTCTTTTAGTCAACACTTTGATATTTTTGAAGCGGTTGCAGCGGCTGAAGGTGTTGATTTAAAGTCATTTTGGGCAATGGAAAAACAGCTAGAAATGAGCTCGCGTGGCCAGGGAATAATGAAAAATTATCGCGCTAATGAATTTGAACGCATGGGTTTTTCTGAGATTAAATTTGTACGTGATGAGACAAAAGATAAAAAAAATAATAAAGACAATAAATAAACTCAAGAGAGGCTTCATAGCCTCTCTACTTTCACGGTAGAGATGACGTGCTAACGCAAAATAAAACCTTACAAAAAATATCAACAATCGAACACAAACAATTAACTGACATTCTCCTTACTTTACCCGTTCCACAAAAACGTTACTTGAAAGCGGCATTAAATACAGCAGTATTTTGGGTGTTTTCCCTTGCTGCTTTTTGTATCCTTTGGTTCATATCTAGCCTATTAGTGGCTAGCTTCAGTACTTTAGATATTGGAATAAGCAGCCAGTATGCCATCTTTATATTTCCAACGGCTATTGTATTAGCAGCTATCTTTGCGATTAACTCGACGAGAAAGTGGTTAGCTGAATCAGATAATTTATATACGCTGGTTAAAGCGGATTTAAAAGCACAACAAGTGTGCAAAGCATCATTTAAAGTGATGGGGGTTAAATGTTTTAAAGAACCGGAGCATGGCGGAGTGTTATATTGTTTATTACTACAAACGAACTCAGTCACAGGAAGTTCTGATACTCAATGCAAAGCGAATATGATTAGAGTCATTTATGATTATCAAAGTCAACAGGCGAAAATTGATCCTACTACCTTGTTAAAACCAAGCGACAATATAACGATTATTACTGCTCCTCAGTCACTATTGGTACTCGATAATATTTTTGAGGGTGAACGATTGGCCGATATCAAACACTTTGCTTTGACATTACCACCAGAAAAGTGGCCAAAACCAGATAGTTGGTTAGATGAAGATTGGCAGGAGCTAGAAAATAGTTATTCTGCTTAACGGGTTAATTAAATGCTGTATTTATACCACTTCCGCTAAATTGCTGATCATTTTTTGTTGCTTAAAACAGATCATTTCTGCATTAGAAATTTTGCGAACAGAGCAGCTATTTGACGCGATTTTAGCCTTAAATTGATGTATTTTTACTTGCCAATAATTGATCATAAACTTAATGAAATTGATATTATTAAGTCCTGCAGTAAAGTAGGAAATAACAGTGAGTTTAAACATCAAGAGGTCCTCCCTTTGAACTTATTGATGTTTTACTCTGCAATCAATTGCTAGATTCAGACTTAAACGTTGTTAAACCTTAACGATTTTTATGCAATAGCTGATTGTGCTGGTATTTTGATGATCCGCTTCTCTAATACTTTTAATAGCACACCATAGGCAGGTAGGAATAAACACAAACTAACCAATAGTTTAAAGCCATAATCGACCATTGCAATTTCAGGCCAGTTTACCGCCATAAAACTATCCGTTGAAGCATAGAAAGCTAATGAGAAGAAGACTAGCGTATCAAGTAAGTTACCTAATAAAGTTGATGCAGTAGGTGCAACCCACCATCTTTTAGTTAAACGCAGATTAGCAAATACCTTAATATCTAATAGCTGTCCAAAAAGATACGCAGCAAAACTTGCACCTGCAATCCGCAATACAAAGCTATTATATTCAGCGAGCGCATCCATACCTTGAAATACACCTTGATGGAATAAAACGCCAATCACATAGGAAACAATCAATGCAGGTAACATCGCTTTGAAAATAATGCGTCGAGCATCTTTTTGACCAAATATTCTTACGGTCAAGTCAGTTGCTAAGTATACAAAAGGAAAGCTAAAAGCCCCCCATGTTGTATGCCAACCAAATAGCGTAAAAGGGAGCTGTACTAGATAATTACTAGCACAAACTATAATGATGTGAAATCCAACCAATAGCGTTACAGCACGGCGAATTTGCGTGTTTGAAAGTGATAACATATTTTGACCTTTTTAAATTCAACAACGGGGTGAGGGAACCCGCTTATTATTTATCCCAAATGGGGTCGCATATTATAGGGTGATCATTTGGTAATACAAGTCCTTTGATAACATTGATTTTATCTCGTCTCAACAAGCACGTGCAATTTTACACACAATAACGTTATACTGTATATAAACACACTTAAGTGAGTCAATTATGTTTGCAAATAAACCTATTAAGATAGCAAAGGATATTGAAGGCGTTCGTCGTAGTGCTTTTTGGCACCTATCCCGTCGAGATCATAGCGAAGCTGAATTAATAAAAAAGTTGCAACGTAAAACTGACAATCAAGAGTGGATTGATACGGTCATTAATGAATGCTTAGATTATAACTATCTTAATGATCAGAGATTTACTGAATCTTTTTTACGTAGCTCTCGCAATAAAGGTTATGGTGAAACACGCATTAAACAAGACCTTAAACAAAAAGGGATCGGCGAGCGTTTAATTAAACAAACCCTTGATGAAAATGAGTTTAATTACATAGATGCCGCGCAACAACTATTAGAGAATAAATTTAATGAAGCAATTGTCACTCAGCATCTAAAGCAAAAAGCGATGGGATTTTTACAAGCTAAAGGACATAATTTTAGTGATATTGCATTAGCCATTGAATCACATAATGAAAACTTCCCAACTCCAAGCTTTAACGATCTCGACGAAGCATGTTTATTACTTTCTAAAAAATTCAGAGTCTCAATCGACGATCAAAAACAAAAGAGTAAAGCGCTACGTCATTTAACTTCTCATGGTTATGACTATGCTAAATCAAACCAAGCGATTAAATTATTTAATGAAAATATAGCGTTAGATAAATAGTACTTATCTAAGCAAACCTTAGATGAACAACAGACTTTAAATAAATAGCAACTTTAAACCCTGACTATTTAACAACACCCGCTTTAAAATACGGAATCTATAATGGCTAAAGCAAAAACAAAAATATCATATGTTTGTAGTGACTGTGGTGCTGACTATACCAAATGGCAAGGCCAATGTGGGGAATGTAAAGCTTGGAACACCATTACCGAGTTTCGAGAAGCCTCAAGCACCACTAAATCAGTCAATGCGGCAATCAACCGTAATAACGTCGGAGGGTATGCAGGTGTTACCACTAATGGTGTTAAACGCATCTCTTCAGTACAAGTCGAAAATGCACAACGAGTATCTACCGGCTTAAGTGAGTTAGACCGTGTGTTGGGTGATGGTATTACCCTTGGGTCAGTAGTATTAATAAGTGGTGACCCGGGCTCAGGTAAAACCACCCTCCTCACTAAAGTTGCCTCAGTTATGTCACAAACTATGTCCACGTTATATGTCACTGCAGAGGAAAGTTTAAGCCAATGGGCAAAGCGTGGCATCGAACGTTTGAACTTAAATTTTAATGAAGCTAACTTTTTATTATCTGATACCGACAGTATTGAAGATATCGTAGACCAATGTATTGAGAATAACGTACGATTTTTAATTGCTGATTCAATACAAGCATTTGAATCTAATTCTGTTGATGGTTCAGCCGGTGGTGTGACACAAGTTAAAACCTGTGCAAAAATATTAAACCGATTATGTAAGCAGCACGGCATAACATTAATTTTAGTGGGCCAGGTAAATAAAAACTCACAAATGGCTGGACCGCAAACACTTAAACATATTATCGATACTGCCATACATATTGAGGTTAATGATGCATCAGTACGTATTTTACGTGCAGATAAAAACCGCTTTGGAGACACAGAACAAGTTGGTATTTTTCAAATGACCGAAAAAGGCATGCGCTCTGTTGATAACCCAAGTCGTTTATTTTTATCGGGTAGTGAAGAACACTTTGAAGGTTCTGCTATCTCAGTAATTAAAGATGGCGCTCGAAATTTACTCATCGAAATTCAAGCATTAGCCACTGAAGTTGAAGGTGAAAAATCAATTCGTAACTGTATTGGTGTTTCCTATAGTCGTTTATCATTAATTACCGCCGTATTAAAAAAACACGGTGGCATCCCAACCTATTACGATATTAATATCAGTTTAGTGGGAGGTTTAAAGATGTCCGATTCTGAAACATCAACGGATATGGCAGTTACTGCTGCGTTACTCAGTTCTATTAACTCCAAACCTTTGCCTAACGATGCTGTGTTTATTGGAGAGTTAGCATTAACCGGTGAATTACGTCAAATTCCACAAATTGTACCACGAGTAAGAGAAGCATTAAGTCACGGTAAAAAGCAAATATTTATCCCTTCGGTTGCCTATCATGCATCCATGCAACAATTTGTTAAAGGTGACCAAAAAATTATCGCACTTAAAAACGTAAAAGAACTTATTGAAGCACTACAGTGATTTATTCTATGTAAATGGCGATAAAGTAAATGCAATCAAATAAGATCTATCAAACAAAAAATATATAAACAGCAGTAAGGTTAAATAATGGTAAGTGCACAATTGTTACAAGACCATCAACATCTATTCAAAGCAGAGCAAGGACAAGTGCTAGATTTAGCCTGTGGTAAAGGCCAAAATGGTTTGTATTTAAAACAGCATAACATTGATCTGTTGTTTGCCGATATTCAACAAGTGCATCTAGCTAATTTAGTTACACATGAAGATGTTGAACAGAGCAATGTGTGGTGTGCTGATTTTGAATCTGAAACACAAATTGATGCAATCAAACTCAGTAAAATGCAGTTGCAAGGTGTGATAGTTTTTAGGTATTTACATCGACCATTATTTGATGCGTTAAAAAAATCGGTTAAACCCGGTGGGTTTGTCATTTATGAAACATTCACTAAACAAAACAAACAATTTGGGCGTCCAAATCGCGACCAATTTTTATTAAAAGAAAGTGAACTAAAATCACTTTTTAAAGATTGGGAAATATTATTTTATTTTGAAGGTATCAAGCACAACCCTGATCGTGCGGTTGCGCAGATTGTCTGTCAGAAACCTTAAGGCTTACATTGTATTAAATTAATGAAACTAAAAATTAAAATAGCTAAATCAAATACAAACAGTTAGGTATGAATAGACATACCTAACACTATCTATGCTTTATGACGTTAACTTTTATACTGCAATTCTACTAATTCAATAAACCGTGATAACTCATTCCTCGGTAAATTATTAATCCCAGCAGCGGCGGCCCTACCTCCTCCAGTATCAAATTGACTACAAATATCACCCGCACCTTGTTTATTATTAAGCGGTGCTCTAAGTGAAACAAGATAATTATTTTCTGAATTTTCTGTTAATACTGCAAACGCACTATCAGGTTGTTGGTTGGCTAATAAATTACCATAAACACCGCTAATTCGGCGAGACCAAGCCTGGTCTGGTAATTCAAAGATACTTAATAATGCAGAGCTGTATTGCGATGAAATCGCTAATGCTTTATTAAGATCGGCTTGGTAAGCCAATTGTAGCTTTGAAAATGGAGAATTTGGATCAGCGATCACATCAAAGGGAGAGACGTAGTTTAACAACAAACGGTATAGGTCAGCAGGATCATAATGCAGATCCGATAGCTGGCTGCCATAACCATTATAATTAATTAACGTGCCTAGCTCTTGTAGTTGTGCTCTTTGTTGCTGATCGTAACCTGCCGCTTTGGCAAGCTGATCTGCTTTGGCAATTAAGTTGTCCCCGTAGGCTGCGCAAATCGCCCAACTATGAAATTGTCTGTTTAGATGCTGATCAATAATCAATGCTGTACAAGTATTTGCGTCGAGATCTATTAACGCGGTTAAGTTTTTATTACTAGGAATATCGCCACAACGATGATGATCCGCATAAAATACATCATGCCCTTTATTTAACATTTCAATTAAACAGGCACTATTCTTTTCCATTGAAATATCTAATACAGTAACAGTATCCTGCGCGGTTATTTCAATCTTTTTTAATAATTGAATATCTCTTTTAACACCAGTTACCAAGGTTGCCTGTAAAGGATTACTTAGGCGCAATTGAATCAGAGATATAATGCCATCGGCATCACCATTAAAGACATCATAATGCATTATAAATACTCATTTTCTTTCAGGTAATCAATTACTTGTTGAGCACATGCTTGAATAGATTTTCGATCAGTTTGAACATGTATTTCAGGATTCACCGGTTTTTCATAGGCACTATCAATACCCGTAAAGTTTTTTATCTCACCAGCACGTGCTTTTTTATACAAACCTTTTGGGTCACGAGATTCACACACGGCTAGCGGCGTATCGATAAACACTTCGATAAACTGGCCTTCTGGTAATTGTGAACGAACCATTTCGCGGTCGGCAACAAAGGGTGAAATAAAAGCCGTCGAGACTAATAAACCCGCATCAGCAAATAACGAAGCGACTTCGCCTACACGACGGATATTTTCAACGCGATCAGCATCTGAAAAACCCAGGTCCCCGTTCAAACCATGGCGTACATTATCGCCATCTAATACGTAAGTTTTGGCTTGGTGCTGAAACAACATCAAATCCACTGCATTAGCAACCGTCGATTTTCCTGATCCACTTAAACCGGTAAACCATAATACTGCTGCCTTATGTCCATTTAAGTGACAATGATCTTGATGAGAGACACTTGCTTGATGCCAAACGACATCCGATGATTTTTCGCCATCAACATCTTTTTCTATATATGGGTTGTTCATATTAATTCTCTCTTAAAGTCGATATCAATTATTTCAATACGGCAGTCCTTGATGATGCTTTGGCCGCATGTTTTTAAACACGTTATTTTACAATCCAAACACAGTTACAGACCAAACACAGTCACAATCGCAATAATACAAGTGACGCTATAAACTAGACTGACCGGCACGCCTATTTTAATAAAATCTTGTAACTTATATTGCCCAGCATTAAAAACCATCAAGTTGGTTTGGTAACCATAGGGGCTGATGAAACTCGCACTTGCTCCAAATGCAACCGCCATAATAAAGGCAATGGGGTTAGCATCAATACTCACAGCTAATCCATAGGCAATAGGAAATATTAACGCCGCAGCTGCATTATTAGTGACTAACTCTGTCAATAATAACGTAATCATATAAACGGCTATAAGCGCCATCAGCGGGTTATGTAAGATTGAATTATGACTGATCATTTGATTAAAATTATCGATCACCCCACTATTTTGTAACGCATAAGAAAGTGCAATCGCAGACGAAATAATCACCCAAATATCGGTGGGGAAACGTCTCACTAATTCACTACTGGTTAAACAGCCAGATAATAACAATACGCCTAATAATAATAAAACCGATTTAAACAGCGGCACCAAACCCAACGCGGCTAAGGTAATGGCAATAAAAAAACCTGCAATCGCTAATATTTCTTTTTTACCTGATAGGCTCGAGTCTAATTCAACATCGGATAACAATATAAAATTCTTTCGAATATTTCTACGTGATTTAAAATCTTCACCCACCGCAAGTACTAAGAAATCACCTGGTTTTATTTTTAACTTACCAATTTTGCCAGAAACTTTTTCACCATCGCGTTTAATCGCCACCACTGCAGCATCAAATAACGAGCGAAAACCAACCGACTTAAGGGTTTTACCTCTTAAAATACTTTCAGGTCGTACCACTACTTCTCGTAAATTATCTATGGGTAACCCGCTGTGTTCGGCAAAGATAGACAGTCCATCAAAGGATCGTAATTGACTTACTTTAGAAATATCACCACTAAAAATCAGCCTGTCGTTAGCTTGCAGCACTTCACTTGGTGTGATTGCAGTGAGCAGCACTTCGCCACGCATAATTTCAACTAAAAATAAGGACTGCAAATGGCGCAGACCATTTTGATCAATACTTTTGCCTATCAAACTTGATTCAGGATTTACCTTAGCTTCAATAAAATAAGATTGTGCTTTACCAAGCTTCATATCTCTATCGGGTAAAATACTGCGGCATAAATACAGGGTAACCCCACAGGCAGCCACAAGACATAATCCAACTAAGGTAAAATCGAAAAAACCGAGTGAGGGTAAATTAGCATCCAATACTAGACTATTAACGATCAAGTTAGTTGATGTGCCCACTAGGGTTAACGTACCACCAAGGATCGCCGCATAGGATAAAGGAATTAATAATTTACTAGCACAATGATTAGGGTTGTTACGGATCGGCGCCAACATTGTAGACACAACAGCGGTGTTATTCAGAAGCGCTGAAGAAATAACGGTAAAACCAAATAAACGCATCCACGTTGCACTATAGCTAGGCCGGATCACTTTCATAGCAACCAAACGTAACAAACGTGTTTTTTCAAGCGCGATTGAACACAGCATTAATAAAATAAGCGTCAATAAACCTTCATTTGAAAGGCTTTTAATAACTTGATCAGTAGTTACCATCTGAGTTGAAAATAAGGTTAATAATGCAACACCAAAAACAAAGCTTGGACGTTGTTGGAAATTAATTAACCCAATGATAGTAGAGATGAAAACAGCAAGTACAAAATAGGATTGAAGTGTCATGAATAAGCCGTCAGTTAACTGCGCGTTTAGTTGCCAGTATAAACTGGCAACCACACACTATTGAGCAACTATCCTTTTAGGATATCTTTTGCTTCCCAATGTGGGAAATGTTTACGAACTAATGCATTAAACTCAACTTCAAAATCACTGTAAGCTGGTTTAGTTGATGCTTTAGCGTCAACGGCCTGTTTGATCATACCCGCACCCACAGTACCGTTAGTAAGGCGATCAATAATGATGAAAGCACCTGTTGCACGGTTTGATGCATAGGCATCGAACTGTACTTCCGTTGCAACTTCAAAATTACAACTACCAATTTCATTCAATGCTAATTGATTTGCAGGTTTTTGTTCAATGGTATTCACATCAGTTTGATAGTTAATCGACGTAACAGCACCTACAGTAGTATTACTGCCCACTTTAATGATGTATTCACGATCAACATTTAATGGTGTTTCGTCCATCCAAACAACGTCAGCTTCAAAGCTCTTAGTCGACTGAGGTTTTTCATGTGGACGAACAATCATATCACCACGACTGATATCGATTTCATCTTCAAGTGTTAATGTAATCGCCATACCTTGATAAGCAACATCAATGTTACCGTCAAAGGTTACAATCTCTTTCACTTTACTTTGCTTACCCGATGGTAATGCTTCAATCGTATCACCGACACGAATATCACCTGATGCAATCGTACCAGCAAAACCACGGAAATCTAAGTTTGGACGGTTAACGTATTGCACGCCTAAACGGAATTGATCATTTGCATTGCTGTTAATTTCAACTGTGTTTAGTAAACGTAATAATGGTGAACCTGGGTACCAAGGCATATTTTCGCTTTGGTTTACGACGTTATCACCTTTAAGTGCAGAAATAGGCACAAAACGCACATCAGCAATGTTTAATTGCTTAGCAAATTCACGGTAGTCCGCTTTAATTTTTCTGTATATTTCTTGATCATAACCCACTGCATCCATTTTATTGATAGCAATAACAACATGCTTAATACCCAATAAAGAACAAATGTATGAATGACGACGCGTTTGCACTTGGACACCGTGACGAGCGTCGATCAAAATAATGGCTAAATCACATGTAGACGCACCTGTTGCCATGTTACGCGTATATTGTTCATGCCCAGGTGTATCAGCAATAATGAACTTACGTTGCTCTGTTGCAAAATAACGGTAAGCAACATCAATAGTAATGCCCTGCTCACGCTCTGACTGTAAACCATCTACTAATAACGCTAAATCAAACGTGTTATCAGTTGTATTGAATTTTTTTGAATCTTTTTCGATTGCGGCCATGTGATCTTCAAAGATCATCTTACTGTCATATAATAAACGGCCAATTAGTGTTGATTTACCGTCATCTACACTGCCACAGGTGATAAAACGCATCATGTCTTTATTTTCATGCACTCGTAAATATTCTTCGATATCTGATGCGATTAGATTTGTATCGTTAGTCATTTTTTTTCCTTAACTCTCTATAGGACTGGGTTATTTAAGCGTTGGCCTAAAAGTAACCTTCCATTTTTTTCTTTTCCATTGAACCTGCAGAATCGTTATCGATAACTCGACCTTGACGCTCTGAAGTAGTGGTCAGCAACATTTCTTGAATAATTTCAGGTAATGTTTTGGCTTCAGACTCAATCGCACCGGTTAATGGGTAACAACCTAATGTACGGAAACGCACATTTTTAATTTCAGGCACTTCACCTTCTTCAAGTGGCATACGTTCATCATCAACCATAATCAATGAACCATCACGCTCAACAACAGGACGCGGTGCAGAAAAATATAAAGGCACCATCTCGATTTGTTCTTGATAGATGTATTGCCAAATATCAAGTTCAGTCCAGTTAGAAAGTGGGAATACACGAATACTTTCACCGCGGTCTACTTTTGAATTATAAATATTCCATAATTCAGGGCGCTGATTTTTAGGATCCCAACGGTGCTTTTTATCACGGAAAGAATAAACACGTTCTTTGGCACGAGATTTTTCTTCGTCACGACGCGCGCCACCAAATGCAGCATCAAATCCGTAATGGTCTAATGCTTGTTTTAGGCCTTGTGTTTTCATCACATCAGTATGTTTTGCAGAACCATGTGTAAACGGCCCCATACCCATTGCAATGCCTTCAGGGTTTTTATGAACTAATAAATCGAAATCATACTTTTCCGCTAAATTATCGCGGAACTGAATCATTTCTTTAAATTTCCAGTCGGTATCAACATGTAGTAGCGGGAAAGGAATTTTTCCCGGATAAAATGCCTTACGCGCAAGGTGTAATAAAACAGATGAATCTTTACCTATTGAGTACAACATTACAGGATTATCAAATTCAGCAGCTACTTCACGCATAATTTGAATTGATTCAGCCTCAAGCGCTTTAAGGTGAGTTAGTCTTTTATTGTTGTTCATGTGTTTCCTTACAAAGTCACAAGGTATGTATAATTTAGAAAGTATTATGCAGGGTTATTTTATAAATATGCAGTAACGAATTCGGATAGGATATAGAGAATAGTTATAAGGGCGAACAATGATGCAATTCATTGAAATTATTTTAGTTTTTTTATTAACGTAGATTGTTAAGCTTAAAATTGCGTAAAGATTGTGTTTTTTAAAACATAAAGCTTATATGTTATGAATAATAGTTTTAAGCATGGTTTATTATGTTCAAAGAAATTGTGTTGAAAGAAAATTAGTTGTGTTTATTTTAAACGCTGTGGTACTCGTTATCTTACTTTTATCTTCGATTAAAAAGAGTGGGAATATTCTAGTTGATAGAATATTCCCTATGCAGAACTTTACGTTTGTGCTGATAGCAGACACGTTAGCTACCTAGTATCATTAAAGGTAATGATAATAATTGATCGCCAGTTTGGGCAAAGTAAAAAATAATAGCAATTAACCCTGCAACCGTTAACAAGTACCAAGCCGTTGAAAAAATCTGTCCGTAACGGTCTAAAGGTAATAGATGGCTATTAAATCTAGCTTTCCATTCAAACACTATTTCTACACTGCCTATTAATAGCATAAAACCTAATAATGCTAAGCCCAATGCATAACTAATAAAGACACCTGCGGCGGCACCTAACACACACGCTAACAATCCCACTTTACTGTTCATTGAAAAACTAATACTTTTTAAAATATGTCCTCCATCAAGCGGCAGAATAGGTAATAAATTGAACAAATTTAACAGTGCATTGAACGCTGCTAATCCCGCAAAGAATTCACTGTCTGTGAGCCAATAAATAATCACACAAACTATCGACATGATTAAACCAAAGGTGGGCCCCATGATTGAAATAACAACATCTTGCCAACGGGTATTAATTTTCTCATCGGAAACCGCAAGCCCGCCAACAAAAGGAATAAGATAGATGCCTTTAGTTTTCATACCAAAGTATTGCATTGCACGAATATGACCATATTCATGGAAAACTAAACAAGCAATCAATGCAGCGGCAAATTGAAAAGAAAAGAACCAACTATAAGCAGCAATACTCGCTCCAGCGAGCACGACTTTAATCAGTTTTACACTCTTAAATAACTTCAGTGCTAAAGAGCCTATTCCTATCAGACTTAATTTTTTAGGGTCAGCAACCACTTTAACCGGTGTTTGTTGCTCAATATCTTTTTCATTACGTGAAGCTTGAGCGACCAACTGTTGATCAACATAAAACGAATAACTCACTAAAAAAGGCTGCCAAACAACGTCAACATCTAACTGACAAATAATGATATGCACATTAGACTGCTCTAGGTCATTGTCTGATTGCGCATCATCAAATGTTTCGTTATTTGAACCCGCTTTATCCAAAGACAACCGATCTTGTACTGTTTCCTGAGGGATACTCTGTTGACGCATTTCAAATTGATGCGAACGTTTACCCTGTGCAAATTCACTGGCACTAATTTGCGAAACAATTTGGTCGCCCCAATACAATTGTTGCCACCCTGCCATCGATGCTTCGAGTCTTAATGTTTTTCCAAAATGTGTTAATTGCAATAATTCCATGATTTTTCCTTTTAAAGTCAGCGCGATTATGCCAGAAATAAAAACAACAACCTATAGCCGTTAACCTTCATTGAACAAAAATAGACAAGCTAAGAGGGTAAAAAAACGTCACTATTTGTCACTATCAATTATTGACTTAACCCGTATACTAAGCGTTTTTAGTTTCACCATTTCATGATAAGAGAGAAGTACCATGACCGAAAACACAGCCGCATTAGAAAAATTCCAAGATGACGTTAAAGAAAGTCAACTTTTATGGGCACTGCAAGACAAAGCGAGTGGTGATTGGGTTGTGATGGACTCAATGAATTACGAAGAAACTGAAGTAATGCCACTGTGGTCTTCTGAAGCACTTGCAAAAATACATTGTATTGAAGAATGGGAAGATTATGTGCCAGCTTCGATTCCACTAGCTGAGTGGTTCGAATTTTGGCTTGAAGACTTAGTTGAAGACGATGTGATTGTTGGTCTTAACTGGGTAGGTGATGAAGATGATATCGAGTTAGGTTTATCTGAATTTACAGAATCACTTGGTCAAATCGAAGCACTATAGTTTTTTGTATTGGATGTTTTAGCAGTTGCAAGCCGCATAAAATATTTAATATTGAACATTTAGTTTTAAAGAGACAACTAGTCAAAAATATATGCAGTGCCTTATAATAAGCAAGCACGCTTAGACAAGACACTGCAATTTAAAATAAACCGAGACAGTAAATAACACTATTAAACTAGCGGTTTAATAGTCAAACAGACTATTGTTTCCGCTTATATCCCCATTTAACATGTTCAAATGTGACTACATAAAAGTTATGGTTATAAAGTTATGTCAGAAAATAAAACAACGTCAGTAACATCGCCAACAGAGTCAACAGCGCGCACGATTATTGCCCTCACGAACCCCAAAAGTTCATCCAATGTTGGCGGCGCTATGCGCGCAGCAGGTTGTTATGACGCACAAAAAGTAGTTTATTCCGGTGATCGATTTAATCGAGCAGTACGTTTAGCCGCAGATACGCAAAAAGTACATGAAATAGTTCCTTTAGTGCATTATGAAGATCTATTAACCGCGTTAGAACCAGGCATGAAGTTAGTTTGCGTGGATTTAATTGAAGGTGCAATCCCGTTACCGAACTTTGAACACCCAGAAAATGCGATGTATTTATTTGGCCCTGAAGATGGCACCATTAAACAACAGGTGATTAATAAAGCCGATGCAGTTGTTTATATTCCCACTATAGGCTGTATGAATTTAGCAGCCTCGGTCAATGTGGTCTTATACGATAAACTAGCCAAATCGCAGCAACATCAGTTAGATAACGATTTAATTAAAAAAAGTCGTGATAGAAACAATAAGATTAAAGTAAAAGAATTAAAGTATCAAAAGAATACAATAAAGGAAGCAAAAAGGCTTGAGCTAGAAAAATTAAATGCCAGTAAATAGTACAGCTTAATGCTTTTAACAGGTCATTTTCAAAATGATTGACAGGCTGATTGGCAAGCTCACCAATCATATAATGAGCAGAAGATACTCCGCTATCAACTGCTTATCGTCCTTTACACTGAGTTCAACAATTAAGTGAAATCTAGTTACTCGAAACACTGCGATTAAAGGCTTAACAACTTCTAAGCTCGTTTATACCTTTAAGTAATGTTTGATAGTTTAATTGCCTTGTTTCGTCTAATCCCTAATACTGAAATATACAACAGCCAAATGCCAACTCTTCTAGAAAAAAGATTGCAATAAAATACAGGTTATAGGTGACTAAGATCACATTAAGATTTAACATACGTGCTTTATTACATCATTACTTTTAACATTCTATCAATTGAGTTCACAAGCGGTGCTTCTATAAATTGATGAATGTCGTAAGTAAGCATCTCCGCAAGGATATTCATGACTTTTTCTAACACAACACAACCATTAAATCGAACTGCAATTATGTTCGTATTGGCGTTAGGCACCTTTATTTTAGGCTTAACCGAATTTTCTATGATGCCAATGCTGCCTTTAATCAGTGAAACCTTTAATGTTACCCCTACACAATCAGGATACGCCATAAGTGCTTATGCGATGGGTGTTGTAGTCGGTGCCCCTATCTTAATGCTAACCACTGCCAACATGCGCAAGCGTAAAGCATTGCTTATTTTCTTAACATTAATGTTTATTGCCAACGGATTAAGCGCCCTATCAAACTCATTAAATCAACTAATAATTTTCCGTTTTCTCAGTGGTTTACCGCACGGTGCATATTTTGGCGCTGCGATACTATTAGCGGCCGATATTGCCCCAAAGGGGAAACGCGCTTCTTTTATGTCTAAAATATTTATGGGATTAACCATTGCAACTATAGTTGGCGTGCCATTAGTCACTTTAGTTGGACAAAACCTAAGCTGGCGATACTGCCTAGGTGGCGCATCCGTTTTATCACTGATTGCATTAGTGTTTGTTTATAAAGTAGTACCTAACATCGACAACAGTAAACCGTCTAACTTGATCAATGAATTCAGTGTATTAAAAGATAAATTAGTATGGTCGATTCTAGGCATTGTGATCATTGGTTTTGGTGGCGTATTTTGCATTTATACCTACATTGCTGACACTATCTTAGATGTCACTCAAACACCTGCTTACACTATTTCGATTGCAATGGTGATGTTTGGTATAGGCTGTACTTTAGGTAATTATTTCTTGGGTAAAGCGGCTGATGTTTCTGCTATCAAAGCCACTGGCTTAAGCTTAATTTGCGCGATTATATTTGCTATTGCCTACGTCAACGCGAGCCATAATATTTGGCAGTTATACGCCATTATTTTCTTAATTGGTTGCAGTATTGGTTTAGCGACTTTGATTCAGACTTTATTAATGGACGTTTCACCCGATGGGCATGCAATGATTGGCGCACTAGTACAATGTGCATTTAATGTAGCAAATGCTATCGGACCTTGGGTTGGTGGAATGGCCATTGCACAAGGTGCACACCCCAACCAAACTGGTTATGTTGCTGCTGTCTTATTTTTTGGTGGATTTATTATGTGGGCATTAAGTTATATGCAATTAAATACCAAAAACAAACTAACCGTTTCTATTTAGTCTTAATACTTCGGGCTATTTAGTATTAAGGTTTCGCAAAAACAGAGTTGGTTTATCTGCCGACTCTGTTTTTATGTAAACATTGCTTCTCTGTACTTTAGTTTTAATCTTGTCAAACATATCCCCGATCTTAATTGGCAAGAAAGTTATTAACAACAAAGCTATTAGCAACAAGACCTTTGGCCTTAAGCTTTACTTACGCTTGTTTTGAATTTTTTCAGCTACCGAGTTATTTAACTAACTTTGAGATATAGGAAATATTACGATACTTATTCTGCCAAGGTAAACCATACCCCACCAGCAAATCATCATTGTCCATTTCGACTGCGTAGTATTGTTCAACCGGAATCACGGCTCGCCCCGGTTTAACCAAAAGTGTAGCAATCGATAAAGAATTAAGTCTAAAATTATCTGTTAGAAACTGGCAGATTCGTTTCATGGTGCCACCAGATTCAATGGCATCATCAATCAATACAACATGTTGGTTTTGTAGATCGATATTATGATTAAATATAATCTCTGAGTTATTATTTCTATCTTCAGGTGTATGTAAACAGGAAATATAATCCATACTAATATCAAACTTTAATTCACGTACTAAGTCTGCAGTGAATAATATTCCCCCTGGTACCACGGTGATCACAACCACACTTTCATTATTAAATTTTTGATTCAATTGCAACGCAACGTCACTCACGCCCCGTTTAATTTGTTCAGTATCAAGTATGCACTCACCTATATGTAATGTGTTCATTGTTTTTCCTTCACAATGCCTAAACAACTGTTTGTAATGACACCTAGCCATACAAATAGTAAATTTATAGAAAATATTAATTATGTTTGTATCATGTCATAAAATGTTTGAGTATTGCTTTTATTTTGTTGTAACTGGTCGATCATATTACATTCCCCCTAAACAAATTTAATAAGTGATCATAGATCAACATAAAAGATAGGAAAGATTCAAAAGCTCAATTATAAATGTTGGAATACGCCTTAGTATCATTCAGCTACAGGGCAATATTGTAAATATCTCACGAACAACATCAGTGCTGATACTATGAAAATGAACCTCAACTTATCGTTTAAAAACAGTGGCGTAATTTGTAACTAAAATGGCTTATAAACTAACGTTTATGTCAAAAAAAAATGTAAACTGAGAAATGTATAATCAAATAATTGGCGTGAAATAAATAATCTAAAGTAACAGAAGATATCGTGACATCACCACAGCCAAAAAACTTACCTAGTCGTTTTTTTATTTCTTGAATTCAAGTAATAATTTATAAATCAAACTAATAATGAGCAAACAATGATAACTTTTATTTACACACTAATTCCCGTAATAGCGCTTATTATTCTTGGATTTGTTTTAAAGCGCACTAAGTTCTTACCTGAAGATACTTGGCCTGGTATAGAAAAGCTCACCTATTTTGTGCTGTTTCCCGCCCTGCTGATTAGATCACTTGGCCAGCAATCTATTTCAGGTATGCCCTGGGCTCTAATGCTATTGGTTATATTTGGTACCTTAACCATCTCTGCCATTTTATTAATACTGTTGCGTCCTAAACTAACAAAAGACAATGCAAGTTTTACATCAATATTTCAAGGTGGTATTCGCTTTAACACCTACATCGCCTTCGCCATTTCACAAAGTTTGTATGGCGCAACGGGCGTGGCAATGAGCTCTGTCGCCGCGGGGTTTATGATCGTATTGATTAATCTTTGGTGTATATCGATTTTTGTTATTTGGGGAAAATCCTCAATTACTGGCACATTACAATTTATAAAATCAATTATGTTTAATCCACTGATTATCGGTTGTACTATTGGTTGGTTTTTAAGTTTAAGTGGTATCGGCGTACCAAGTATTGCTGGAGATATCCTAGAGATAGTAGGACGTGCAGCCTTACCTTTTGGACTATTAGCTGTTGGAGCGGCCTTAAAACCAGAATCCATCAATGGCCACTTCAAAGGGATTGTATGCTCATCACTTATACAGTTTGGGTTTAAGCCATTAATCGCAGTCGCGCTCATAACCTATACTGGCCTTAATGGCGTTGCAGCAGCCGTTTTACTTATTGCGTTTATAACGCCTACCGCTCCCTCTTCTTATATATTAGCTAGACAATTAGGAGGAGATATCGAATCAATGGCTTCCATTATCACTATGCAAACCTTACTCGCGTTTATTCTCATGCCACTGTTAGGTATGCTGTTACTTTAAAATAGGCGATGTAGACAGGTTCATTGAAAGAGGCTAACTATAGATATTCGATCAAAATTGCTGCGTGTTCAAAACTAGCAATGTTAACGGCTATACATTAATTCACCAATGCTAGTTAGTTTTAAAGTTCATGTGTCTATAGTTTAATCCGTTAAATTGATTAAATAGTATCTGACAGTTTACTATTTGAATTTTTTTATACAGGCCCTGCTTTTTACAGCACTTTTATTTGACTTTATTTTGCCATGAAATATATTCAATTAGTAAATGGTAAATTAAAGGATTAAATAATGATAAAATTATATCTAAAATGTTTAACCGTACTCTCAGTTTTTCCTCTTTTAGCCCTGCAATCAGCAAATGCTGTCGACCCTAACAATCCCTCTGCTATCCTTGAAAAAGAAACAATATATACGTGCAACAGCGATGGATGGGATATCAAAATTCAAGAATATGACCGCGGACAGGATGTAGTCATATTCACTGGCCATCACCAAATAACCCAAATTCACCATGAACTACCTAATAGCTGGTCACCAAATGAAGCCATAGGAGAAAGTGCAACCTATTACCCTGAAATAGTCGAAGATAGTACAAAACCCAACCTGGGTAAGGTTTGCGATAATGATGGCTTTATTATCGGATTTGGTGAAAAGTACGTATCCATTACTAGAAATAATTCTAACCCTTGGTCACATACTCAAATCTACGCTCAAGTGAATGCTTCCAATACAATTGGTCTCAACCCTTCCGATATTTTGGAAAAATACCGAGGAACTCTGAATCGTCAGATCAATCCAGGTCCTCTACCATTAAATGGGTGTACCACCGTTAATCTAGCTTGCGATTTTACTGCACATCATAATCAAACTCCCTTGAATGAACTTGATAGCAGACGTGTTTCTATGAGCGAATTGGCGATGTCTGAGATGAGTGGCCAAGACATTTATCACGCTCTCCGTGGTCGAAATTGGGGTACACACCTATCAGATTTAGACGGGTTGACATATTCATGGATTCGGGCAATGAACAACATTGGGATAATTAATTCTGATACTATCCGCGAATCTCTTCGTCCACCTCATCTAGATGATGGTGCATTTATTTTTAAAAAACTGGAAACAGCCAGTTATGACATGTTAGTTACTGAAGAAGTTGATGATGACTTTCGGTTGATTATAGTACCAAAACTTTATCCTTCGAATGGATCGTGGCCAACCTCAAGGAAAGTTGACCAAAGCATTCAACCTATACTTGCAGGTGGAGGCTCCAACCCAAATTATTGTGAGCAAAATAACCCTAACAGTGCTAACTATATCCCACAATATATGAGCGACCCATCGGTGATTGTAGAGCTAGAAGCTGATTTGAAATATCTAACCAATAATCAGACAGAACGAATTGAAGCAAAAGGTTGGCGAATTGATTTAGCGCAAAAAGATTGGACAGAAGAAGATTATTACGCGTCAATTCCAAACAACTCTAATTTACGACGCCCTACATATGATTGCGTAATGCCGATTGCAGAACGTGAGAATCAACTTACACAAACACGATCAATAAAGGGACGCTTAGACCAACTGGGAGTCAAGGATGGAATCAACTGTAAAACTAAAGACATAGCTTATTATGATGCTCTGATTGAACGCTTGATTATCGTAAACCCTCAAATTGGTAGTATTACCAACCATCCCTGTAACAAACTGCAGGTTATCAGTACGCCAGCAGTCAACAACACTTTTCCTGTAGAAATAAAGAAAATTGTAGTCGAACAAATAAAGCAGAAATCTTTTAAGATGATACCAAAAGTAACTTCGGAAAAAATAGATATTCAAAAATAATCAGAACCTTCGCTCTACCTAAATCTGAGCCTTCTTTTTATGGAACCATCGATGTACTTTTTGTTCATCTATGGTTCAATCTGCTATCAAAAATCTTAACTAAATTACTCCTACGTGGCTAGTTTTATGGGCTAAAGTCCGGATATGCGTCAAAGACGTGTTTAATTTCAAAGTAGTGTTCTAGATTCTTTAATCAATGTGTTAAATGTCAAACTAAAACCTTAACCATATAAATAAGCAGAACAATTTCGTACTAACATTCAAGATACGAAATTATTCCTTTTGTACATTTAGCGATATGGCAACAGCTAAATGCCTACTACAAATGTTCTTCAGCAAACTCTGCTAAACGGCTACGGATCACACCATTAAGGTAGATATTTGCACTGCCTTCGAATTGTTTAAAACGCTCAACGATATAAGTTAAACCTGAAGTGACAGGGGTTAAATAATTACTGTCTATTTGTGCTAAATTACCAGAGCATACAATTTTAGTGCCCTCTCCACAGCGAGTGATAATAGTTTTAAGCTGTGAGGCGGTTAGGTTTTGGCACTCATCAAGTAAAACAAAACTGTTTTGAATACTTCGCCCACGCATAAAATTCACCGACTTAAATTGTATATTCGCTTTATCCATGATGTAGTTGACTGAACTTGCACTGCAATTATCATTTTTATGTAAGACTTCCAAAGTGTCGGTAACAGAAGCAAGCCATGGCATCATTTTTTCTTCTTCTGTACCAGGTAAAAAACCGATATTTTCAGCCACATCGGGGGTGTTGCGTGTAACAATTATTTTGTCATATTGCTTCTTTTCAATAACAAGTTCTAACGCAGCAGCCACCGCTAATAATGTCTTTCCACAGCCGGCAGGTCCAGTTAAAATCACTAAATCTACGGTTGGATCTAAGAGTGCATTAAGCGCCATGCCTTGATAAATATTCTTAGGGCTAATTCCCCAAGCTTGCTGTCCCATTAAACGTTCAAAACCGATATCTAATAACTCAATATTATCTTTAAGATGATCTGTCACTTTACCAACAAATTGAGACTTATCATCCACAATATACTGGTTCGGATAGGGATCGTTTATTTTATCAGAGGTCAATTGATGGTAGGTATCTTCACCACGATTGAAGGTTTCACACTGCTTTATATTTTCCCAAAATGCCCCCTCCACTTCTTGATAACCTTTACTCAATAAATGCACATCATCAATCAGTTGGTCAGTTCGGTAATCCTCTACACATTTAAGCCCAGCTCCTTTTGCCTTTAAGCGCATATTAATATCTTTGGTCACTAATACGACTTTTGCAGGGGCTTTGCTTTGTTGCAGATATAAAGCAGCATTAATAATTCGATTATCTGGCTCATCTTCAGAGAAAGCTTCTTGCATAAAAGAAGCATGGTGGTCAGCAAAAATAGAAATCATTCCCCCTAAGAGCATGCCTTTATGATCAATTGCTACTCCTTGTGAGATTTGTTCAGAACTTGCATCTTGGAATATTTTTTCTAAACAGCGGATCGCCACTCGAGCATCACGACTGACATCTTTTTGTCTATCTTTAATGCGATCTAACTCTTCTAAAACCGTCATAGGAATAACAACATTGTGTTCTTGAAAGGAATAAATAGCTAAAGGTTCATGTAATAAAACGTTCGTATCAAGTAGATAGTATTTACGTACAACGTCCATCATATTTTGCTCCTCAGGTAAGTGAACTTTCATATAAACAGCTGAGGATGACATTTTTATTACAGAATAATTAATTACAATAAATTATTGTTACTTCTAATAATTTGCAATTTTCGACATTTAAATCAAAAAATCAGTTTCGTAAATGTTTATGCTGCGTATAATTAAGTTATTAATATAAATCATTAATTTCTTAATTGATTTTAACGAATAGATCTATTTGTTATTATGTAACTGTCATTAAGTATATAAATCAAAAGGTGTCATAAATGAGTAACGTTCTAGAATTAGTAAAAAATACACGCCGTAAAAATAAGTTAAAACGCGAAATCATTGATAATGAAAAGAAAATCCGTGATAATCGCAAACGTGTTGATCTATTAACAAACTTATCTGAATACATCACACCTAGCATGACGCACGAAGATATCGTTAATATCATCAAGAATATGCAGTCAGATTACGAAGATCGTGTTGATGACCATATCATCACAGGTGCTGAATTATCTAAAGAACGTCGTGAAGTGAATAAGAAAATTAATTCATTCAAGCGTCCAGAACCAACTAAATAAATAACTTGTTGGCTTGACCGGAAAAAAGATAGCTTAGCTATCTTTTTTCATTTCTAGTAAAGTAAGTTAACTAGTTTTAATGACCAATGTGTTACCGCTCTCTAGTCATTAATCATGGCATGTTAGCTGTATATTTCAAAATGAGGGCTGAGGTTGTTTATCCTAAGCTGAATTTTTTTATGCTAAGCTAAGAGTTAATAAGCTATAGAACGCTTGCCTTTATCTAACAGGTCTACTCCGTGGATACTTTTACTTCAAATTTACGTACCTTAAAAACTGATCATATTGATTTATGGTCTATTGACCCTACCCAGTTGTCTGAACAATCAATCACGTTTTTAACTAGTCTGCTGACAACAGAAGAATATGAAAAATTATTAAAATATAAGCATAAAGTGGCTCAACATACTGCCTTAATTACACGCTCATTATGTCGCTTAGTCTTATCTCACTATACAAATAGTTCACCCATTGCATTACAATTTGTCCGTAATTCACAGGGGAAACCAGCACTGATTAATAACAACAATGATATACGTTTTAACCTAAGCCATAATAATCAGCTCATTATTATGGCAGTATGTATTGGCGATGAAGTTGGTTGTGATATTGAAAATCCACTGCGTAAAGTTAATATTCCGACGATAACTAAACGTTATTTTGCAGCACAAGAACATCAACAGTTAAGTAAATTAACTGGAATGGAACAACAGCAACAATTTTTCAGATGTTGGACATTGAAAGAAGCCTTCGTAAAAGCAACGGGTGTAGGGATTAGTTTAGGTTTAGATACGTTTTATTTTAGCTTTACTGGCATCGCGCCTAGTGACAAAAGTGAAGCATCAGAATACGTGGCGAACGATATTCAACAATTGAGTTTAAAGGATAACATTGCAATAAATTTCAATTCACATTATCCCTTGAGTAAAGATGCACCGTGGCAGTTTTATCACACTTCTTTTAAACAACAAACCATGTCTATCTGTCGTTCAAGTAAACTTAATCAAACTATTGTTTATCGCGATGCGACTTCTTTACTTGGCATTTAATGAATACCTATAAACAAGCACCTATAAATCAATCACTATGATCCAGAGCTTATTAATAAGCATCAATACTAACCGCAATAAACATACGATAGGCAATGGGTCGTTATTAAGTTAATGATAAAAACTCAACAGCGGCAGTATAATTACTAGGTCCAATTTCAGTCACACGAATTAATTTAGCTTCTGCATCAAGGGGAGGAAAACGTTCATCACCGGTGTTCAATTGAATATGAACCGTATCATCCGTTTTTAGCAAGTCAGCAGAAAAAGAAATACGCATTCCGGTACTACTTAAATCGATACAAATTCCTGCATATTCAATCTCACCTTTAATGATCTTAATAGGTAAGTTAAGTTCCATTCTATGAAATGATCGTTGATCATTTTGTGCAAAATACATATTCCTCTCCTTTATAAAATCACAAAATTACCTATAAAAAATATTTTCGCAAGTATAATCCATGCTGTTTGGGAGAAAGATAACATTGATATAAATTTTTACCTATAAAGTGAGATCAACGAAAAAGTTTAAGCATTAAATCAGTATTAGAAACTTTGATCACACTTTGTATAATAAATTAATAATAGCTAATGGTAGTGGTTGAAGTTGTTTGTTTTTATCCAGACAGACCATTTCAATATCACCAATCACAGCGGGTCTAACTGCATTAGGTCGCCAAACTTCCTGACGCCACACTGTTTTATATTTACCTTCAATTTCAAAGTGAGTACGAATATCACAGACTTCAGCGAACTCCACCCCATCTTGAAAAATCATATTTGCTTTGTAAACAGCAAAACCGATCCCTTGTTCATTCCATAACTTATTAAGTACTTGACTATCGATGACGTGTTCACGAGCACGTTCAAAATACTTTAAAAAATTTGGGTGATATACCACGCCAGAGTGGTCGGTATCTTCATAATAAATTTGCACAGCATGGTGGTAGGTTTTATTGCTCATAGATTGATTAACTTATTTTATCTAATAATTGGTCACTGGCGGTTTCTAACAGATCTAATACTAATTCAAAACCTTGCTCGCCACCGTAATAGGGATCTGGAATTTCAGTTTCTTGAACTTCGGTCATGCTTAAGAACAGATCCACTTTGGTTTTAAATTGTAATGGACAACGTGCTAATAAATCGTATTTATTTTGTTTATCTGCAGCCAAAATATAATCAAAGTAGGCAAAGTCTTCAATTGTGACAGGACGAGAAGTAATCCCTCGAAAACTGTATCCACGCTTCTCACCTGCCTTCTTGGCCCTACTATCCGGTCCTTTACCTTGATGATAATCAGCAGTGCCCGCAGAATCGACTTCAATATCAATCTCACGCATTTTAGCTTTTGCCCTTAGCACTGCTTCAGCTGTTGGGGAACGACAGATATTACCTAGACAAACGATTAATATTTTCATGTTGAGCCTCTAAAATTCAAGTAATAACTAATTTTAAAAATTCTTATTTAATTCACTAATTGATACATACCTTGGTATTCAAAATCTTCAACACTTAAATCAGGTGTTCTATAGTGCTGCTGACATGCTAATAATAAGGTATTAGTGCGTGCTGAAAAGCCATTACTTAATAGCTTTAATACTTGTTGATATACTTTTTGTTTAAAAGCTAAACGGTTGATAACAATACCACTTAGGTTATCACTACTGACATCGAACTCAAGCCCACAGCTCACTGATAATGCCCATTCAATAGCTTGAGGCATTATTTCAACCTTTTCAAATTCAGCTTGCCGTTGTTGATCACGCCCATCGGGTTCATACCAGTAACCATAATCAAGTTGTAAGCGGCGTTTATCACCAGCAACTAACCAATGTGCTATTTCATGAAGAGCACTGGAAAAGTAACCATGGGCAAAAATGATTTGGTGGTGATCGCATTGTTCATTAGCGGGTTGGTATAGTGGTTCATTGCCACCCAGTACTAATTTAGTCTGGTGAGAAGTGTAAAAGGTTTGATTAAAGATATTAATAATATCTTCGCTTGAAAATGCTTCATTAAAAAACTTAGGCATGCACTAAAAATTCTCGTTCAATTGTATGTGACTTCAATAATGAGCAATAAAAACAAGCGCAAGTGAGATCATGAACGCCAGTATTTACTTATCATTAATGTGTTTAATTAATAAAGAGATAAATGTTCAAACTTAGTTATCAGGAAAAAGACATTAAGTTCGACAAGGTTAAATACAAATTATACACTTCAGATCTCTTTCAATCTAACTAATTAAGATACGCTATGTCATTACTCACTAAACTTCGTTGTGCATTCACCTTGGGGCAAGGTGTTTTAATTGAAAATAAAGCATTAACCACTACTGACGACCCTATTGCTTTTTTTAAGGCGTGGTTAAAAGAAGCGGAATCAACGGGTATTGTATTGCCTGAATCGATGTCTGTTTCAACTGCTACTAGCGAAGGTCGTCCTTCATCTCGTATGGTGTTATTAAAAGAAGTGGATCAACATGGTTTTGTGTTTTTTACTAATTACGGCAGTAGAAAAGCAGGCGAATTAGAACAAAACCCCTTTGCAGCTCTGTTATTTCATTGGAATATGCTACAACGCCAAGTGCGCATAGAGGGTCGAATTGAGCGAGTTAGCCATCAAGAATCTGAAGATTATTTCCATTCTCGTGGCCGTGGTAGTCAAATAGGTGCATGGGCTTCAAGACAAAGCCAAGAACTTAATGAGCGCCAAACATTAGTCGATACCGTTAAATATTATGAAGAAAAGTTTAAAGGTGAACCAGTACCATTGCCTGAATTTTGGGGAGGTTACCGAGTTATTCCAGAATCAATAGAATTTTGGCAAGGTAAAGCGGACCGTTTACATGATCGCTTTGTATATAAAAATATAGATGGTAAATGGGCTATTACTCGTCTTAACCCATAAACATTAGCTCCTAACTCAAGCCTTAGACAGGTTTGTTAGCCATGTTGCTTTGCTTACAATCATTATTTGTGAGCAAAGTAATAAGATCAAAGCATAAGGTTATTCTTCATTCCAATACAGTACTAAGGTCGCACCACTGATTGAACTGCCATAATTGACTGATAGTCCAATCCCGATGTTGTCCAAAAATGGAATTTTATCTTGGGTATCTATTACCCAACCGACAGTGGTTTCATAATAGTAGCCATTATCAGCCATGGCCTCTAAGTCGCCCATTAAATCAATTCGCTTAAAGTCGACCGTGATAAAGTCATTAACCCCCCATAATTCAGGTACGTTAACTGTAAACTCAACCCCGTTGGTAATACGCCATCCTTCAGGATTAATACTACTTGGTTTATCAATTGAACCAGAGAGACCATGACCATAAATGTAATTGATTTGATTATGTGCTCGCCATTTTCCCCATTGCTCATCTCTTTCATACCCAATGCCTACTTCTGGTTCAGCAATTAAGGCCAAGGTGGTGACATTAAATGCAATATTATCCAATTCTGCTTTTATTTCTTCTGGAAAACCATCGCCGTAAGAGTAAGAGTTCTTATAATAACTGAGGTGTGCGCCTAAGGCAGAAGTGACATACCATTGATCAGTAACATGGTAAAACTGAGAATAATTACCGTAAATACCATAGGTATTTTGCTTTAATTTATCACTCACTTCACTAAATAACTGGCTGTCTCGTTTAGAAGCAATGTAAAAAGCACGTATCGTTATAGCATGATCCCAAGCTTTACTTTTAGGCTCTAAATCCCAGGTATAAGGGATCACAAACACGTCCAAGCTATTTTTAAGGTTGGTGCTTTTTTCGTTCCCAAAGCCTGGATCTTCAACTTCTAAATCTACATTTGCAAACCCAAAAGTAAGTGCTTCACTATCGGACATCAGCGTAGCAATCGCCAATGCCTGCTCTACTGAACGCACTGCAACACCTAATGATTCACCATAAGCAGGCGCCGTTAAGCTAGATGCAAATATTAAAGGGGAAATAATTTTTAAATAACGATTAAAATACAAGACTACAACCACCCATGCTGTTCAAACATTAATGCTAATTTATCCAATTCTTTATCAACATGTGCTTTCCAACTAATACCATTTTGTGCTGCGCCGAGCTGTTGCATAAACCAATTATAAAAGACAGCATTATCAAATAATCCATGTAAATAAGAGCTATAAATATTACCCTGTTGCCAGCCAATATTATCACTGATAAAAGGAGTTACTGCATCATTTAATAGTTGGCTTGCACCATGGTGAATTTCATATGCTTCTATACTTTGCCCTAACCAATCTATATTTCTCTGCTGTGTTGCCTTATTAGGTGCGAGGGTTGTTGTTAGCCCAATTAAACCAAGTGCCCTTTTGTCACCATCTTCTAATTGCAAAGGATCTTTAATTTCATCCCCTAATATTTGTAAACCACCACAAATACCAAGTACTAATTTACCACTCTCTGCAAATGTCTTAATGGTCTTGTCTAGACCTGTTTGTTGCAAAAAATGCAGACTTTTACCACTATTTTTACTACCGGGTAAAATAACAGCATCAAAAACGGATAAATCTTGATTTAACTGTATTGGAACTAAGTTAATATCATCTTGATAAATTAACGCATCAAACTCATCCATATTGGATGCATAGGGATAATATATCAGTGCAACATTAATTGCGCCCTGTTGCCAAGTTGTGCCTAACCTAAAGCTATCTTCTTCGGGTAATTGATGGCGGTGATAAGGCAAGTTAGCGACAGTAGGAATACCAGTTTTTTCCTCTAACCAGTCCATTGCATTACCTAACAACTTAGGGTCACCTCGAAACTTATTCAATACAAACCCTTTGATCAGTTTTTGTTCTTCTTCAGCTAAACATGCCCAAGTACCCAATAAATGAGCAAAAGATCCACCGCGATCAATATCTGAAACAAGGTATACATCTGCTTGGCAAGCTAATGCAACACTCATATTAACGATATCGCCTTCGCGCAAGTTTATTTCTGCGGGGCTACCAGCCCCTTCAATCACAACCTGTTGGTATTGTGATTGTAACGATTCAAGTGACTGTATTACTTTTGGCCATAATAGTTTTTTTCTTGCCATCCACGGCATATTGGAAATTTCAGTATCGACCTTGCCATTCACAATCACTTGGCTAAATGTGTCGGCACTTGGTTTTAATAGGATAGGATTCATTAATACTGATGGTTTCGCTTTTGCAGCCAATGCTTGCAGATATTGCGCTCGCCCTATTTCTAATCCGTCTTCAGTAATAGCGGCATTATTGCTCATATTTTGTGCTTTAAAAGGCGCAACACTGATACCTCTATTAGCTAATAATCGGCAAATAGCCGTCACGATCAACGACTTACCCGCATCACTGGTACAGCCTAAAATCATGATCGGTTTTTGTGGTACTGTCATTTCACTCACTTGCAAATAGTCTCATAAATTAAGAATAAAAATCACAAACGACTCAGTCAATTATCTAAAACCAAGTGGGTATTTGCTTGGGATTAAGTTTAAAAGACAAAAAAAAGCACTGTCTAAACAGTGCTTTAAATAAGCGTTAACACGTCCTTAACCACGACGAGCGATAACAGCCTCAGATAATTGTGCTAATAACGTCTCAGTTGCATCCCAACCAATACATGCATCAGTAATACTCTGACCGTAAGTAGGCGTAACACCTTCACATAGATCTTGACGACCTTCTACTAAATGGCTTTCAACCATAACACCTGAAATTGCACGGTCACCCGCTGCAATTTGACCACAAACATCGGTACAAACTTTCATTTGATTTTCGAATTTTTTCTCTGAGTTTGCATGGCTGAAATCAATCATTAATGTTTCAGTTAATCCTGATTTTTTAAGATCTTTTTTGATAGCGACAACGTCTTCAGCGCTATAGTTAGGCGCTTTACCGCCACGCAAAATAATGTGACAGTCAGGGTTACCTGCTGTTTCAACAATTGCACTATGACCAAATTTATTAACAGACAAAAAGTGGTGAGAAGCATTAGCAGCACCAATTGCATCAACGGCCACTTTAATAGTGCCGTCTGTACCATTTTTAAAGCCAACTGGGCAAGATAAACCAGAGGCTAATTCACGGTGAACCTGTGACTCTGTAGTACGCGCTCCGATTGCGCCCCATGTCATTAAATCAGCAACATATTGCGGTGTGATCATATCTAAAAATTCAGTCGCAGCAGGTAAGCCCATTGCATTGATATCCAATAAAAGTTTACGACCTTTACGTAAGCCTTTATTAATATTAAACGTGCCGTTTATTTCAGGATCATTGATCAAACCTTTCCAACCAACAGTCGTACGTGGTTTTTCAAAATAAACGCGCATTACTACTTCTAAAGAGTCTTTATATTTTTCACGTAACGGCATTAATTTCGCTGCGTAATCAAGCGCTGCTTCTGTATCGTGGATTGAACATGGTCCGATGATCACTAATAAACGGTCATCTTGGTTACTTAAAATTTTGCTAATTGCTTTACGTGAATCAGAAACCGTATGGCTGATTGCAGATGTAGCTGGAAATTTCTCTAAAAGCGCAATAGGGGGTAATAGTTCTTTAATTGCAGTTATATTCACGTCATCTGTTTTGATCATAATTTTTCCTGAGGCACATCATTGTGCTTATAGTTAGTATTTAATATATTTTTCATTAAATATACCCGTTGCATTTACGGATATAAGTCTCTTTTATGCCTTTGTATTTTTTGTACCAATACCATCAATAATCAAGCAACGATGTTGTTTATAATAATCAACTTTATCGGAGTAAATAAACAAGCAAGCTACTAACATTTTTATAAATGGCATAATCACTAAAAACTTCATTGTTTATGATTGTTCCTCTTTTCATGGGTTAACTGTATTACCCCACCAAAAGCTATAAAATATAGCCTTAAAACTTGCTTATCTCCCCCAATGCTACTTGCTCCACATGATTAATGGCGTTGGTCTTTTTTATCGTTATATTGGTGGCATTTTAAACGTATTAATCCATCAGAGGACTATACGGTTCAATCACCACTGTTTCACCTACGCTGATATTGCCACGGTCTTGCTCAAGCACAATAAAGCAATTTGACAGACTCATTGAACTAAACACACCAGAGCCTTGATTACCGGTTGTATTAACAACTAATTGGCCTTGTTCATTGACAGAATAGTTCCCGCGCTGAAAATCAGTTCTTCCTGGTGCTTTAGACAATGTATCGGTACAGATTGCATTAAAGCGAATAGCGGGTTTAACGACTTCACCACTCATTTTTGCCATTGCTGGCACTGCTAATTGGTATAGAGTCACGATAGCTGAAACGGGATTTCCTGGCAACCCAAAAAAGACACTGTTTTTCAACTTCCCAAAGGCAAATGGTTTTCCGGGCTTAATAGCCAGTTTCCAAAAACCGATTTCACCAATTTCATTGAGCACTTCTTTAATGAAATCTGCTTCACCAACAGATACACCACCGCTAGTGATCACAACATCAGCTTGTTGATCAGCACTGACCATCGCCTGTTTAATGGCTTCATAATCATCTTTGATAATACCAAAATCAATTATTTCAATATTTAAACGTGATAATAAAGCCATAATACTATAACGATTAGTGTCGTATATCTGCCCTTGTTGTAATGGCTCACCTAAACTTGTTAATTCGTCACCCGAGGATAAAACCGCCACTTTTAATTGACGGTATACAGCAACGGTAGCAATACCTAATGAAGCAAGTAATGGAATGTCACGAGGCGTTAATTTATGTCCCTGTTGTAATACTGCTTGACCAATACTTAAATCTTCTCCAGCAAAACGTACATTATTATGTTGTTTAGGTGCGTGGTTGAAGGTGATTTGTTTACCTTCTGCCACAGTGCGTTCTTGCATCACCACACAATCTAGGTCATCAGGCACAACGGCACCGGTCATTATTCTAATACAGCTGCCTTTAGGCGTTTTACCGGCAAAAGGTGCACCCGCAAACGATTTTCCAATTTGGGTCAAGTGCACGGGATTATCCGTATCACAATTTTTTAAATCGCTAGCATGTAATGCATAACCATCCATTGCAGAATTATTAAATGCAGGGACATTTTTTTCTGAAGTTATATTTTCACTCAGGGTAAAACCTAGCGCCTCAGGCAAAGGTAAAACGATTTTCTCACACACATTAGTGAGGGACGCTTGCATCTTTTGTAGTGCATCAGAGAGCGGCATCAAGCCTTTTACATCACAACAACTCATATCGGGTTACTCTTTTAATTAGTTAAATAGCAGTAATTTTATTGTGTCTTTTTCTACAGTCCCGTGCAATTGAACAACTGAAATAAATGCCTTTTAGATCAATTAAACTGAATAAAGGATGTTAAGTGTTTATTTTTTATTCATTTATTTACAGGTTAAAAAACGCTGCCAAATCCAACCCTGTAATATCCTTGTTTTTAATTTTAAACCTACTAGCTTAACTCTAAGCTCTTAACCCTAAAACTATAATGGTTCACCTAGTAAATTGAGCAAGGCATTTTTATTCCTTTCAAGTTTTCAAAACAACTATCGATAGCCGTTGAGATAAAATCCTCAATAAATGCCAAAGACTGTTGTTCTTCTCGTACTGCTGCATATAAGGTTTTCCAGACGCCCTCTTTGCCTAAACGACGAGCAACCACGTAATCTTTTTGTAAATACTCAAATAATGCCCAATCGGGTAAACCGGCAACACCACGGCCACTTGCCACTAGTTGTAACATCATCAAGGTCATATCTGCATGACGAATATTGGCTGGCGATACGCCTTCCAGCATTAAGAAACCATTAAAAATATCTAATCGTTCTTTTTCAACAGGGTAAGTAATTAATGTTTCTTCGCTCAGATCTTCAGCGTTGATGTAGGTTTTGTTTGCCAAGCGATGGTGGCGACTTAACGCCAACATACATTGGTAACTAAATAATGGAATATAAGTGATGCCGGGAATTTGTTGTGGATCTGAGGTTACTACTAAGTCTAAATTACCTCGCTTTAATGCCGGTAATGGTAAAAAACTAAAACCACTGGAAAAGTCTAATTCTACCTCTGGCCAACTATCCCTGAACTTATCAATGGCGGGCATTAACCACTGAAAGCAGGAATGACACTCAATTGCCATGTGTAAACGCCCTGCATCACCGGAAGCGAAACGTGAAAGATCCCGTTCTGCTTGACGAATTTGAGGCAACACTTGGTCTGCAAGTTCTAATATACGGAGCCCAGAAATAGTAAAACGGATCGGACGCGATTTACGAATGAATAGTGAACAATCAAGGCGTTGTTCTAATTCTTTAAGCTGATGTGATAACGCTGACTGGGTTAAATGTAACTGTTTTGCAGCTTCTACTAAACTCCCTGCTTTACTTAATACTGATAATGTTTTTAAGTGTTTAAATTCAATCATATTTTGTCCTAACAAAAGCAAAGAAGTTGAAATTCTATTTTAATAATTAATTATATTAAAGCTTTTATATTATTAATTGAATTAAATTCACCATCAATTGCATTTATCCCCACATATTTTTTATTTCATCTTCACTAACGCATTGAGATGAGGTACTTTAACCCAATATCAAAAGCATTATGAAAATTAGGGTTTAAGGGGTTTAAATGTATTCAATTGTTCGTTCAAACAAACTAGATAACGTCTGTTATGACATTCGAGGACCAGTATTAAAGCAAGCGATGAAATTAGAAGACGAAGGTCAACGCATTCTTAAATTGAACATAGGTAACCCTGCCCAATTTGGTTTTGAAGCTCCAGAAGAAGTATTAATGGACGTGATCAAAAACTTGCCAAATAGCCAGGGGTATTGTGATAGTAAAGGTCTATTTTCTGCACGCAAAGCGGTAATGCAGCACTACCAAGCGAAAGGTTTATTATCTTTAGATACAAACGATATCTATATTGGTAACGGTGTCAGCGAGTTAATCGTAATGGCGATGCAGAGTTTGCTTAATAATGGTGACGAAATATTAGTGCCTGCACCAGATTATCCATTATGGACTGCGGCTGCGAATCTATCAGGTGGTAAAGCCGTTCATTATATTTGTGATGAGGAGTCAGACTGGTTTCCAGATATCGACGATATTAAATCAAAAATCACCTCTCGTACTAAAGGCATCGTGTTAATTAATCCAAACAATCCAACCGGTGCTGTTTATAGTAAAGAGTTATTAGAGCAAATAGTTGAGTTGGCACGTCAACACAACTTAATTGTTTTTTCCGATGAGATTTACTCAAAAATTGTCTATGATGATGCAGTTCATATTCCGCTTGCAACCTTAGCCGATGACATTTTGATTGTGACCTTTGATGGTTTGTCTAAAGCTTATCGCGTATGTGGATTTCGAGTAGGTTGGATGATGATCAGTGGTGCTAAAAAACAAGCGCGTGATTATATTTCAGGCATAGAAATTTTAGCCAGTATGCGTTTGTGTGCCAATGTGCCAATGCAACACGCAATACAAACTTCATTGGGTGGCTACCAAAGTATTAATGAATTAACAGTGCCAGGTGGGCGTTTATACGACCAAACACAAACGGCTTGGAAATTATTAAATGATATTCCGGGTATTAGCTGTACTAAGCCCAATGGGGCATTATATCTTTTTCCTAAATTAGATCAAAAGCGTTTTAATATTAAAGATGACCAACGTTTTGCCATGGATTTATTAGTTGAAGAAAAAATACTAATTGTGCAGGGAACTGGATTTAATTGGCACAAACCCGATCATTTCCGTATCGTTTGTCTGCCTCGGGTTGATGAAATGGCTATTGCGATCAAAAAAATAGGTAGCTTCTTAGAAGGCTATAGCCAGTAAAATCAATACTATTACAGGTTAATTGCTCCTAAAATGTAAGTGCCTTTTTGAATAGCATTGATAATCAATGTTCTAAAAGGCACAGCTCCATGTGCACATAATGAATATGTAGTAGCGGTATCTAGTGACTATCTTCAGTAGCGGTAAAAGTAGGCAGACAAAATACATAAGTACTCAATAATGTAACAATAACCTTCTTATCACTAATCATTATCATTTCACTCCCATTGAGTTAAAAGATGTTTAAAAAAATAATTTTCGCTGGTTTGGCTGTCTGTGCTTTATTATTACTATTCATTGATGTGGGTAGCTTATTTTCACAACGATTAATTGAAGCATTATGGCCTATCGGCCATCTTAGTGTTTTTTGTTTTTGGAGTTTCTTACTACTGCATTACCACTCAACCATCAGAGCATTCTCCCTGCTAAAACAGTGCTTCACTCTTACACTATTATGTTTTGCTTTTGGCCTGAGCATTGAAATAATACAACCGTATTTTTCACGTGAAATGGAGGTACAAGACTTATTTCTCAATTACATGGGAGTATTATTAAGCATAATTTTATTTAGCAAACACCCTATCCATTGGCTATTTAAAGTCTCCTACTTGCTGTTATTAGGTTTAGTACTGCACCGTTCTGCATTATTGATTTATGATGAAGCAAAAGCACAAATAGATTTCCCCGTCTTAGCCTCATTTGATCAAGAGATCGAGCTAACTCGTTGGAAAGCAGATCAACCATTAATGATTAATAAGCCAATTACACAACCAGTCTCAAGCAGTATGATGCAAATCACCTTTGTACCACGACAATATAGTGGCGCCGCACTTCGTTACTTTCCGGGCAATTGGCAGAATTATAGCAAGATAACTATAGGCTTTTATAATCCCGCCCCTAACGCGTTACCAGTGACCTTAATTATTACCGATCGTCACTATAATAAAGGGCATCCAAATTACCGCGACCGTTACGATCAACATTTAACAATTGCACCCGGTTATAGTGAGCAAAGTATTTTGCTTACGACTATTCAAGCGGGTGTTGAATTAAGAAAAATGGATTTAAGTAAGATAGCAGGTGTGGATTTTTATATGTACGAGTTAAGCAGCCCCATTTACTTGTATTTAGATACAATGTATTTGCAATAAATTTAAGCTTTGTAATGGGCGATATAATCGACTAGGTAGTGGCTATATGAATGACAATATAATTTGGGCATTTTAGCTCAATGAGTATCAGCGACTAAGATTGCAGAAGCAGAAATTAGCCACTCATTTAAGCAATATAAGGATTATAATGGGCCGTAGATTTTATCCGTTAGGCGTACATGCACGGTTATCTCTTCTCGGTCATGATATAAATGCTTAGCTTGTAATTCATAGTTAAAACCAGCTTGATCAATCATATCAGTTAATATTTTTAAATCGTCAGTGGCTTCTTGATAACGTTGTTTCATGGGTAACTTGAGATTAAAAATCGCCTCTTTACACCAACCATCAATTAACCATTGCGCCATTAATTTTGCAACACGCTTGGGTTTCTCAATCATGTCACACACTAACCAATGAATGTTTTTACGTTCAGGTTCAAATTTAAAACCATCTTCTATGTAGTGGGTAACTTGACCTGTTTCCATTAAGCTATCGGCCATCGCCCCATTATCGACACAACTAACGAACATACCACGTCTTACTAATTGATAAGTCCAACCGCCGGGACACGCACCTAAGTCGACTGCGCGCAAACCGGAATGAGCACGTAAAGCTTGTTCTTCTTTAGTCAAAAAGGTTTGGAACGCTTCATCCAACTTCAATGTAGAACGACTTGGCGCTTCATTGGGGAACCTTAAACGCATGATCCCCATATGTTCGTCACTGCGATTGTTGGGTAAAGAATAACCCACGTAGGCAGTTTCATAATCCATAAAGCAAACATGTGTACGTCGCTTTTTATGGTTCTCTTTATTGGTCAGATTATTGTGTTTTTTTAATGCTTGTCTAAAAGGTACAGTAAATTTACGACAAAAAGTAAGCAGAGGTTTAGTTTCATCGCCTTCAGGACATTCTACATAAACATCGCCGGCCATTGGTAATTGGCGAGTAATGGCTAAAATCGGCGTAATACGGTCTTCAGCAGGCAACTCTTCTACTAACGCAACCGCCACAATCATTTGACGTGCAAAAATTAATTGAGCAAAGTTTAATTGCTCAGCTAATGCTTCAACTTGTGATGGGTCATAGCAATGATATAAAACAAATCCACTATTTTTTAACGTTTTAATATAACCAAATACTTCAAGCTCACTAGCTTTTGCTTGAATTTCATTGGCACAATCGTTTTCAAAACCTGGACGACAATATAAAAGAATACCTAACATATAACCCTTAGTTTATTGTTCATCAATAAACCTTTATTTTTGTTTAAAAATCATAGAAACAACAATAGATAACCAGCCAAAAATCAGTAATAAACCTCCCACGGGAGTGATTAAAACCAGCAGCTTTGAACCTAAAAAGACCAAATAATACAAGCTCCCACTAAAGCAAAAAATACCAAGCGTAAGACAATACTGACTTATTGTAAGTGAACGTTGAGAAAGCACAGGTAATGTAAACACACAGCCCAACACAGCAACCACCAATAACGTAATGGCATGGAATAACTGATATTGCGCAGCAAGTTGTACTTGTAACACTTGAGCGGGCGTTGCCCATAGCGCTAAACCATGGCTAGCATACGCTCCAAACATAACCGCCGTTGCGCCCAAGAAGGCAGCAACGGCGATAAAAGTACGCGCTTGTTTAGTTAATAACACAAGTAACCTTATTCAGTGATGATTGGCGCTAAACTTTTTGCTAAGTCATCCATTTGCTTCATTTGTGTTAGGAATGGCACTAGTTTATCTAATGGTAATGCACAAGGACCATCACACTTAGCATTACTTGGATCAGGATGAGATTCAAGGAATAGACCAGCAATTCCCTGCGACATGCCCGCCAAACCTAATTGTACCACTTGGCTTCTACGACCATCGGCACTATCACTGCGTGCACCCGGTTTTTGTAGAGAATGGGTTACATCAAAGATAACCGGATAACCGGTTTCTTTCATGGTACTAAAACCTAACATATCTACTACTAAATTATTATAACCAAAGCAACTACCACGCTCACAAAGAATGATTTTGTCGTTACCAGCTTCTTTAAATTTAGTAATAATATGTTGCATTTCATGTGGCGCTAAGAATTGTGCTTTTTTTACATTAATCACCGCATTCGTTTCTGCCATTGCTTGCACAAGGTCAGTTTGACGACTTAAAAAAGCAGGTAATTGAATAACATCAACGACTTCAGCTACTGGCTTAGCCTGGTAAGGTTCGTGTACATCAGTAATAATTGGCACATTAAACGTAGATTTAATCTCTTCAAAAATACGTAAACCTTCTTCTAAACCAGGACCACGATAACTATTAATTGATGAGCGATTCGCTTTATCAAAAGAGGCTTTAAATACATAAGGGATATTCAACTTAGTGGTCGCTTCCACATAGGTTTCAACCATTTTCATCGCTAAATCGCGAGACTCTAAAACATTCATTCCACCAAATAATACAAAAGGAAGATCATTTGCAACGTCTATATTGCCTACTTTAATAATTTTCTGAGTCATTTTTTCTCTCTTGTTAGTTGTAACTTGTTATCCCAATATTACAGTAAATTCATTGTTGGATAACCAAGTATTCACGACATACCGGATCGTGATTAATGAATTGTCTGAGCACTGTGCTCATCTGTCATTTGCTTAATTTGTTGTTTTAATAAATTAACAATCGGGTCTTCTGGGCACTGTTCTATAAAATAGGTGAAATCATTGCACGCTAAGCGAAAACATTCTAACTGTTGAAATAAGAAACCTCGGTCCCTTACTTCAAAAGCATCTTCGGGATCAAGGCGTAATAATATATCACTACACAACAAGGCTAATTCGATATTTTCGGCTTGAATATAAGCCGCTTTTAAAACGCTAATATAACGTTTTATAATTACTTCATTTGAATCTGCGTTGAGCATTTCAGCAGTTAGTCGAGCATGATTACCCAACTGACCACGTACTTTTAATTCTAGTTGCTTACAGCTAACTAGTTCGCCGTTGAATGGGTCGACATAGATAACATCAAACTCTAATTCAACTTTAACAATAAACCCACTTGGAAAGCAGATCCCCTGTGCAGAAAAACCAGTCTCCTTTAGCATTTCAATCAATAAAATCCCCAAACTAATGGGAACGCCCTTACGACGCGCTAATACTTTAGAGACTAAAGCATTTTTAACTTCGAAAAAAGCTTTCCAATCACCACTAAAACCTTGCTCTTGATAAAGTGTATTTAACAGCACTTTTAGTTTATTAAGATCGTTCGTTGTTTCATGTTTTATTTGTGACTTGATCACAATCATCTGCAAGCGCATTGAATCTTGAAATTGTAAAATCGACTGACCAGTAATTTCAGATTCCGCCATACTCGCCAATTGCAAAAGCGAATATGCACTATAGTCAATACCTTCATGAATAATACTTGCATTAAGAATGCGCTGTTCTATTGCATCTTGTTCATCTAATTCCACTTTTTACCCCACTAATAAAATGGCTTGTTTAGTGAATGCTAATTTCGCTATGTAGGCCAACCAACCGAAAGCACCAATAAACGCTAACCATTGAATATGTTTTTTAGTTTTTTCATTTAATGCGACTTGTACCATTGCAAAATAAGCAACAAAAGCAATGAGTTTTTCTAATAACCAATATCCACTTTCAACAAAAGGATTAAAGTGCAAAAGTCCCATTAACGCTAGTCCTAAAACGATAATTGTTAAATGAGTGTGTAAATGAATTTTTTTGTAAACGGCTTTTTGTGCATTTACATGCCCTGACTTTAGCCAGAAGAATCTTAAAATAAAGATAACTATAGCCAGCAGAATGAAGGTCATATGTGTGTGTTTTAAAATAGAATACATCTTTATCCTAGAGGTAAGTCATTAAACTTACAGTTGTTTTATTAATATTATTTAAAAATATAAATTTATAATATGAACGTTAACACGTTAAAAATCCTAGTGTCACTCGGTCGTTATTTGCGTAATCTTGTTCCGTTCGTATACCTGTAAATCCATTTTCATGCAGAATTTGACTAACTAACACAGCTTGTTCAAAACCATGCTCAAATAATAGGCAACCATCAGCATTTAAATAACCTTTTGCTTGCTCGCAAATATGTCGTATATCAGATAACCCCTGTTCATTAGCGACTAAAGCAGATAGAGGTTCAAAACGCACATCGCCAAGGTTAAGGTGTTTATCATTAGCGTCAATATAAGGCGGGTTACTAACAATCACATCAAACCGCCCCTGCACATTTTCAAACCAATCACTTTGGTATATCTGTATGTGCTTTAGGTCTAAATTATCTCGGTTTTCAGTCGCCAATTTAACAGCCTGTTCACTGAAGTCTACCGCCACACAGTGTGCTTTAGGTAATTCGCTGGCCAGAGCAAGAATGATCGCTCCAGTGCCAGTGCCCAAGTCCAATATATGGGCATTAGGATGATTTTTTTCAAGTATGTTGTTAAGCGTAACTTCGACTAATACTTCAGTATCCGGTCTCGGTATTAAGGTACTATTATTGACCTTTAACGGTAATGACCAAAACTCGCGCTGACCAACTAAATGAGCAACTGGGTGACCATTAACACGTTGTTCTATTAACGATTCAAAATGTGCCTTTTGCTGTGCACTTAAATCGCGCTCTGGCCATGTTATTAAATAGATCGTTTCTTTACCAAGTACAAATGCTAACAATACCTGTGCATCTAAAAGCGCAGAGTCACTATTTACAAGCGTGAACTCTGCCCATACCAAAGCATCATCAATACGCAATTATAATGTACCTTGTGCTAATGCCGCTAATTTGTCTGCTTGGTCTTCTTGTAAAATAGGATCCAGTAGTGCATCCAACTCACCTTCTAAGACTTCATTTAGACGATATATAGTTAAGTTAATACGGTGGTCACTAACACGACCTTGCGGGTAGTTATAAGTACGAATACGTTCACTTCGATCGCCACTAGCGACTAAGCTACGGCGAATATCTTGCTCTTCGGCATTGTTCTTTTCGTCTTCAGCTTGTTGTAAACGAGCTTGCAATACCGACATCGCTTGCGCACGGTTTTTATGCTGTGAACGTTGATCCTGACATTCAACCACTGTACCAGTCGGTACGTGAGTAATACGAATAGCCGAGTCAGTTTTATTAACGTGTTGACCACCAGCCCCTGATGCACGGAACGTATCAACTTTTAAATCAGCAGGATTAATTGAAATCGCTTCAGATTCTGGAATTTCAGGCATCACTACAACAGTACACGCAGAAGTATGTATGCGTCCCTGTGATTCAGTTTCAGGTACACGCTGTACACGGTGACCGCCAGACTCAAATTTCATTAACCCGTAAGCACCTTCACCTTCGATTTGCATGATCACTTCTTTGTAACCACCCTGCTCACTGACATTGCTATTCATGATCGTGACACGCCACTTTTTGCTATCGCAATACTTACTGTACATCCGGAATAAGTTGCCCGCAAAAATCGCCGCTTCATCACCACCGGCGCCGGCACGGATCTCAACAAAACAGTTACGATCATCATTAGGATCTTTTGGTAATAATAAAATTTGTAACTGATCAGCTAATTTTTCTACATTAACCTTTGCTTCAACAACTTCATCTTCCGCCATTGCACGCATATCTTCGTCATCGTCTTCTAACATAAGTTCAGCAGCAGCGAGGTCTTGTTGTGCACTTTGAAATGATTTAAAACACAACACTACTTCTTCCAGCTGTGAATACTCTTTCGTTAATTCACGATATTTTTGTTGATTACTAATGGTATCAGGATCGCCTAACAAGGCTTGAACTTCTTCGTAACGTTCAACTAAAATTTCTAACTTTGCAACAATTGATGCTTTCATCTTTATCTCTTTTTATGAACAGGTAAGTAGTCGAGCTACTTAATATATTCTTTATAAATCATCTTTTTGGTTTAAACCCAATGTTACTCTGAGTAACTCTAAATCTTGTTCATTACCGGTCTGGCTGACTGTAGTGAGAGCCTGACTAGGGTGATGGATTAATTTATTGGTTAATTTAAACGCCAGTTCTTTTAATACTTTTTCGCTATCATTGCCATTCGCTAATGAAGTAATAGCACGTTGTAATAATTCATCTCTTAATTGCTCACTGTTTTGACGATATAAACGAATAGTTTCAACCGCTTTTAAAGATTCTCTCCAAGCCATGAAAATATCAACGCAGCCGACAATAATTTTTTCTGCTTCAATCGCGGCTTCGGCACGAGCTTGTTTATTTTCTTCTATTATGCCCTGCAAATCATCCACACTATATAAATATGCATCGTTTAATTCTGAAACTTGTTGCTCGATATCACGAGGCACCGCAATATCAATAAATAACATGGGTTGATGACGACGATCTTTTAATGCACTTTCCACCATACCTTTGCCGATAATGGGCAATGGGCTAGCTGTTGAAGAGATGATAATATCTGATTTAGATAAGTGGTTAGGAATTTCGCCCAGTGTGATTGCTTTAGCATCAAATTGTTCAACTAAATCCATCGCACGTTCTAGGGTACGATTAGCAATAGTGATATTAGGCACTTCATGCTCAAGTAGATATTTACCTACTAGTTCAATGGTTTCACCGGCTCCGATTAATAAAACCCGACTTTGTTTTAAATCACTAAATATTTGTCTTGCTAAACAGACGGCTGCAAAGGCAACAGAAATTGCATTTGCGCCAATTTGTGTTTCAGTACGCACGCGTTTAGCCACTCTAAAAGAATGTTGAAACCATTTATTCAGTGTTTTACTGACCGCTTTGTATTGGCTTGCAGTAGCAAACTCTTGCTTGATCTGCCCTAAGATTTGCGGCTCACCCAGCACTAATGAATCTAAGCCACTGGCAACACGAAATAAGTGTGCTACTGCTTGCTGATCTTGATAGCAATAAAAATTATCATTCAAGCTGTCCGTTTCAATACCATGGAACTGCGTTAACCAATGTAATATTGAACTGGGATCTTCCTGTTCAAAATGACAATAGATTTCACATCGATTACAGGTTGAAATAATAACCGCTTCCTTGACAAAGGGTTGAGTCAACAAATCAGCATAGGCAATAGATAAAGAATCAGGCGAAAAAGCAACCTTTTCTCTCAGTTCTACTGATGCAGTTTGATGATTAATTCCTAACGCAAATAATGGCATTTATATAATTCACAGAGTCAAAAAGATTGGGATAAAATAAAAGAGCTGAATTCTACGTAATTTTACAACAAATTTAAAGCTAACTCTGTTTCTAGCACCTATTTAGTCTTATTTTTAAACAATTACTTAACTTGTTCTGCTTGATAAAACAGAAACACAAAATTTCTTCGCTTATATTTTTACATGTCTGCTTTGCTTGGGTATTATCAGCTTCATCATTTTCACCCTTTAACGATTGATGAGCCCATGAACATTAAAAAAATATTCGCTAGTATTATAGTTACCTTTTCACTTTCAGGTTGCTCTTATTTGTACGATACCTTTGTTTACCAAATTGATGTAGTGCAAGGAAACTATATTGACAGTGAAAAACTAGCCAAAATTGAGATAGGCATGACACAGGAGCAAGTTATTTACGTGTTAGGCTCGCCGATGTTAATCGATCAGTTTGATTCATCAAAGTGGTATTACATTCGTTATATCAAACCTGGCGGTGAAGACATTCAGCAATCAGAAATTTTACTTACATTTAAAGATGGTCAGTTAAATGAAATTGTGAGTGACAATACTTCTGTCGAAAATCCTCTCATTAAGAACCCTAAAACTAAAAATGCGCCTAATGCAGCGGCACAAAGTGATCAAACCAAAGTGCCTTTAACCTCGGAATAAAATTTTATAGTGCGTTTTTTATAGCACGGTTAAAGTGTCACCCCATAAAAGGAATGCCAAATGCATTCCTTTTTTATTCGCTCGCTTTATTGATCGTGTAAAATTAAGAAGTTTTATCCCGTATGCATAAAACAGACTAAATCTGCTATACTAATATCTGTTTAAGTGCGCTAAATCACCTTTAATAACAGAATATTACAGAGAATTGATCTAGCCCATGTTCCCTTCGAGTAAATTTTGCTTTTTATATAACAGAGCATATGATGAAAGTTCCTTAATACTATAGAAGTGAATTAAAGATGATTAAAACTTACTCTGATACTTTTTTCGAAGAAATGAAATTACTTGCTAAGTTCCCACAAAAATCACAATTAGAAGGATTAAAAATTCACAAAGAAGCATCCCCATCAGTTATCCAAGCCGCACAATCTCTTTTTGATAAAGGTCTTACTACGCAACATGACGGAGGTTATCTAACCGATAGTGGTTTAGAAACAGCCGAGCACTTACACCATGTATTAATCGCGTTAAATTAACAAAACAATCAGATTGATGATCCCAAGTTAATAAATTACCTTAAAATAACTAATTAAAAAATTGGCTGATTAAAATAATCAGCCAATGGTTAATGAAACTTTGTATAGAATGTTTAGAGGACATTTAATTATATATCTATTCTACGTTTAACAAATGCACTTCTATCAAATGTATTTTGACTCAACGTAGATTGATTAAATGTTCTTTTATTCATTGAGCTTGATTAAGCGTAGAGATAATCAAGCTCGATTCACTATTATTGGTACTGTTAAACTATTGATAAATAGATTAGTAAGCGATGCTTATATGTTGATTTAAATGCGCTGCATTTTCAGCTTCCTCTACCATCGCAATCGCATAATCAGTCACTGATACTTTACTTTCACCGTCGGTATTAGTAAAAAATGTGTTATCGCCTATACGGTATTGACCTTCACTGCCCCCAGGATAAATAAACGCAGCCGGGCTAACAAATGTCCATGATGCATTACTTTTACTGTCTTTGAACACATTTAATGCTTCTACTTGCGCTAATGCTTCTTGCTTATAATCCTCTGGGAATTCAGGGGTTGAAACGAGTGTAACTCCAGGCGCCACTTCTAAGCTTCCTGCGCCGCCTACCCAAACAATGCGAGTATTACTGCCATCAAGTGCAGTCATCAAACGTTGTGCAGTTTCAGCCACTAGCTGGTGATTACCGTTAGCACGTCCACCCACAGAAACAATCAAGACTTCAACATCACCTATCAAGGAGGTTATATCTTGTTCGCTTTGTAAATCAAACGAAACAACGCTCGTTTTTTGTTCACTGATTTTTATCGGGTCACGTACAAGACTAACCACCTCATGACCACGCTTTACAGCTTGCTCCAAAATGTGGCTTCCAATCCAACCCGTTGCACCTAATATTGCTAATTTCATTTTATGTTCCTTCTTTGATGTTTAACGCTGAGCGAGTAAAAGCAGTTTACTTGTTCGATTTACAATGATAAATATAGAATTAAGATACATATTGGTTCTAAAAAGGTTACTAATGGATAAGATAACGGCAATAAAGAGCTTCATCGAAGTTGCACGAGCAGGCAGTTTTACTAAAGCTGCTGAACATTTATCTTTAAGCCGCCTACAGGTCAGCCGCCATGTACAAGAAATAGAACAATGGCTATCACTTCGATTATTTCATCGCACCACGCGTAAAGTAAGTTTAACCTTGCAAGGAGAAGAAGCTTTACTGTATTGCCAACAAATAATCAGCACGGTTTCAGACATGCAAAGTCGTGCTCATAGCCACAATAATGAGCTAGTGGGTACGATTCGAGTTGCATCACCCATTGGGCTTGGACAAGCGTTGCTTTTTGATAAAGTTGAAGCATTTTTGGCATTACACCCGAATACAAACATTCAACTTATTCTGTCTGATAACTTGTCACAGTTAGTTGATGAGCGCGTTGATGTTGCGCTTCGTTATATGCAACAGCCCGATGAGCAACTTATTGCTCGTAAATTGATGCACATCGACAGTGTATTATGTGCTTCAAGCCTTTATTTAACCAAGTCTGCAGCATTAAAAACTCCGCAAGACTTAATAACTCATAACTGCTTGGTACATAGTAGCGCCACTAAATGGCGAATTACATCTACCAACAGTGATCAAGAAATAACGGTTAAGGGGAACTTGCAATGTAATGAAATGGGCGTCCTTATTAATGCTACGCTCAAAGGTATGGGCATTGCTAATATTCCGTGTGATTTAGCAAATACCTATTTACAAAGCGGAGAACTCGTTGAAGTGCTACCTGACTATTATTCTCCTGGCCATAACTTATGGGCCGTTTACCTTTCGCGTAATTATCAACAATCAGTCGTGCGTGCTTTTATAGACTTTTTAGCAACACACTGGCAACAAGATATTAAAAAATTTACTGGAGCCATCTCCTAACCTAAGCGTAATCAGCCCCTAAACTACATTGTTAAAGTTATTACAATTGTGAGTCGTTATACAAACAATGTAAGTCATTAGTCTTTAAAAAGGCCGCAAGAAAATCACGACTAATGTTAATACAAAACCAGTTGAATACGCTGCGTAGACTTTAATTATCATTACTCGGTTGAGTAAATAAGCACAACAAGGTACATTCAGCGTTTCGATTCTGTAAAGGCTATTATTTTATGAAAGTTATCTCCTTCAATATTAACGGGCTGCGCGCGCGTCTTCACCAATTACAAGCGATTATCGATAAACATCAACCAGATGTGATCGGTTTACAAGAAATCAAAGTACATAATGATGCCTTTCCAGTTGAAGCGGTAGAAGCGATGGGTTACCACGTTTACTTTCATGGCCAAAAAGCACATTACGGTGTCGCAATGTTATGCAAACAAAAACCAACAGCGGTGCAATATGGTTTCCCTACTGATAATGAAGATCATCAAAAACGTATGATCATGGTGACGGTAGCCGATGAAGATGGACAACCAGTACATATTCTCAACGGTTACTTCCCACAAGGAGAAAACCAAACTCATGAAACTAAATATCCCTATAAGCGTCAGTTTTATAAAGATTTAAATACTTATTTACATGAGAATCACACAGCCGATGAGCAAGTGATAGTGATGGGTGATATTAATATATCTCCACTTGATTTAGATATTGGTATTGGTGAAGTGAATGCAAAACGCTGGTTACAAACCAAAAAATGTAGCTTCTTACCGGAAGAGCGTGAATGGTTAGCTACCTTAATGGATTTTGGGTTTACCGATACGTTCCGTTTATTACATCCAGAAGAAAATGAAAAATTTAGCTGGTTCGATTACCGCTCTCGTGGTTTTGATGACAACCGGGGGTTACGCATTGATGTGGTATTAGCAACACATTCATTAGCTGAAAAAACAGTAGAAGCAGATATTGATTATGAACTAAGAGGTATTGATAAACCTTCAGATCATGCGCCTATTTGGACTGAATTCGCTTAATCCAAATAAACCAAAAGCGTTAGTTTAACGATTAACGCTTTTGCTGCTCACAAGCACTTAGATTTTCGGCCACTGCAAATGTTCGCACTCATTAACTTCTGCTAATTTAGCCTGACAAGCCGGTGCTAAAAATTCCACTCCAATATCAGGTTCGACACTAAAGCGATAAACTTGTTGCTCATAAGTAAATTGAATTTGATAAGCATGTAAATAACCTCTGTCATATCGATATGCATCTTCAGTCGCATAGATAGGATCGCCGCAAATAGCACTTCCTACACTCTTCAATGCAACGCGAATTTGATGCGTTTTACCGGTTTTAGGCTTAACAATAAATAATCGTTTACCTTCACCTAGTGCATAACTAAAAAACTGTGTGATAGCGAGGTTATCTTGGTGACGTGTCAGTTTCCACATTGAACGACGCGATTTCTCCATGCCTCCTTTAATTAGCCCCTGTGTTTTCTTAGGCTTCTTATCAGCAATAGCAAGGTAATACTTTTGAACTTGTTGTGCTTTGAATAGTTCAGACAGACTATGCGCTACCTGCGATGATTTTGCCAATAATAACAGCCCTGAAGTCATTTTATCTAAACGATGTACACTATAAAGTTTTTTACCTAAAAATTTCTCCACAGCAACAACAACGCCATATTCACCGTCTTCGCTGTGGAAATTAATGCCCGGTCGTTTATTAATAACCACAAAATGGTCATTTTCTGAAACTAATGAAAAGTATTCATTAGTGATTTCACTGTGTTCAAGCATGATTAACTCCAAGCATTAAAAAGTTGTTGATGGTTATGCATCAGATGATGATATTGACGCGGCACTGTAAGCTAAATTACTTAATAGTTGGGGCAAAATTTGTAATATTTCATCTGTCTCTGGTAATTGTTGAAAAAGATCTAATAACGTTTGATCCACGTCTTCTGCTGGTGCCAGTTTGCTTAATAGTAAAATGGTGGTTTGTAGTAAATTTTGCCCTTCTGGTTGGTCTTCAAGGCCTAACCAATGGCTATTAAACAATTCAATAGCGGCTAAAAATCCTGCTGAAAACTGTACTGCATTAACACTTAATATCTGTTCATTATCAATCCAAGTTTTACAATTTAATCCATTTAGAGGGATCGCTTGCTGATACAAGGACTGTAATTCTGCAACTAGTTTTAACACATTATTGGCAAAGTCAGCAGCTTGTTGTTGGTTCTCAAAAGTCATATCAGCTCCCTCTTGCCATAAATAACCTAACCACTGCTCAAGATCGATTAATTCAGGTAATGCTTGAACACTGCAAATAAAACCTAATTGATAATAAGTGGGTCGCAGTTGCTGCAATTGTTGACAGTTTTCACTATAACGAATGAAATCCATAAAAACGTTACTTTGATGATCGGGCATAGATAATCCTATCGATATAAAAAAGCCCACCCGAAGGTAGGCTTAGCCGATTATTATATACTACTGATGGCTTAGTATAATATTTTTGATAAGTCGTATAAATCTTGGCGAAATGGGCGTTGCATTGTTTGTAAACATTCAGCAATATCATGGTGAACCATTTGACCATTTTTAATACCGATACAGCGCGCGCTTTGTCCTTCTTTTAGCAATTCAACAGCGTATGACCCCATACGACTTGCTAAAATACGGTCAAAGGCCATTGGAGAACCACCACGTTGTAAATGGCCTAGAATAGTTGCACGAGTTTCACGCTTAGTTCTTTCTTGAATACGTTTTGCTAACGCATTAACGTCAGTGATATGCTCGGTAATAGCAATAATCGCATGCTTTTTACCTTTATCTTCGCCGACTTTAAGTTGTCTAATCAAACTTTCTTCATCGAAGTTTTTTTCCGGAACAATCACGTACTCACTACCACCAGCAACAGCAGCCCATAGTGTTAAGTCACCACAATGACGGCCCATAATTTCAACAATTGAAATGCGATTATGTGACGAAGAAGTATCACGTAGACGGTCAACCGCTTCTACAATTGTATTTAAACACGTCATAAAACCAATAGTGTAATCAGTACCTGCGATATCGTTATCGATAGTTCCAGGAACACCAATACATGGGAAACCCATTTCACTTAATTTTAATGCACCCATGTATGAACCATCACCACCAATCACGATCAATGCATCAATACCATGCTTTTCTAATTGTTTAATCGCTTCTTTACGTACACTTTCTTCTTTGAATTCAGGGAAACGAGCAGACCCTAAAAATGTACCACCGCGGTTGATAATATCTGAAACTGAATAACGGTCTAATTGTTCTATTTTTCCCGCATGTAGTCCTGCATAACCATCGTAAATACCAAACACTTCAATACCGTGTGAAAGACAAGTACGTGTTACTGCTCGGATTGCAGAGTTCATACCTGGCGCATCGCCACCACTTGTTAAAACACCAATTTTTTTAATCACAATTTACCTCAACCAATTACGCTAATTGACAAATAATATAAAACTAAGTTATTACGACTTATGAATAATTTCAGTAATCATTATTGTCTATAAAATTAAAACTTTTATTATTTTAACTCAACTTATATGCAGTTTTCTATAAATAATATAGACATCAAATATCACTGCGTATTTCGAATAATTAAAATAGCTATTTTTTAATCATTGGTTTTTCATGTAAACAACCGATGACACTCTGAGTGGTAAGCATACAATAACTGTGGCTACTACAATAACAATTTTATAAAGATTCTTACTAAAAAGATGTTTGTTTATTATTTTATTAACACCTTAATTTTTCCTACAAATCTTTTTTTTAAATGGTCATAAAATTGTAATATTTACAGGTTATCGTGCTTACTAACTAAAAGGAGAATAAAATGAAAAATAGAAAGAAAACATTTCGAAACAAACATATATGGTTTTCAGTTTGGAATCCAAAATCCACACAACTAAGCCCTAAATGTGATGCAGACTACCGTCCTACCCGCCAATCAAACCGCTAAAACAAGCTCAAAAAATAGTTTCATATATTATAAAAGAATCAAACCATCAAACAAAAAAGCATGCGATTATCCTGCTTAATACCCTACACCTTAAATACTAACCCTTCATCTGAATGTTAAAGGTTAGTATATCAATAAGGTTTATATAACCACTTAACCCAGTTGGTCTGATGCAACCGCATAAGATGGATCTTCAATTACATTCATTTCAACTAATACGCCTGCTTTATTCAATAGCTTACGACAATCTTTACTTAAATGACGAATATGTAATTTTTTACCTTCTTTAGTATAACGTCCATTTAACACACTGATTGCTTCAATAGCAGAATGGTCAACAACGCGACACTCAGCAAAATCAACAATGACATGGCGCGGATCATCTTTAACATCAAACAATTCTAGGAAGTTACTAACAGATCCAAAGAATAAAGGACCATTAATACGGTAAGATTTTTCACTACCATCTTCACTTATATCAATTTTAGAATGGATATGACGAGCATGCTCCCAGGCAAATACTAGAGCAGAAACAATGACACCCACAAATACCGCAATAGCAAGGTCAGTAACAACCGTTACACCACTCACTAACACAATAACAAATGCATCTTTAATCGGCACATTACGCATCATTTTAAATGAAGCCCATTCAAAAGTACCTAATACCACAATAAACATCACCCCCACTAAAGCAGCTAGTGGCACAATTTCAATGAGACCTGAAGCAAATAAGATAAAAGCAAGCAATGCTAAAGCAGCTGTCACACCCGATAAACGACCACGACCACCGGAGTTGATATTAATCATTGATTGTCCAATCATTGCACAACCACCCATACCACCAAACAAACCATTAACCATATTAGATGCACCTTGTGCAACACACTCTTTATTAGGTCGACCACGCGTACCGGTCATCTCATCAACCACTGTTAATGTTAGTAGCGATTCAATTAAACCAACCGCCGCAAGAATCAACGCATATGGCAATATAATTTGTAGCGTTTCAAAGTTAAATGGCACAGCAGGAATAGCAAACGTTGGTAAGGAACCCGCAATGGTTGCATTTTGATCGCCCGTCATACTTTGCAGATAATCAAGTACTGTACGTGTATCTAAAGCAGGGACAAAATAAACCAATAATGTCACCACTAAAATGGCCACTAACGTAGAAGGCACCGCATTAGTCAATTTTGGTAAAAAATGAATAATAGCCATTGTTAATGAAATGAGGCCAAGCATGATGTACAGCGCTTCGCCTTGTAACCACGTTAGCCCCCCGCTTGCATCTTTTACTTTGAATTGACCCAATTGTGCTAAAAAGATAACAATCGCTAAGCCATTAACAAATCCTATCATTACAGAATGCGGTACCATACGGATAAACTTACCCAAATGAAATGCGCCAAATAAGATTTGTAATAGACCTGTTAATAACACAGCTGCAAATAAATATTGCACACCATGTTCACTCACTAATGCAACCATTACTACAGCCATTGCACCCGTTGCACCAGAAATCATACCCGGACGACCACCAAATATAGCAGTAATTAATCCCACCATAAACGCAGCGTATAAGCCTACCATTGGTTCAACACCAGCCACAAAGGCAAAGGCTACCGCTTCAGGGACCAGTGCTAATGCAACGGTTAAACCTGAAAGCACATCATTTTTAATACTGCTTTTATTAATTTGGGGGAATTCGAACACCGATTAGTTCCTTGTAAGGTCAAATATAGGGCGCGTATTATAGCGCCCATTGAAGCGAACAGCAAAACAAACAAAATTTAAGTGTCTTAACTCTCATTTTTATTAAATATTCAAGAAATATTTAAAAAATCGCCATTAACTTGTCACCTTTATAAAGCGACATGACCTTGTTTATTACCTTGTAAATGCATATCAATATAACGCTGTTGCTTTTTTTCTTTTATAAAGCTTAAATCAACCACCACTAACCCATCGACACAATGATTAAAGTCAGGGTCAATATTAAAATCAACAAACTGCACGCCTCCTTCAGAACAAAGCTCAGTATATTGTTTATATAGTGTTGGTACACTCACACCAATATTACTCATCATGGTTTTTAACTTCATAAAATCTTTTGCATAATTTTCGCCAGTAAAATAATTAAATAACTCGTTATCTAATTCATCGGATATTAAGTAAGCATTTCGTGCACTTGCCAAGGTACCTTGAGCAGGAAAATATAATTGATAAAAATAGACAAGATATGCATGAGCCTTCTTAGGTAGCGCTGAACTCAGCGAAACAGGCCCGAATAAATAACGGATTTCCGGATTCATCGCTAAGTAAGCGCCAATCCCCTGCCACAAATATTCCAAACTACGCTTCCCCCAATAACGAGGCTGTACAAAGCTGCGCCCTAACTCAATCCCCCGTTCAAATACAGGTTGCATATCTGCTTCATATCGAAATAACTTACTGCTATAAAGTCCCTCTACCCCTTGACTCGAGATTATTTTTGAAGTGGGCGTGAAACGATAAGCTCCTACTATTTCCAGTTGCTCTTGGTCCCACAATATCAGATGCATATAATTAAGGTCGTATTTATCTAAATCTCGCTTTTCCCCAGTACCTTCTCCAACCGATCTAAAGGTGACTTCACGGCAACGACCTAACTCTTTTAAAATCACACCGTGTTCTGGTTTCTCTAATAAATAAATACTTTTATTATCTGATGTACAGCCCAACAGCTTACATTTTTCAATAGCTTGCTTTAAATCGACTCTGGCCACAGGATGTGCAATAACCGACTCCGTTTTAAAATAACTTACTTTACCTTTGGCGACTCTGATCACTTCATTTTGTAATAAATTAACTTTAACCTTAGTGGAAAGCTTGTTTTTACCATAACTATCAAAGGGGATTAATTTCCCAATACTAACTTGAATGCTCTGCTGGTTGTGATTAAACATCTCCTGCACTAACAATAAACTAGCGAGTGGTTTATAGAACAAAGAGCATGCATAGAATGTCCAAGAATTTCGTGCTTTTATATGAACCGGTAAAATCGGTGCTTTAGCCCGTGACGCAATTTTTAAAAAGCCTTTATGCCAAGTGCGATCCTTAACCCCGGTAGCAGTAAAGCGAGACACTTCCCCTGCAGGAAAAATGATCACAGCACCATCGCAACTGAGAAAATCATGGATATTTAACAGGTCTTTTTTGGCGGTATTACCAGAGAAATTATTAACCGGCAATAATAATTCATGCAATGCCTCTATTTCCATTAAGAGTTCATTGGCCACTACTTTCACATCGCTGCGCAATTTTCTGACTAAATGTAACAATGCTAATCCATCTAACGTGCCTATTGGATGATTTGCAACAATGACGACACGACCAGTGACAGGAATACGCTCAATTTGTTTATCAATAGTGGCAAAACTAAAATCAAAGTATTCTAGTGTTTTCTCTATTAGGTCAAACCCCTGTAAATTCGGATAACACTCTGCGAAGTGAATAAAGGTAGTTTCGTGGAGTAGTTTTTTACACACAGAATGTAACAATTTATGTTTAAAAGATGTTTCTTTTAATTGAGGAAAGTACTTTTTAAAAATTTGCTGGCTTGAAATCATGTTATCTACACCTCTTATGCTTTTAAACTAGGATAAGAAATGACAATGACAATTGGGTTGCAAAAATAAGATGTATTTATGACTAAAGAAAAGGAAGCGGCGATTAATTAATATTTATTTAAAGTAATTTAAAGCTGATAAACAACCATTTCACATAAAAATCAATTAATATCTGTGCTTATTGTTAATCCTGTCATTAGCGATGCTATAACACATATACGCTTAGTTTTTACAACATTTCTGAAACTAGCTGCTAGTGTTGATCAACAGTTTCGTTATCAAACCGTCAGCAATAACCAAGCGTATATTAAACTAATAGATTGAGACCTTATAAAAAAGCTTGCATCAAAAAGTGTTAAAAATAAGCTAACTTGAACTACATAGAAGCGCTTAATTAGAAAACTCTGTTTCAACCTCCCAAGCCTGTTGATGGTATTGATATAAAGCATTACTGCCTAAATAATTAATTTTGATATTTGCTTTATCTGCATAAAAATCTTTATTAAATACAAATGACCCCGTTAATAACGGCAACGTTAACCATTTTGTTGAAACATCAATATCATTGAATGCAGATAATCGTTGTAAAGGAGGCAACCCAGTTTTACTTGCAATGGTCCACCCCCACTCTCCAAATGAAGGTACATTTTGATGATATTGTTGAGTTTGGTAGCCCGCTTGCTGCAAGGTTTTTCCGATTGAAATAAAGGCAGACTTTGCATGAAATGGCGATGTAGATTGAACTACAATCGCACCATCACCATTTAATAAATGCTGTAATCGGTAATAAAAATTCACACTGTACAATTTATTTAGATCAGGATGGCTAGGATCCGGTAAATCTACAATAATCGTATCGAAGTGAGTGTTAGCAGCTAACAAGCGATCAATCGCAATAAAAGCATCATCATGAATCACTTCAACACCTGGTTGATTAAAACTATCCAGTGTTAACGACTTGATCTTGCTGCTTAAATGAGGAGGCAAAAATTGCTCAGGTTGTTTAAACAAAGCGACTAAGTTAGGGTCAAGGTCAATTAGAGTAATGTCGGTAGGTTTCCATTTTTGTACTTCTCTTAACGCCAGACCATCACCCCCACCAATGATCAAAACACTGTCATGACGTGCAGACGCCAGCATCGCAGGGTGCACTAAAAATTCGTGATAAATATGTTCATCTAAACTCGAAAACTGTAATCGACCATTAATATAGAAATTATAAATAGGTTCATAACCACCGCCTAGAAGACGCTCAGTAAAAACTAGATTCTGATAGGGTGTCTGCGTTTGATAAACCACCTTATCTAAATACAACATATTTTGCATTTGCTTTTGCCAATGCCCTCCAGAAACAAAAATTAATACAATTAACAGCCCTAACAACACATGCCCTAGGATCAGTTTAACTTTAAAACGAAGATAGCTTCTGAAGCGAACTAAAAAGATGAAACCTGCGATAAGGTTTAATGACGCAGTTAATGCTGCTGCTTGGCTGATTTCTATTTTCAGCATGAACAATACCCAGATAGCCGCGCCTATACCAGCTCCAATATAGTCGGCACCGTAAATAGTCCCTGCATTATGGGCGAGGTGATGACCGTAAACTGTCTCTCGAATACGCGCAATTAAGGGGATTTCCATGCCAATTAAAAAGCCCAGAATAAATGCAAAGAGGTAAGGTAGTTGCAGGCTTATCCAACTTAGCGTTGATAGAAAATCGCCATTCACTAATACATCATTAGGTATTTGATAGGTATCAGCGATAATTTGTGGCAAGGTTTGACTAAAACCGATCACCGAAGCAATTAACAACGTTGCACTGCAACCGATCAATGCAACGATTAACTCTAATACCACAAACCCTTGAAATGCATCCTTTATTCTTTTTGCAGCAAACGCTCCCAAGCCCATAGACACTATCATGATCCCGATAATGGCATAAATAACCGTTTCAACACTGCCTAAAATTCGAGCTGAATAATGGGATAAAAGATATTCGTAAATCAAACCACAGCAGGCTAAGGTAGCCATGATTAAAATTAATAGTGTATCGTCAACAAGAAGTTTTATTTTGTTATTTTTGTCAGCATTGAAGGACATAGATTGATATTCGCTTATAAAAAAGGCCATCTTAAAGATGGCCTGATCGATTTAGGAGGTTGTAAATTACGACATTAATGCCATTAGTAATAAAGCAATAGAAAATGAGGTTGTTAACTCAATCGTTGCAACACCGATATTTTGCTGATCTTCAACTTCTTGTCGACGGTCAATGCCCCATAACACTAATAATTTAGCAACGGTTGTTAACAGAGTTAATAGCACCATTAATACCACACTGATCACGACCCACTGTGCTAGCCCTAACCATAATTCGTCGATATTAAATTCAATAAAGTAACTAGCTGCCGTAACTGACATTGCCGTAGAGATTAAATAGCCGCTGTAGCGAATGGATAATGCAAGATGCTCATTCACTAATGCAGTTTGAAACGTAATACCGTTGTTTTTCGAGTACTTCCATTCAAAAATACGCGTAATAATCACTAGCATTACCTGTGACACTATCCACACGCACGTTAATGCAATAAAGGTATCAACACTGATCCCTTCTACCCAAATAATGGCAGCACGCACCACAATAGCCGTTGCAATAGCAGAAGCAGCATCAACTAAACCAACAGCAATATTTCGATTACCGATCAAATCTTGTTTATTAAAAGAAGGTAAGGCAAATTTATCGTGAATATAGCGGCCTGCTTTAATCAAGACTAATGCCGCTATTCCGTAGCTGAGCATACCAATTAACTCTATTTTATAAGAGCCTGCCACTTCGCCAGTAATTGCACCACTTAGTGCGATGCCCATAGCCGCGACACCGCCAGCCATACTAATACCAAATGCAAAGTTGTCCTTGGTAGCCAGTTCATCGGTAGTATCTAACTTATTAAACAGCCCCATCATATAGCGAATACAGCCGAGAAAAAACATCGCGACTGCCATATCAATAGCTAAGTAACCGATTAGGGAACTATTGTTTTCCAATGTTGTAATTAACTCATTCATATCAATACCTTATTTACCGCGACTAACGCCGCGTGACGTGGTCGATTTACTATTTCTAAAGCTACTACTGCCAGTACTGGTAGACTTTTGCTTAGAATAACTAGACTTAGATGCAAAACTTGGGGCTTTTTGTGCTTTTTTACTCGCTGTAGACATCCGACTCGCGCCCGTTTTTGATTTGGCATAAGGGCTATTAAAACCGCCTTTATTGGCAAACTGTTTTTTAGTTCGTTGTGCTAAATCATTTTGAGACTGTTTTTGTTGTGGTGAGGTATAACGTTGGCGACCAACATCATTGTAATAACTATAATCACGTCGAGATGACCAGTTATGGTAACCAATCGAACGTGGGGAAATAGCAGAAAACAGAGAGTACGCAGCGTACCATTGCCAAAATGAACCGCCACTACTGTTTGTTTGCCACTGCCCGTAACTTGGATTACCTACTAACTGACTCCCCGCACCATTATTTTCTGCCGCGTTCGCTTGCAAACTTTGTGCTTGGCTGATGGCATTAACACGCGCTAGCTTTCCTTCAGACATATCTGCGATTACATTGATTGGATCTGACAATGCATCACTGAACAAGTTAGGGTCGGACGCTTCTATTAAGGTATCACTTTCTGACAACTGCGCATCAATATCACCCAATAATTCAGGCTTTGATTGCAACGTAGACAAACGATGACTCAATGAATAATACATTGGTCCAGATCGACTAGCATCCTTAGATAGCTCAGTAACTAAGGGTTTAAGTGACGGTTTTTGTGCTGCGAGTAACTGAGCGTATTGCTGTAAAATAATCGCATTACGAATACGCCCTGCATCTAAGTCTGTGCCTAGATTCTCGATCAAATAATCAGCGGTTTTAATATTTGCTTGTAAACGATCATCTCGCTCATCACCACAAGCGATTAATAACCAACTCACACAGCAGATAATAAAAATACGCATAAGTGTTATAACTCCATAGTGTGTTGGCTTGTATTTGCTAAAACATCAATCACACGCTGCAGATCCAGGGCTGTATCAACACCAGCAGGTGGTATTTCACAAGCGACCTCTACGTGGATCTTAAAACCATGCCATAATACGCGCAATTGCTCCAATTTTTCTATCACTTCTAATGGTGAAACCGATAGTTCAGCATATTGTTTTAAAAAACTAACTCGATAGGCATAAATACCAATATGGCGTTGTAAGTGTGCTAAATTAACCTGTTTGGCCTGTTGATTTTGTGGCGTAAAGTTATCTCTATCCCACGGGGTTGTTGCTCGGCTAAAATATAATGCGAGGTTATTTTTATCTGTCACCACTTTGACCGCATTAACATTAAATGCATCATATTGGTCGGTAATAGGCGCACTTAATGTTGCAACACTGGCCTGCTGATTAGCAAATAAATTATTGGCGACTTGCTCTATAACAACCGGTGGAATAAGCGGTTCATCCCCCTGCACATTGACAATAATTTCATCATCGGCAAACTGATAAATAGCACAAACTTCAGCAAGACGATCAGTGCCTGACTCATGGTCTGGAGACGTTAAACAAACATCGATATTTTGTACATTCTGTAACGCATCCACAATCCGTTGATCATCAGTTGCAACAATAACTAATTTTGCTCCACTCAGTAGAGCTTGATTTGCAACGCGTTCAATCATGGTTTTACCCAAAATATCCGCCAGTGGTTTCGCTGGTAAACGTGTTGAATGATAACGGGCAGGAATGACAGCAATAAATGACATAGTTATTCCTCGTCTGCGCTCTGTTTTCGTGCTTCAACATACAATAAAGCCGGGATCCCGTCTCGAACTGGATAAGCTAAATGATCAAATTTACAGATTAATTCATTATTAACTTTGTCATAAGCTAATTTACCTTTGCACACTGGACAAGCAATAATATCCAGTAATTTAATATCTAACATTTCGATTCCTTAATCTGTTTTAATTTTTCTAAAAAAGGCTGAGTAAAGTCAATGGATAGTTGTCCATCAATAGGTAAATACCACCAATTTGGTTGCGCAAATGCGACACATTTAACGGCATCTTTTTCTGTCATCAATAATGGCATATTAGCGTCAAATTGTTTGAAATCCTCTTGGCTGTAGGGGTGGTGGTCAGCAAATGCCACCTGTTTTTTAACACTAAAACCTTGTTTTACCAAGGTATCAAAAAAACGTGGAGGATAGCCAATAGCAGCGCAGGCATTCACTTCTTGTACAGCTAGAGAAGCCCCTTCTCCATTCACTTTCCTAGCAGCAGATGGAGCTAAAATCATCGTAAATTCACCTGCGTGCTGTTCGCCGTTATTAATAATAAAATCTACACTATTTAAACGACTGATTGGTTCTCTTAAAGGCCCCATCGGCATAATGTGTTGGTTACCGTAACGACGTTTACCATCAACGACTACAATTTCAATATCGCGTTGCAATGCATAATGTTGTAGACCGTCATCGGTTATAATGACATCAACATCACAATGTTGATTAAGATAAGCCGCCGCATTTGCACGTATTGGATCAACCACTACCGGAATATTTAAGCGTTTGTGGATTAAAACAGGCTCATCACCCGCTTCTTTTCCCGTGCTATCTATAGTCACCAACAAAGGATAACTGTTTGCTTTACCGCCATAGCCTCGACTGATCACACCCGGTTTATAACCTTGTGCCATTAATAATTCACACAAGCTGATCACAAAAGGCGTTTTGCCATTGCCACCTACGGAGATATTACCAACCACCACCACGGGTAATGCACTTTGATAACTTTTTAACCACCCTTTTGTGTAAAAATAGCTGCGAAAAATGTTAATAAATTGCATTAACAACGCAAAAGGCCATAGGCACCATGCCCACCAACGTGTTGGTTGATACCAAAATGGCATTACAACTCTCCCGATGCTTGCATCTGGTTTAAGCTATGATAAATCTTTCTTTGTGCTAATAATTCTGCGTGCGTACCCTGCTCTACAATTTTGCCATGGTCAATCACTAAAATTTGATCTGCATGCTCAATAGTAGACAAACGATGCGCAATGACGATCGAGGTTCTATTTTTCTGTAATTCATCTAATGCAGCTTGAATATGACGCTCAGATTCAGTATCAAGTGCAGAAGTCGCTTCATCTAAAATCAAAATAGGTGCATCACGTAATAACGCACGAGCAATGGCTAAGCGTTGACGTTGACCACCAGATAACATTGCCCCATTTTCACCAATAATGGTGTTCAGTCCATCGGGAAATCCATTAATAAATTCCATCGCATGGGCTGTCGTTGCAGCATCGATGATATCTTGTTCAGTAAACTTATCTTCACTGGCGTACGCAATATTATTAGCAATTGTGTCATTAAACAAATGTACATTTTGAGACACAATAGCAACTTGGCTACGTAATGAGGTTAAACGATATTCTTCTATATTTTTACCATCTAATCTAATTTCACCGGAGTCAATGTCATAAAACCTAGTTAACAAATTAGCAATGGTGGACTTACCACTACCAGAACGACCTACTAACGCCACAGATTGACCTGATTTAACTTCAAAGCTGACTTTGTTTAACGCTGGCTTTTCAGCCGTAGGGTAAGTGAAAACAATATTATCAATACTGATGTCACCCTTAACACGTTCTGCTTCATATGTTCCTTCATCCTTCGCTTGTGTCATATCTAACATATTGAAAAGACTAGTACTAGCAGAGATCCCTTTTTGAATTTCGTTATTCACTTGTGTCACATTTTTAATTGGCTTCATTAACGCCATCATGGAACTGATGATCACCACAAAAGTACCCGATGATAAGGTATCCATGATTTGCGGGAAGGTCGCGAGATAAAGCACAAACGCTAAAGCGAATGAAGCGATAGTTTGAATTACTGGAACACTAATCGCATTTGCACTCGCCATTTTCATATTTTGAGAACGCACCGTGTTGCTGACTTTTTTGAATTTTTCATTCTCGACTTTTTGACCACCAAACATTAAGACTTCTTTATGCCCTTTTAACATTTGTTCCGATGATGTAGTAACGAGCCCCATCGCATTTTGTAAGTTTTTACTTATTTTTCTGAAACGTTTACTGACAATACTAATAGCAATGCCAACGATCGGTGCAACCACAAAAAATACTAATGACAACTGCCAGCTCTGGTAAAACATTAACGCGACAAGGCCAATAACAGTGGCTCCTTCACGGAAAATTTTCACAAGCGCATTACTGGCCGCGTTAGAAACTTGGCTTGCGTCATAGGTTATTTTTGATAATAAGTCACCGGTATTGGTTTTATCAAAAAATGAGATAGGTAACAGTATCAACTGTGAAAAGAGCTGTCGTTGAAGCTTCATCACAACATGTGTGCCTACCCAAGCCATACAATATGAACTCAAGAATGCAGATATACCACGGAGTCCAATAACAATGATCACAAAATAGGGCATCATTTGTAACACACTCGGGTCTTTACCTGTGAAACCATCGTCGATTAAAGGTTGTAAGGACCAGATAAGCGCCATATCAACGAGGGCGTAACCGATCATACCGATAATCCCGCCAAATAACGCCAGTTTAAATTCTTTAATATAACTCACAAGTCGCTTTAATACCGACCAACCGTTTTCTTTATTCTCTGTCATGAATACACCAAATAAGCCATTTACAATGCAAGATGCCGATGATACCAATAAGCGGCAAGATCTTCTCTATAAGTTTTTACTTCAATGTGATGATTTTGCACATTAAATCTAATAAATCCAGTATTTGCTGTGGTTAAATGCTTAATACCTAACTGTTGATAACGATCTACCACTTTCTCAACAGGGAAACGCCAACGGTTTTTGTACCCCGCCGAAAACACCACCCATTGCGGGTTAACCTGATTTATAAATGCCAAACTTGAAGAGGTGTTACTACCATGATGTGGAGCAATTAAAATATCAGCCTGTAAATTATTAACATTTTTGTTACTGATAGATTGACGATTTTCGACTATTAATTTGTGTTCTACAGCTTTACTGATATCGCCCGTTAATAGCACTTTATTAACGCCATCACTGATCTGTAATACACAGGAATTATTATTGTTATTGCTACCTACTGATGAGGGAGATAAGGTGGTCAGCGTTAATTTACCTAACTGGTGTACTTGCCCACTGATACATTGTTGATAATTTATATAACGATTAGGCTGAAGATTATTTCTTTGATTCATTAAATCAGCTTCACCTGCATAAGCCTGTTTTATGTGCAGGTTATTTTGAATCGCCTCTCTTCCTCCTGCATGGTCATTATCACTGTGGCTAATAAAAAAATAGTCTAACTGCGTTATACCACGCGCTTGTAAATAAGGTAAAACAGTGCTTTCTGCGACAGCATAGCGACCGCCATAACTTGGCCCCGTATCATACAATATGCTATGGCCGTCACTATAAATTAAGATTGCTAAACCTTGTCCAACATCAAAAACCTCTAGTTGCCACTGCTGCTCATTTTGCCATTTTTGCTCCACAGCTCTAATACCGACAAAGACCAACAGTATTGACGGTAATAGCCACATTTTAGTGTGGCTGATATTAAAAAAACGCTGTATTAAACTCAATAATAAAAAGGATAAACTGAAAAGGATAAAGGTTAAGATCAATACAATATGCAATTGAGATAACATTAAGTATCCAGCAGAAAGTATTGAGAAGTAATGCAGAAAATAGCTAAGTAATTGATCACTGATGGTGAATAGAGCAACCCCTACGGGTTCTATTAACAGTAAAAACAGAACGCCGAGTAACGTCAATGGAATAATGAACCAAGAAAATAATGGAATGGCAATCAAGTTAATCGGTAGTGCATAAAGACTAATTGCTGAAAAATTAATTAATTGAATTGGCAACATAAATAAGGTTAAAACTAACTGCAATAGCAATAAACCTTTAATGGTAATGAATAATCGTTGTAATTTGGCCTGATACCATGATTTTTTCTGTTCTGCAGTTTGCTGAGGCCGTTGTAATAACCAAATAAATGCCAATATGATACTCATTGCCATAAAAGATAACCATAAACTACTGCTCAAAATAGATAATGGATCTAGCATCAAAATGATCCACAGGCATAAAAGGAGTAAATCTAACAGGCTGACTTTTTGTTTACTTGAGAGAACTAACACACTCGTTAACAACATCAATAATGCACGCTCTGTCGGTAAAGAAAACCCGGAAATATAGCCATAACTTACACACACCAACAACCCAACGATGTTTACTAAGCGCCAACGAAACCAACCTAAATATCTTTCTGGTAATAATTGCTTAAATAGTGCATTTAAAATCACCGTAGACAATATAAACAACAACCCGATATGCAACCCAGAGATGGCAAATAAATGGGCAATACCAAGCTGCTTAATCAAGCTTTTATCGTGCTCATTTAATAGACTTTTATCAGCAAAAATAAGAGTCAGTAGACTACCTTGCTGTGACAGTTCGTTAGTAGCTTGCATCACTTTTTTATACAAACTTGCCCGTATTGATACGCGCTTATCAATGACTTTAATATGTTGTTTAATATTCACGATATAAGCTATGTGCTGTGAATAGCGCCATTTTTGCCGATCAAAACCATAGGGGTTAGCTTTACCTTGTAACGCTTTAAACCTCACTTTAAATTGGTGTACTTGGCCTGCTTGAACTTGCAGATTGGGTTTATACCAACGCATTTCAACTAATGGGCAAAAATCACAGTATTGGTCATTGATGGAAATAATTCTTGCTATAAAATAACCAGTATTTTTTGTATTGATTAATGATTTAACCCTGACAATTATGGTATTGTCTTGTCTGCTAAGTGTAGAATAGGTCTGACTTACTTGTTGCTTATGTTCTTTAATGTTTGAAATATTATTTGCTAATTGATGTTTTCCTTGTTCAGGATTGGATATTGAAGCACGTGAAGGTGACCGCAGTGGTGCTAAACCTTTTGCTACTAAAGGTGTTGTTAACAGATCATTGGCAAGTAGCGGTTTATAATTAATGGATTCAAAAGACCCGCCAAATAAACTAACGTAACTAAAAAGGCTAAAATAAAGTGCTGTAAATGGCAAAATAGCCAAATATCTCCACCTTGGCCAACATAAAAAAACAAAAATACACAGCACACAACTAAATATACCACTATAATTGACTAGTTGTGGCCAATACAGAGTGGTAACAAAAACAGCGATTGAGAGCCATATTGTTATTCTCATTTTTTCCCGTTTACAAAGATAAAGTTTAATTATATGCCAAAAAAATTTATTAAACGTTTTTCCCCTAATCCAGAAACATTAAAAGCTCACCCGCATTTAAAACATTTTGGCGCTAAATTACAAAACCCCAACTTATGGCATATAAATAGGCGTAGTGCTGCAGGTGCGGTTGCCGTTGGATTATTTTGTGCGTGGATGCCGATCCCTTTTCAAATGCTACTTGCCACTTTTGTGGCGATGTTTTTTTCTGTTAACCTGCCTATTTCAGTTGCATTGGTTTGGTTATCTAACCCCTTCACTATGCCGCCGTTGTTTTATGGCGCTTACCGTTTAGGCGCATTCATACTGCAACAACCTCTAATGGACTTTCATTTTAAACTTTCATTTCATTGGATTATTAATGCCTTAGAAACCATTGCGCCGGTTATGTTTTTAGGTTGCTTGATACTTGGTTGTATTAGCGCATTTGTTGGTTATTGGGGCTTTACCGTATTCTGGCGTTATAGTTCTGTACAAAAATGGAAAAAAAGAAAACGTACGCCAAAACGTTAACTTATCTATTAAGCTTTGAACCTAAAGCAATAACCTGATGATTAAATGCTATACCAAAAGCATCATTAAGCTTAGTTAACAATCGCGAAAATAATATCAATACGCTATATTTTGTTAATGTTTATCACTAAATTGTAACCAAGCTTATGCGATTTCGTTTAACGACATGAGGCTGGTTGATATCACATCTTCATTTTATTTTATCTTGGGGTAGCAAATGTGGACACTGTCATTGTACTAATTAATTAAGTTTCAAATATTACAATACGATTAATTTTGTGCGCTTCAAGGCAAATTATTAAATATTGAATTCAAGTAGTAACTGAACCTTAATAAAGCGCTCGAGTTTATGGTTTATTTAATTTATCCTATCTATACATCGGCATTATCAATAATATTGAATATTTTTTATTGTTATCAATGCTTGCTTGTTTTCGGTTAGCCCTACAACTTTACTTATTTTTATTGAAGTCAGTTATTAATGATGTTCTTCAATATTTTAACACTGGAACTCCCATGAAAATGTATCAATACATAATGCCTACTTTACTACTCAGCGCTTTTTCATTACCAACGTTGGCAGAAAGCTTAAGTAACGAGACCGTTTCTAGTAACAATTATGTGACTGTTACAGGCTATTTAGGGGCACGCCTCGATCAAGATATTAAGAATGATTACAGTGGACAAGATGTTGATATTAGTTCTGAACTCGCACAGGCCGTCTCTCTAGGTTGGTATTACGCTAAAAACGCAGAGGGAGAATTGATTTTTTCTAATAGTAAGCAAAACTTCTCATCACCAAATGACTTTGATGTTGATGTTTACGTGCAATACCTACATGTAGGTGGCAGAATATTATTTAGAACTAATTCGCCATTCTCATCCAGTATTGGATTAGGAATGGGTGCAACTCACTTTAATCCATCGGGTAGTCGATATGATGCAAAATTTGCTTTTTCTGGCAGTATTTCAGCGGGTATACGTTATCAATTGAGTAAACAGTTTGCATTACGTAGTGATTTACGTGTTTACGGCACCTTTTTAGAAAATAGTGACGAGCTGTTTTGTGATAATGGTAGCTGTTTATTAGATGCTTCCGATCACCTGTATGTCGACGCAGAATTATTAGCGGGGATTGAATACAAATTTTAAGGATCTATCCTTCGATTCTTCTTCCTTACAAAAAAGCCTTTCTAATTTAGAAAGGCTTATTCTCAGATTCGATAACTATACCACTACAATTAAGCGTTTTTAAAATAACTACTTACCAAGTATAAGTTTATTTTTGAGCTAACGCTTTAGTCACTTTTTCATATAGATCAACAGCCAGATCAGGCAACGCTAGTAGACGATTCAACTGCATTCTTATTAGCTCAATACGCTTTTTATCAAGACGTTTAAATTGAGTTAATGGTGTAATCAAACGTGAAGCGACTTGTGGATTTTGACGGTTAAGTTTAATCAATTGATCCGTCAAAAACGCATATCCGCTACCATCAATATTATGAAAGCGATAAGTATTACTCTGTGCAAATGCCCCCACTAAAGAGCGTAATCGATTTGGATTATTAAAATCAAAACTACGGTGTGTAAATAACGCTTCGATATTCTTAAGTGCATTATCTGAAGGTATACAAGCTTGCAGTGCAAACCACTTATCCATCACCAAACCATTCTCATGCCATTTATCATCAAATGCCTGCATAACAGCTTCACGGCAAGGTAATAAACCGTTGTTAGCAGCAGTTAACGCACCAAGATAATCGGTCATGTTATTACAATTAGCAATTTGTGCTGATACATATTCATCTGCTAATTGTTTATCAACGCGCGCAATGAAGGTTAACGCTAGATTTTTTAGTTTACGTATCGCAATATCATTAATATCGGGTTGATAAGCTTTTAACTGTTTATGGCGTAGATAAGTATCTACAAACAATTCATGCAATTGTGTCGCAATCTCTTGCAACATAAAGTCACGTGCGTGATGGATAGCATCGATATCAACCACGTCAAACAGTTCTCGCGCACCATTTTCACTAGTAAAAGTAAACATATCAGCGACGAGAGAAGGATCTAATGTTTCACTGACTAATACAGATTTGAACCCATCAATGAAAATAGAAGGTAATGACAGTGTTTGACCTTTATGGAAGGCGCGTACATTACTCACTAAATATTTATTAAATAAGGTCTGTCCGGCATCCCAACGAGAAAACTCATCGGTAGCAAAGCTCATAATATCTAATAGTTGTTCATCACTATAAGCGTATTGATATTTAACCGGTGCAGAGAAACCTCGGAACAAGCAAGGAACTGGGTGACTTTGTATATTTTTAAAGACAAAGGTTTGCTCTTTTTGAGTCAAACTTAACACGCGATTCTTTTTACCTGCTAATAATTCAATTGAATTACCATTACTATCTAACAGCTCAATATCGATGGGGATATGCAGTGCAAGTTTTTTGCTTTGGTCTGCAGTTGGTTTCGTCTTTTGCTTAAATGTAAGCTGGTAGGTACGATTGGTTGCATCATAGTGATCAGTAACAAATACATTAGGTGTACCCGATTGTGAGTACCAACGTTTAAATAAGGTTAGATCAACGCCACTTGCATCTTGCATTGCAGCAACAAAATCATCACAGGTCACAGCTTGACCATCGTGGCGTTGCACATACAATTGCATACCTTGTTGGAATTTTGTTTCACCTAATAGAGTATGTAACATACGGATCACTTCTGAACCTTTTTCATACACGGTTAAAGTATAAAAATTGTTCATTTCCATGACACTTTCAGGACGAATAGGATGAGACATAGGTCCGGCATCTTCAGCAAACTGGTGGTCACGCATAGTCATCACATTCGCAATACGATTCACGCTGCGGCTACCTAAATCTGAACTGAACTCTTGATCTCGGAAAACCGTTAATCCCTCTTTTAAGCTTAATTGAAACCAATCTCGACAAGTAATACGGTTCCCAGTCCAGTTATGGAAATACTCATGTCCAATAACGGCTTCAATACCTAGGTAATCTTGGTCTGTCGCGCTTTGAGAATTAGCTAATACAAACTTAGAATTGAAAACATTTAATCCTTTGTTCTCCATCGCGCCCATATTAAAGAAATCAACGGCAACGATCATATAGATATCTAAATCGTATTCTAAATTAAAACGTTGTTCATCCCATTGCATGGATTTTTTAAGTGAAATCATCGCGTGTTGTGTTTTATCTAAATTGCCTTTATCAACAAACAAGGCCAATTTCACATCGCGTCCACTTTTTGTCACATAGTTATCTTCTAAACGATCAAAGTCACCTGCTACCAAAGCAAATAAATAAGCAGGTTTAGGGAATGGGTCTTGCCAACAAACAAAGTGACGACCGTTATCAAGGTCACCTTGATCTAATTGATTACCGTTAGATAATAGAAAAGGATAAAGCGCTTTATCTGCAATCACTTTGGTCGAAAATTTAGCCAACACATCGGGACGGTCTAGGTAATAAGTGATACGACGGAAACCTTCAGCTTCACATTGTGTACAGAAAGCATCTCCCGATTTATATAACCCTTCAAAGGCTTGGTTAGCTGCAGGGTCTATTTCAGTGTTAATTTCTAACTTAAATGACGCAGGCAGATTGTGAATGTTCAAGCCGCCTTCAACTAATTCAAAGTCAGTATAATCAACATCATCAACTAAAATAGAAACTAAATTTAGTGCTTCACCGAATAAAAATAAAGGCGTGATCGCTTGGCTAACTCGTTCAACACGACTCACGGCTTTGACCTTTGTTTGGTTATCAAACAAATCGAATTCAAGGTCAATACTGGTAATCGTATAATCTGATGGACGGTAATCACTTAGGTATTTTTCTTGTGGATTTTTTTCTATATTCTCTGCTACGAGAGAGTCGACTTGGCTCATTATTTATACACTCTTAAGTCTGGGGAAATAATACGCTTAATATACAAGAAGGCTTACTATTTGCTAAGCCTTATTTGCATAGAACCTGTGACACACAATGATCTAAACATTGATGAGTCATGTTAATAGGGTTTAACTAATATGTAATCTAGGCTAATCAGACCGAAGGACCTTTGTTTAGTTCCATATGCATATTAATCACCCCTTCTTCTATATCTCTTTCTGTAGAGAAGCCTAATTTTTTGGCTAATGTTGCCATGCCTCGATTGCTTAACATGGTCATTCCTGCAAGGTATTTGGTTCCTTTTGTTGTTTGATAACTAATCAATTTACTGAGTAAAACTTTGCCTAACCCTAATCCTTGCATCTCAGAGCTAACCACCATTCCAAATTCAGCTTCGGTATTGTCAGGGTCAGTGGAAGCGCGGATCACTGCTAACGTTTCTTGCTCTTCAGCCCCGACTAAACGCACCGCAATAAAAGCCATTTCTCGTTGATAATCTATTTGCGTTAACATCGCCATCTCTTCGTGAGTCATTGAGCCTCGTTGTGAGAAATAACGTTTATATCTATCTTCTTTGGTTAATCCATCATCAAAAGTTTTATGCCTGACTTCATCTTCAGCTTTAATCGGACGAATTAATACCTTCTGACCATCTTTGAGCGTGACTATCTCTTCTAATTGTTTGGGATAAGGGCTAATAGCAAAGCGATTAACTGAATTATCGCGACTGTTAGCATTAGTGCGTGATAGTTTGACTTGGCTGTCAACGATGATCACATCACTACCGGAAACTAATACCGGATTTAAATCTAAATCGTTAATTTCAGGGTTGTCCAACAACATTTGCGAGATCTGCGTCAGCATTAAACATACCGCTTGCATATCAAAGTCCCTAGCATGTTGCTTAACTTTGATTTTTTTATCTTTAATACCTTGAATCACTAGGTAGCGTGCGAGCGCCATATTTAATGGGGGTAAGGCAACCACGGCATTCTCTAAAGTGGTTTGTAAGTCGCGTGCATCGCTGTCTTGGGAAATGGCAATAACAGGGCCAAAAATAGCATCTTGCTTGATCATGACTCGCAGCTCTAACGCTAATCCTGACGCAACCATTTTCTGCAGTGTAAAACCATTTAATCGTACATCAGGCAAAGCGGTCTTAATACGTAATTTAATAGAATTTAAAGCAGAGTCTAATTCTCTGGCATTATTAATGTTTAACATCACGCCATGCACTTGTGACTTATATTGAATATCAGGCGAATTAATTTTAACTGCCAACGGATAACCAATAACTTTGGCTTTTTCGATAGCGTCTTCAATATCTTTAGCGATAGCGGTATCAATAGTATTAAGATGATAAGCATCTAATAAAGGTTTAGTCGCATAAGTATCCAATTTAACGTTTTGTGGCAATGCTTGTCGATCATGATCAGAAAATTCACAAGTGGCTTGCAGTTCAAAACGCTGTTTAATGTACTCGGCTGCGATATCTGCCTCGTAAATTAAATGATCAGGCAATGTCGTCGGAGTCTCCATTAATAACTTCTTATTTCGACGATATTGTACTAAGTGCATAAATGCGGTGATCGCACCATTAGGAGTACGAAATGTCGGAATTTTTGCATTAGCAAACATTTGTCGCGCCGGTTTAGCAGCTTCTTCTCCGGTCCAGTTGGTCAAAATATTAATCTGTTTTCGTTTTGGATGCTGCTTAATCACATCAATAATCGCTTGAGCTGTCTCTTCACTATCAGATAAAGCAGAAGGTGAATGCATGATCAGTACCGCATCTACTTTATCATTATCCATTAAATGCCCTAATGCCGTAGCATATCGCTTCGGATCTGCATCACCAATCATATCAATGGGATTATTATGCGACCAATTTACTGGCAAACAAGCATTTAATTTATCCATCACAGAGTTATCTAGTTCAGCTAACCGCCCGCCTTCTTCCACTAAATTATCTACGGCTAAAACGCCTAAACCTCCCCCATTACTAATAATGGCAAGCCGTTCACCATGTAAATAATTGGAATAGGCAAGTGTCTCTACTGCTGCAAATAGTTCGTGTAAGTCATGTACTCTTAGCATACCGGCACGCTTAATTGCCGCATCATAAACGCTATCATGACCAAAATCACCGCGGCTGTGCAACGCCGCTGCTTTAGCGCCAAGTACTGAACTCCCTGATTTAATCACCAATACCGTTTTATGTTGTGCAATAGCACGTGCTGCAGAGATAAAATCGCGCGCATTATCAATATTATCGATATACAGCAAAATAGATTGAGTTTTAGGGTCTCGCGCTAAATAGTCTAGCAATTCAGCAAAGGAGATGTCTTGCGCATCACCTAACGAAATAAAGGCAGAAAAACCGATCCCCTTGCTGGTTGCCCAATCTAATACCGTGGTACAAACCGCCGCAGATTGAGAAATAAAAGCAATATTTCCCGGTAACGCATTACAGTGCGCTAAACTAGCATTCACTAAATTGTGTGGGTTAATAATACCTAAGCTACTCATGCCTAGCAGACGAATTTTATGTGTTGCAGCAATATCGTAAATACGATTAGAAACCGCATGGTCGCTTTCAGTTGTCACAATAATTGCTGAGTGGCAGCCTTTTTCGGCTAAGGCTTCTAATATGTCAGGAATACGAAATTCATTAGTACAAATAACCGCTAAATCCGGCACAATCGGCAAATCGCTCACCTGCTTATAAGCAAGTACCCCATGTACCGAAGTATATTTAGGCGTTACAGGCATAATAGGCCCGTTAAAGCCTGCAGCTAATAAGTTATTCATCACTAAATAACCCGCTCGCTTAACATTAATAGATGCCCCGATAACGGTGATCGACTGCGGATTGAAGAAGTGTTTAAGTAACTGCAAACTCATAGAAAACTCGCCTCATATAAACATTAAAAATAATTGCTACTTGTTATCATTCACGACCCACAAATCACCAGCCTAAGAATAAACTGATTCTGAGCATAAAAGTAAAAATCTAACCGCTATAAGTTTACCCTTTCAAAGGAATCCTGCTGTGTTTTTTAAATAAAATCAGAGCCATATCATTTAAATATTTTACGAATTCATTTGCTCACTCAGAGTACTAGGCTTACACTCGCCCTTTTGCCCAGTTCGGAGTGATTTGTGCCTTTTATTATTGAATCTAAAAAAATTATTAAACTCAGCTTTCCGATATTTATTGCACAGTTTGCACAAACAGCAATGGGCTTTGTAGATACGGTAATGGCAGGTGGTGTAAGCTCAACAGATATGGCAGCAGTAGCCATCGCATCGAGCATTTGGCTTCCTTGTATTCTGTTTGGAGTAGGCGTTTTAATGGCCATTGTGCCTTTAACCGCACAAGCACATGGTGCAAACGATCTGCTACAAATCCCTAAAACTGGACAACAAGGTTTATACCTGGCTTTATTATTATCTATTCCGATAGCGGTGATCTTATTTAACGCCGGCTTATTAATGAATATAATGGATATTCACGATTTATTGGCGTCGATAACCGTACAGTATTTGTATGCCATGATTTTTGCTATACCTGCTTTTTTGCTGTTTCAGGCTTTGCGCAATTACATCGAAGGTTTATCACTGACCAAACCGGCAATGGTGATTGGATTTTTAGGTCTAATAGCAAATATTCCACTTAACTGGATGTTTGTTTACGGTGAATTCGGTGCGCCAGCTTTAGGGGGGGCTGGTTGTGGAGTCGCCACAGCAATTGTGTATTGGTTGATGGCGTTTGCATTAGCGGGTTATGCTTTTTATACAAGAAAATTAAAGCATTACCCTCTGTTTAAACAATTTACAAAACCCGACTTCAGACATCTATTGTCGATTAGTAAATTAGGATTACCTGTAGCCGTTGCTATGTTCTTTGAGGTCACCATCTTTGCCGCAATAGCAGTCTTAATTGCGCCATTAGGTGCTAATATTGTTGCTTCACATCAAATTGCGATTAACTTCTCTTCAATGGTCTTTATGTTACCAATGAGTATCGCTAATGCGGTCAGTATTCGTGTTGGTTTTAACCTCGGCCAAAAAAGAAATGATGAGGCGAAACAAGCTAGCTATGCAGGACTTGCTATTGGTTTAGGCTTGTCAGTAATAACAGCACTATCCACAGTTATTTTCAAAGAAAACATTGCCTTATTATATTCAGATAACCGAGCAGTTATCGACCTAGCTATTACCCTAATTCTTTTCTCTGCGATTTACCAATGTGTTGATTCGATACAAGTGGTGGCAGCAGGTGCATTGCGTGGTTACAAGGAAATGACAGCTATTTTCACACGGACTTTCATCTCTTACTGGGTAGTTGGATTACCACTGGGTTATATCTTAGGCATGACCGACTTATTAGTTTCGCCGCTTGGAGCCAAAGGGTTTTGGATAGGTATTACGGTTGGTTTAACCGTAGCAGCGATCTTATTAGGCCAGCGTCTGTATACGGTGCAAAAACACCGTTTTGCCTAATGACTCGAATAATAATGGTTAGCTTTAAAGGTGAAACACTGCAGCGATAGCGATAGCCATCATTATAGTTATAGTTAGTCAGGGAATGACCAAATAACAGGCATTGATAAATAGTACTTTAATCAATGCCTGTACTTGTTAAATCACGTATCAATATGGTTTAAGGTTTAAATGTACTTAATGTTTAAACGGACTTAATGCTTAAATGGGCTCAGCCCTTTAAATAACTGCCATGTCATCCTATAGACTAATAAACATAATAATAACAAACTGGCAAAGATAATCCCTATCACAGACAGCGTTGATAATAGATTCAATCCCCCTGTTAAACCAGAGTCCCATTCACCACCTAAATATTGATACCCCCCTTGTCCTATTAGATAAAAGACCAAAAAAAGGAGCAAGCCGCTCCATGCCCCTTTTAGGTCTTCCTTTGAAGGAGATAAATGTAAGCTGATCGCGGCACATAAATAAGCCCAAGTTACAACATGATAAGGAGAGGCTAAATAAGCGTTTTTAAAGAAGTAAAAAAGATCACCACTTAAAGCAAGCAACGAATGCCAATGAAGGGAATATAAGTCGTTCAGAAGTGTGTTTTGAATGATAAGCAATAAAGAATCGCTATCCTTTAATAATAACAATGTTAACAAATAAATACAGCCTAGCCCGCCGAATAGAGGTGCAATACCGATCAGGAAGTTGCCCAACACTTTCCATAGTTGACGGTTATCGTAGCAGTGTGTCACATAACCTAATGTGCCACGTCGGTCAGGGTTAAATAAAACAATCCGCTGAATCTTATGGCCAAATAAAACACAACACAATGCATGAGACAACTCATGAACAGGCGTACCAATCCAAGCGCTGATGTAGATAAGGCGTCCGCTTAACATGTTATTTGCCAGTACCAACACCCATTTTTGCAAAAGAAATAGGATCCCGACCAACACAAAAAACATTCCCAAATGACCACACAAGGCTGCTAACTGAGCCACAGACCAAGATACCCACTGAAGTGATAGACTATTTATAACATCTAGAAATGCTGCCATTTAATCGAGCCTAATGATAAGTTTGATCACTTTTTAACGCTATATTTGCTAAGAGTCTAACTGATAAGCTTTGATTCTCGCTACTAAAAAGTCAATAGCGGCTTTCAACTTAGGCACTTGATAACGTTGTTTCTGATACAGCAAATAAATGCCTAAATTTGGGCTCTGTGTAATGGTCAAAGTCGGGGTTATTGAGAGTTCAATTAACTCACCAGAGTGCAAATAATGCGCTAGTGCCCAGCGTGGCATCATTAAAATACCTTTGCCCGCAATCGCTTTTTTCAATAACCAAGGGCCATTATTAGAAATTAACACAGGCGCAGCCGAGACATCCTGCCATTGCCCATTTATTTCGCATAACCAAGGAGTGGGGCCAACGGGTGTTTTAAAATATAATCCATGATGTTGCTGCAAACTCAATGCATCAGTGGGATAACCAAAACGTTCGATATAGTTTGTAGAAGCCACTGCAATAAATTCATTATTCATTAATTTAATGGCAACCACTCGCTCATCTGGCGCATAACCACCTCGAATAGCTAAATCCACCTCATCGCGAGCGAGGGTACTTAATTCATCACTTAAATTTACATTCAAAGTTATTTGCGGATATAAACTTGAAAACTCATCTAATAATGGTAATAAAATTTGTTCGCCAAAGCCAACTGTTGAAGTGATGTTTAACACCCCCATTGGAGTGGTTTGATAAGAACGCACAGATTCATCAGTTATTTCCAACGACTTTAAAATATCACTGACTTGATGGTAATAACGTTGTCCAATTTCAGTCAGTGTCACCACACGTGTTGAACGTTTTAATAATGTAGCCCCCAAACTTTTCTCTAAATCCGCAATGCGTCTAGATAAAGAGGAAGGAGGGACAGAAAATAGCGTCGCGGCTTTAGTAAAGCTTCCCGTTTCAACAACTTGAACAAAATATTTAAGGGCTCGTAGTTGATCCATGGTATTCCTTATCACAAAAATATTTGAAACAAAGCGGGCAACATAGCATAAAGAGGCAATGTTACTGCGTTTTATTATTGTCATAAAGACAATAGTAAATACTAAATTGGCTACTATATCTTACCGTTTAAAATTGCCATAATTATTTCACGTTTTACGTTCAATCTTTATTAAAAGGAACAAACAATGACAACATTTACCGCTATTAACTTAATTAAACGCCCTCAAAGTGGTGTAATTGATTCATCAATATTTGACGTTGTAGAAAAACAGATCCCAACGATTGCACCGGGACAGGTTTTGGTTAAACAAAATTACATGTCATTAGATCCTGCTATGTTTGGTTGGATGAGCTCAGATACAAATAGTTATATTCCTCCCGTTGCATTGGGCGATGTTATGCGTAGTTCTGGTATTGGCGAAGTCACTGTTAGCAACCATCCAGATTTTGTTGTTGGTGACCGTGTGATGGGCATGATGGGTTGGCAAGAATATTTTGTCAGTGATGGTGAAGGTCTCAATAAAGTAACCGCACCTTTGCCTGATGAGAGCATTCTCTCTGTTTTTGCATTACCTGGTTTAACTGCTGTACAAGGCTTATTTAATGTCGGTAAACCGAAAAAAGGTGAAACATTAATTGTGACAGGCGCTGCCGGTTCAGTAGGCTCTATTGTCGGTCAACTTGCTAAAGCAGAAGGTTTGCGTGTCATTGGTGTTGTAGGTAGCCAAGAAAAAGCAGACTGGATAATCAATGAATTAGGCTTTGATGCAGCAATCAATTATAAAACGGATGATTTGGATGCACAATTAGCCGCAGCGGCACCTGACGGTATCGACTTATTCTTTGAAAATACCGGCGGCCCTATTCAACACTTAATCTTTGACCGTATTAATGCGCATGGCCGTGTGGTGGTATGTGGTTTAATTGCAGATTATCATAATGAAGTGCCTGCAGCCGGTCCAAGTTGGTTAAATATCATTAAGCGCCGTATTACTGTCCAAGGTTTTACTATGCCGGATCACTTCCATCAAGTACCAGAGTTATTAGAAAAATTAACCCCTTACGTGATGGCAGGAAAAATTAAACACCGCACACATTTATTGAATGGATTAACTTCTGCCATTGATGGTTTAAATCTTTTCAGCACCGGAGCAAATAAAGGCAAGTTGATTGTTAAATTATAAAATGAGCGTCTTTGATTGTGTGTTAAGGGTTGAATATTAGCCCTTGACGGCTAATCACCCTAGCCCAAGTCGAAACTCATCAGATTCGCCGTACACTTTGCATGTGCGGCTTTTTATTTGTATTGTTCTAGCAAATAGTTAATTAACTCAACTTAAACCATTAAACTAAATAGGAATAATGATGACTCGCAATACTATATTATTTGATATCAATGAAACCGTGCTTAATTTAGATTTATTAAAACCTAAGTTTGCTCAAGCCTTTGGCGATGATTCAGTCAGTTCCCTTTGGTTTGCAACACTGTTGCATTCTTCAACGGTTGCTGCAGTAACGGGACTAAAAACAGGCTTTGCTGCCTTAGCGGCAGATATTTTAGATATCGTCGCAGCCCGCAAAGGCGTGACTTTATGCGCGGATGATCGAGATAGTATCCTAGCTACTTTTGCAAGTTTGCCAGCCCATGAGGACATAAAATCTGCATTAACACATTTACGAGAGAATGGTTATCGTACGATTGCTTTTTCAAACTCTTCATTAGCATTAATTAACAAGCAAATACAAAACGCTGGGTTAATTGATTATTTTGATGAAGTCGTTTCAGTTGAAGAAACCGGTAGCTTTAAGCCAGATCCTAAAGTTTATCAATTTGTAGCAGATCATTTAGGTCAGCCTATTTCAGCACTTCGTTTAGTTGCTACACATGATTGGGATACGCATGGCGCGATGTCAGCCGGAATGCTTGCCGCTTATATCGATCGTTCTGGTGCCCCCTATCACCCGCAATATTTGAAACCAGTCATTGATGCCACCAATATGAATGATGTGGTTGAGCAGATAATCAGTGAAGACAGCGATAGAAGACAACGATAGTAAACAATGATAATAGACAATCAGAGGCAGGCACCATAAACAGATAACCATAGTAAAAAGCGATAAAAGCAATTAATAAATAGCCTTTAAATATTGTTTTTTTATCTATCCTTGTTAAAAACCACCTGTTCATATTTAACTAAACTGGTGGTTTTATATTTCAATGATGCTATTGCAAATACTCAATGCACTTTAACAGCAAGAGTGGTTATATATACATTTTTTTAAAGCAGCTAATTTAAAATGAAAAACAACGTGCCTACTGTCATTCCACCCATTACATAATTAAAGCGTTTTTTTCGTTTTGGTGTAGTTAATAGTTGAGAAATGGTTACACCAAGATAAGCCCAAAGGCTAATCGCAACAAAACCAGTGATCGCAAAACAGAACATGATCCATAACCCAGACTCAATATACTGTTCCCCTGCAATCGTAAAGCTACTGATACTACCAACACACATTGCCCAAGCTTTCGGGTTTACAAACTGAAAGCAGGATGCTGAAAACAGACTCATTGGTTGACTCTCAGTATGTTGGCCTTCAACCTGTAAAGGAGATAACGTTGTAACCTCAGTAGATGCCGTTGTTACTTTCCAGGCTAGCCAAAATAAATACAATGAACCGACAACTTTTAATGCTTGATATAACTCAGGATAACGCTCAAACACAACACCAAAGCCTAATAGTATAGATGCTAATAAACAGGCAATACCGATCACAATACCAAAAATATGTGGCAAGGTTTTTTGGTAACCAAATTGAGCGCCAGAGGCAAGTAACATTACATTGTTAGGTCCGGGCGTTACTGACATAACAAATGCAAAGATGGCAATAGCCATCAATAATGATAAATCCATATTAGCCTCCCTTTAGCAGATTGCGGAAATGACTAACAGCAAGATTAAGCAAGTTATTTTTATTTAATTCATGTGTGATCTCTGCTTTGGTTCTGCCTATATCCTGAAGTATAAAATCAGGCAATTTTTGCAATTGTTGACGTGTTTTATAAAGTCTCATCATCGCCCCCATTTTATTTATTTTTTTTTGCATGCCCATTCTCCTTAACAATTACTGTGAATGATCATTGTAAACAAGCCGACAACTCAATACAGATTCAAATAAAATAACTTTGTAGATACAGATAGCCAATACAAATGACTGTATGGCGCACAAAAGAACAAACTGTATGGTGATAAATTCATATTGACAGGTATATTAATACAGATAAAAACATCATAACTGCAACAGTGCGTTTTCATTAAATCAGAAACAACAAGTTGAATTTAGAGTTTCAGCACTTAATGATTGAGGTAGATATTAATAGGAAAGCAAGGATAGCATGAAATTATACGATAAAGTCGCAAAGGGTTTACGTGAAAATATTCACAATGGTTTATTTGTAGCGGGAGATAAATTGCCCTCAATTCGGCAACTGGTTACAGAGCATTGCGTCAGCATTTCAACCGTGCAACAAGCTTATCATCAACTTGAGATGGAAAACTTAATTGAAGCCCGCCCTAAGTCTGGTTATTTTGTTGCCTATAAACCCATTGCAGCCACTCTACCAGTGACCTCTCGTCCAGCCCAAAGACCAATCGAAGTATCACAATGGCAACAAGTCCTAGAAGTACTGCTTGCCAAAGAAAATGTTTCAACGGTACAACTGCAACATGCAATGCCTAATATGACAGTGCCCAGTTTGGCCCCACTGTTAAAAAAGATGACATCACTAATGCGTCATCAAGCGTCACTGAGTTTACCCTATGGTAATATTGAAGGCTCATTAGTGTTAAGAGAGCAAATAGCTAAGCTCGCTGCTCATTCGGGCTGTGTATTGCACCCGGATGATCTAGTGATCACATCCGGTTGCCAAGAAGGTTTATCGGTTTGTTTACGATCCGTTACTGAACCTGGTGATGTTGTTGCCGTTGAATCACCGAGTTTTTATGGTTCAATGCAAGCCATTAAAACCGCCAACTTAAAAGCTATCGAGATCCCAACTAATGCTGAAAATGGATTAAGTTTAGAAGCCTTAGAACTTGCACTAGAGCAGTGGCCAATCAAATCTATTTTAGTGACCCCTACGTGCAATAACCCAATGGGTTACAGTATGCCTGAAGCAGCGAAAAAACGCCTTTATCAGCTCGCTCAGAGTTATGATATTACCATCATCGAAGATGATATTTATGGTGATATAAGTTACCAATCTCCCCGTCCTAAAAGTATCAAATCATTTGATGAAGATGGCCGTGTTTTATTGTGTAGCTCATTTTCTAAAACCGTTGCTCCAGGGATTCGTGTCGGATGGATCGCGCCTGGCCGCTACCGAGATAAAGTGACCCACGTAAAATATGTAAGCAGTTCAATGTGCCCAACTTTACCGCAATTGGCGATAGCAGATTTCATTAAAAGTGGAGGTTATGAACGACATACGAGAAAAGTACGGTTATTGTATAAACAAGGACGAGATCATCTTATCAAATGCATCAAACAACACTTTCCTAGTGATACGCGTATCAGCTTTCCGAAGGGAGGTTATATCTTGTGGGTAGAGTTGAACAAACGCTATGACGCAGTAAAACTATCGACACAATGTAAACAAGGTAACGTCAGTATTGCACCTGGCATTTTATTCTCAGCTACTGGCAAATATCGGCATTGTATGCGTCTTAACTTTAGTGAAAAAACAGAAATAGAACGTGAACAAGGTATACAACAACTTGGCTTTTATATCGCGAAACAAGAACAGGATTAATACCCATTCCTCTAGATAGCTGATCACATACTTAATGAAATTGGTCAGCATACAACTTGTTCTTACAGGGTTAGCATGATTAGTTTTTTGATTTTAACTAATTTACAGTTATCATAACGCGATAATTAATATCGCTTAACATTCATAATGGTTAATTTCCCAAAAACTGGGTAACAGCTATACCCGTTATACCTTAAATGTACTTTTACCGCTTGAGGCACCACTCGTTAATGGCCAACAACATCCAAAACATCAAACAAAGCTATGACCATCAAGGTTACTTTGTGATGCGTAACTATTTTAATGAAGCTGAAATAAGTGCATTGAGAGAAGTGATATTGACCTTTCATAATGCATGGAAGCAGGCCAATAAAAGGTTCTACCAAGAAGAGGCATTTAATTCTTCACTGATTACGGGGAGTGAATATTTAAATGATGATGATCGTGTTTCTCTATTTAATTTTATTAGCTCAAATAAAGTAATGGATATGGTTAATACGGTGCTCCCTAATCACCCTGCTTTTATGAATACGCAATTATTCTTTAATCCATACAATCAGCAACAAGAGAACTTTTGGCATCGAGATTGCCAATACGATCACGACCTCGTAGGTCAACAAAAAGCAATTCAAGAAACACAAGTATTACATCTTCGCGTGCCACTATTTGACGAACCAGGCATGGAGCTTGTACCTGGTTCTCACAAACGCTGGGATAGTACTGAAGAGTTGGATGTTCGACTCGCACGTAAACGAAAATTTAGCAGTGATAGTTTATCGACGGGTAAACAAATTGAATTAGCAGCAGGTGATCTATTAGTATTCTCAGCGGATATGATCCATCGTGGTATATACGGTTTAGATCGATTAGCTTTTGATATTTTAGTGTTTGATTCAACAGGCGATTTTGTAGATTATGTTGATGATGACTGTTTGCCCAATGAACAGATGTTAAAACACATAAGTAACCCTAGTTTATTTAACAATACCCTAAGGCTAAAAGCGTTACAGTTAGCCAATCACAGCGGCCAAGTTCTGGTTTAAAAAGCATACTTAAGATCTCAGGGGCTGGATAAGAAAACAACTCCCCCCCAATTTAATGACTTATGATTTATAACTTATGACTTAACCAATAAAAGTAAAGTCTATTTAGTTAACAGCTTAAAATAACTATGATCATTGGTTAGTTAAATTGTGGAAATTTTCACCTGAAGAGAGGACTCATGTGCAATTACAAACACAATTTACGGGATAAGTTGCCTATCCTGATCATAAAGGTGTCGATGTCACCCCACTTTACAAAGATAATCATGAAGAAGTAAGTTTAATGCATTTTTCGCCTCTTAGTGAAATCAGTATGAAGATTCCGGGAGGCGCAGAGTTACTGGTACTAGCAGGCTCATTATCAGAGCAAAACGATAAATTAATAAAATACAGTTGGTTACGGATACCTGTATCGGCCAATCAATGTTTAACATAAAATAATAAAATCGCCTTTAATATGTCAAGATAACCACTACCCATTAACATATCAAAATAACCACTACCCATTAACATATCAAAATAACCACTGCCCTTTAGCATGTCAAAATAACCACTGAACGTGGCGCTGCTAAGTAACTGTCCTTGAACCAGTGCTTTTTATCTCCTTCAATATGTATGTCATTTCCGTCCGACAAAGAGGTATCCACTGCACGTAACCATTTACCATGTCGAGCTTTCGGTAATTCAAATTGTAATGCTTCCCAATAGGCATTAAAAATGACAAATGAAACTCCTCCACAATCTGGGTGTTGGCTTTCTAATGCAATAGAATGTGAATCTTCACCCCAGTTAGGCTTGTTAAGCTTGACTCCATGCCAGCTAATACGAGCCTGTGCAATAATGTCATGCAAAGAGTTACGCTTTGATTCATCAAAACAAACAAATTCCAACATATTGCGTTGATCAAGTAATGCTTTAGTGAAACGAAATTGTTCACTATTTTTTTCTAAGTCACCCCAATCCAGCCAAAAATCAATATTATCCTGGCAGTAACCATTGTTATTGCCTTTTTGTGTTCGTGCTATCTCGTCACCCATTAATAACATTGGGGTACCTAAAGAAAGTAGATTAATCACCATCATATTTTTCATTTGTTGATTACGTAATTTTAAAATATGAGGGTCAGTAGTGTGCCCTTCTACACCATGATTCCAACTAAAGTTATGGTCACAACCATCTCCATTATTCTCACCGTTTTCCTGATTATGTTTATCGTTATAGCTGACCAAATCAGCCAAGGTAAAACCGTCATGACAGGTAATAAAGTTAACCGATTTTGCCGGCTCAAGTGAGCGGTCGCCATAAATGTCCGGACTACCGATTAAACGTGCAACAAATTGCGTGATCATGCCATGGTCACCTTTGACAAAACGACGTACGTCATCACGGAAATGTCCATTCCATTCACGCCAACGCTGCCCTGCCAAACTGCCAACTTGATACAAACCACCAGCATCCCATGCTTCTGCAATTAATTTCACAGGGGCAAGTATTGGGTCAGTATCGATACTCCATAACGTCGGTGGGCTTAGCATTGGATGCCCTGATTCATCGCGCGATAAGATCGAGGCTAAATCAAATCTAAAACCATCAATATGCATTTTTTCAACCCAAAAATGCAAACTATCAATGATCATACGACGCACAACTGAATGGGTACCATTTAGGGTATTACCACAGCCACTAAAATTCATATAATGTTTCTTATCTTGCGATAAAATATAATAATCTGAACTGTCAAAACCTCTAAACGAATAGGTAGGGCCTTGTTTATCACCCTCTGCAGTATGGTTATAAACCACATCTAAAATAACTTCTATATCGGCGGCATGTAATGCTTTAACCATATCTCGAAACTCATTAATAGGACCGAGTAATGATTGGTCAGCACTATATTCACGGTGTACAGAAAATAAAGAGATAGGGCTATAACCCCAATAATTGACTAAACCAGCATGATGCTCACTAGGATCAAATTGATACACAGGCATTAACTCAACAGCAGTGATCCCAAGTTCTTTTAAATAAGGTATTTTTTCTATTATGCCCGCATAAGTACCCCGTTTATCATCGCCGACACCAGAGCTTGGATGACGAGTAAAACCACCTACATGCATTTCGTAAATTACCGTTTTGGCAAAAGTATGGCGTGGATGAAAATCCTCTCCCCAATCATAATCATCGATATCAACAACCACACCCTTTAGGCATTTATCGATATTGGATTGTTTCCCTAGCGCGGCATCTCGACAGAAATTTTTCCCACGCTCTACTAACAACGCATAGGGGTCAAGTAGTACTTTTTCAGGATAAAATTCATTTCTTCTAGAGGGTCTATAAGGCCCGTCCACACGAAAACCATATAATTGCCCTGCTTTCACACCTTTGACTGAAATATGCCAATAATAGGCGGTTCTGTTAGCGACATCAGAAAGTTTAAAAATATGAGAAGGTTTTTTTGCATCTTTATGATCGAAAAAAAGTAACTCAACTGTTTTAGCAAGGCGTGCATAGACACAAAAGTTTACACCTTCAGATGTAAATGTAACGCCTAATTTATCAGGAACACCATCACAAGTTAAAAACATATCTTTCTCCCAGATCTCACACCAATCTCAAATAACTTTACTACGTAAGCATGTTCCTTTGTTATCAATAAAGCAAAAAATAAAAAACAAAAATTAAGCACAGTGAACAAGTATTGAAGATGAGACTTGTTAGTCACATTACATTGATATGATTCAGAAAAATGAGGAAAATTATTATTTTTAAATAGCTAAAATAGGTGAAATA